>CBHCMF010000089.1:0-18104 GCA_965974465.1 uncultured Noviherbaspirillum sp.
TTGAGCAGCACTTCCTTGGCGCAATATCGTGCAATATGTGAATGGGAACGATAGCGAATCAGGGGTAAGGTGGCATGTTAAAAAAATTGCACAAACTCCTTTTTGCCAATAACCGCCAAGGAAGTGCCCTTGCTGCGATGGTGGTAGACCAGCGCAAGCAAGCAAACGAACACAAGAAATTAGGCGATGAGGCCATGAAATGTGGCGACCTCGATGCTGCAGAAAGACATTACCAAGACGCCTTGACCCTCTATCCTCAGTTCGACGAAGTCCATAATAATTTGGGCGTTGTGTTGGACCGTGCGGGCCGTTTTGGTGAAGCGGTGGAATGCTACTTGGCGGCCTTAGCCATTAATCCCAATTACGCTACGGCATGCCTCAATTTAGGAAATTGGCATAAGGCCCATGGAAATACGGAAGAGCAGATTCGTTACTTCGAAAAAGCGATATCGCTGAAGCCTGACTACTACGAAGCCCACAATAACTTAGGCTGCATCTTTCGCGACCAGGGAAAACTCGACGAAGCCATTGCCTGCTTTCATACCGTCCTTTCCATTCAAGAAGACTTTCCCATTGCCCTGTTCAATCTGGCACTCTGCTATCGCACCAAAGGGAACAGCAAGGAAGAAGTTGCCTATCTTGATCGAGCAATCGCTGTACAGCCAGATAATTGGGTAGCACACAATCAGCTTGGTTATGCCCTATTCGTTAGGGGCGAACTCGCCAAAGCGGAACATCATTTCCAAACGTCGTTAGCGCTTAACCCAGATTACACTTCCGCAAAATTCAATCTCGGCATATTGCGCCTGCAACAGGGGAACTACCAAGAGGGCTTTGCGCTATACGAATCCAGGTTTCAAGACTATAAAAACCATAACCCTGACTACGACGCCGATTATTTCTCCAACATCTGCCGGGCCCCCGCCTGGTCCGGTCAGGATCTTCATGGCAAAACGATTCTCGTCTGGATGGAACAAGGTTTGGGCGACAATCTCATGATGATGCGCTTCCTTCCGCATTTGGTGAACAAAGGCACAAGTCGCCTGATGTTATGGGGACGCCCTTCATTGGCGAGGCTCTTCGATCATGTTCCTTATCCTGTGAAAGTGATCGGGTCCGAAGCAGAACTCCTTGAGCAGACCTACGATTATCACTGCGCCCTGACGAGTTTGCCGTATCTTCTGAAGATCAGCATAGAGACAATCCCCTCCGAGGTGCCTTATATCTTTGTACCGGAGAACCTGAAACACAGGTGGAAAGACCGTCTTTCAACAATGAAAGGTAAGAAGATAGGGCTAGTCTGGGCGGGGAACAAAATGATGTCACGAGATTTCCTGCGCAGTATTCCACTCGCGGCTTTTCAACCATTGAAAGCCGTTCCAAGAATCACTTACATCAGTCTGCAAAAAGCTGAGGCTACGGAGAGATTGGAGCAAGCAGAATGGTTGATCACGGACTGCATCGCCGAGTGCAATGACTTTCTCGACACGGCAGCGCTGGTAGAGAATCTTGATCTTGTGATCAGCGTCGATACTTCTACCGCCCACTTATGCGGCGCGCTCGGCAAGCCAGTGTGGCTATTGAACCGCTTCGAAAGCGAATGGCGCTGGATGACCGACAGAGAAGATTCGCCTTGGTATCCAACGATGCGTATCTTTAGGCAACCTGCATTACACGACTGGACTAGCGTGATAAACCACGTTGCCGCCGAGTTGGCCTTGTTGACGATTGAGACCGACATCGTGGAATACGCTGCTTAGAGGGTTTGATGATGGGAGCCAAGGTCGGGCTGAGGAGCGGACGTGTACGTGATGTACCCCGAGCACCGTAGGCCCGAGATTGGCGGCGGCCGGCGAGGCCCGTACACTGATCAGCAAACCGCTCTCGGTTAATTCACTTGCCAGGTATATGGCTGTACTGCATTCAACGCAATCCCACCGATTTCTTTTTGCGCACCTTTTCCGCTGTCGCTTTTCAGCCAATTGTTATACACCGCCCTGACTTCGTAGCGCACCTCTTTGTCGCCATTCTCGTTAGGGATAAAGTGTGCACCGTTACGCACTACATAAACCAGGTGCCGGCGTTTCAGATCAAAGTACCAGCTTCCAGGGGGAATCTCTCCAGGCTTCAATTCATAGAATTCGCCAACATAGTTCTTTGGCCTCTCCGTCAGGAGGTCTATCGGATTGGCTGTAGTCAGTTTGGGAATGTCTTCTGTCTTTCCTCGTACAATCAAGCCGGCCAATTGAATCGTTAATGCACTGCGTGCTGCGCTCGCCGTTTGTTCCATGGCGGCTTTCTCTGCCATCTCCTGATACGTCAGAAAGCGCTCCAACAGGACGCCCGCAAAGGTAGCCACGAGGACGATGACAATCACCAGCTCGAATAAAGTAAAACCAGTAACCGGCGTCCTGAGGGGCGAATAGCGCATTACCGTACGGGCCTTATGAGAGGATGAGGCTGGCCTGTCATAGATGGATGAGGTGATGTCGACGCATAAGAAGACAACGGTTACCGATTGAACGCTACCCGACCAAGATCCCAGATCGGCAAGAATACGCCCAAGGCCAGAATCAGTACCAAGATACCCAACCCAACGAGCAGAATAGGCTCGATCCTGGCACTGAGTGTCTTCACTTCATATTCGACCTCGCGCTCGTACATGCCAGCGATCTCCTCCATCAGATCATCGAGCTCGCCGGTTTCTTCTCCTACTGCGATCATCTGCAATACGATTGGCGTAAACACACCTGTCGTCACGGCAGTGCGCAGCACGCTCTCGCCCCGCTCCACGCCGTCGCGCATCTGTTCGATTCGTCCCGTAATATAGGCATTGTCTACGACCTGCGAGACCACACTCAGTGCTTGTACGATCGGTACACCGCTACGGGATGCCAACGCAAAGCTACGAGCAAAGCGTGCGAGCGTTCCTTTCTGAAGGATGTGCCCCGCAAGCGGAAGACGCAACTTCAGCCGATCCCACTTATACCTGCCACTTACCGTCCCGATATAAAAGCGGAATGTCATCAGCCCACTGACCACCAATATCAAAATGGCGGGCCAGTAATGGACCGTAAAGTTGGAGCTGCCTATCAAAATCTTTGTCATGAGCGGCAGTTCTGCCTTAAAACCGGCATACACTTTGGAAAATGCCGGAATGACCACCATATTGATTACAGCAATCGCAATCACCATGGCGGCGATAACGAAAGTCGGATAACGCAACGCAGTACGTATCCGCTCGCGCATCTCTCGCTCGAACTCCAGATGGTTAAACAATCTTAGAAATACTTCATCCAGCCGCCCCGTCATTTCCCCCACGCGCACCATGCTGACATAGAAGGAAGAAAACACGTTCGGATGACGCCGCATCGACGTAGACAATTCGCGTCCGGCATCAAGGCTCTCACGCAGATCCTGAAGGACCTTGGCAAACGACTTATTGATGGCTGATTCCTGCAATCCTGCGAGCCCGCGAAAAATCGGCACTCCCGACTTCAGCAAGGTATACATCTGACGACTGAAAAGCTGCACATCGATCGGCCGCACTTTTTCTTCAAAGAGGCGCGCGAATGGCTTGCTGTCCGCATTCAATGTCGGCTTGTTCGTTTGCACGATCTCCACCGGAGTAACACCGGTATTCATCAGCTGATCGGCAACAGAATTGCTGTCGGCGCTTTCCAGCACCCCTTCCAGCAATTCACCCCGGGCATCCCGGGCTTTGTAAGCAAAAAACGGCACTCAATCCTCGAATTGGTTGCTGATGCGCATTGCTTCGGAAATCGTGGTTTTCCCCGCGATGACCAGTGCCACTGCATGGCGGCGCAACGTGTGCCCACCCATTTCTGCCTGTGCGATTTTCATGAAATGCCCTGGATCTTGATGATTTGCAGCGTCGGCGACGGCTTCTGTCATTTCGAGCATCTCGTATACACCGGTACGACCACGATACCCTGTCCCGTTACAATGCGAACAGCCGCACCCCTGTAGATAATGACGCGCGTCGACTGTATCGCCCAATTCAAACTTTAGCCATTCGTTTTCATTGGGTTTGGGCGTATAAGGTTTCGCACAACTTTCACAAATCAAGCGTACCAGGCGTTGTGCCAACACTGCTTGCAGCGAGGTCGCCACCATATACCGAGGCACACCCATGTCGAGAAGGCGCACCGGTGTACTTACCGCATCGTTAGTGTGGAGCGTAGAGAGAACCAAGTGGCCGGTAAGAGCGGCACGCATGCCAATCTGCGCGGTTTCCTGGTCCCGCATCTCCCCTACAAGAATGACGTCAGGGTCCTGGCGCAATGCGGAACGGAGAACGCGCGCAAAGCTGAGGTCAATCTTTTCATTCACCTGCACCTGATTAATGCCGGGCAAACGGTACTCAACCGGATCTTCAACGGTAATGAGTTTTCTTTCCATGGAGTTTAGTTCAGCCAGCGCCCCATAAAGCGTTGTGGTCTTGCCGCTGCCTGTCGGCCCAGTCACAAGCACCAGACCATTCGGGCGTTGCAAAATGGCACGAAATCTTTTCAACAGCGCGGACGGCATGCCGATGGAATCAAGTTTGAGCGTGCCACCACCTTGATTGAGCAAACGCATGACGATCGATTCACCAAACTGCGTCGGCATGGTCGAAATACGCACGTCGATCTGCTGCTGCTTGACCTTGACCGCAAAACGCCCATCCTGTGGCAAGCGTTTCTCCGAAATATCAAGCTCTGACATGAGCTTGAGGCGCAATGCGAGCGATGGCGCAATCTTAATATCGGCCTCTGTCTGAAGATGCAGCACGCCATCGATCCGAAATCGAATTTGTAAACGTTCCGCCTGTGGCTCGATATGGATATCCGATGCTCTGACTTGGGTCGCATCATCGAACACCGACTGCAAAAGCTTGACGACCGGCGCCTCTTCCGCCCCCGTAGTAGCTCCGGCCAGCGTGCCGAAATCAACATGGCTATCGCCCAGCTCCTGTTCCAGTTCACGGGCCAGATCAGTGATTTCCCCGGTGCGCCGGTAAATTCTGTCGATCGCCTGTAACAGCTCCCCTTCATTCACGACAGCAAGCTCGATATTACGCTTTGCGGTACGTGAAATTTCGTCATAGGCAAATAGATCCGTAGGATCGGCCATGCCGATCAGCAATCCGCTTGGACGATCCTCCAACGCAATAGCGCGAAACCGGCGTGCCTGTGTCTCCGGCAATTGGCGCACCACGTCCGGATTGATGTTGTAAAACTTGAGATTGATATAGGGGATATTGAGCTGCTTGGCGAGCGCACCGGAAATTTGCTCTTCGGTAACGAACCCATTTTCAATGAACACGCGCCCGAGTTTGCGTCCGGTCCGCTTCTGCTCAGCCAAGGACGACTGGAGCTGCTCCTCGGAGAGCAGCTTTTGCTGCACCAGAATTTCACCGAGGCGGACTTTCTCGGGCCGTGCCATACGCGCTCCTTACTGACGGAAAATCACACGCGTATTTTAGCCACAATCCACTTTCCACAGTGAATTGTTTTCGTCAGGAAATTAGTTGTCCAGCGCCTGCTTGAAGTCTTCCAGGAGATCTTCTGTATCCTCAATACCGACCGATACACGGATCAGTGAATCGGCAATACCCATACTGGCGCGGCGCTGCGGCCCCATCTCGTAAAAAATCGTATGTGCTACCGGTATGACTAAGGTACGGGTGTCACCCAAATTGCTTGCTGGCACACCAAGCTTCAAACGGTTCAGATAGTCGAAACAATCGATGCCCTCTTTCAATTCGAAGCTAAACAAGCCGCCAAATGCCTTAAATAGATCCGTTGCCAAGACATGCTGGGGATGCGATGCCAGGCCAGGATAATACACCGCAGCGACACGCTCGTCGGCTTCCAGCATTTTCGCAAGGGCGAGCGCATTCGCGCATTCTCGTTCCATACGCAACGCCATCGTTTCTGCGCCCACAGCAAGATGATGCGCAGCTTCCGGTCCAAGTGAACCGCCAAAATCACGCAGGCTTTTGGCACGAATCTGCGCCATGCCCCATTGCGCCGGAACATAACGCTTGTAAGTGTCAAAAATATTGGGGTAGCGGGTCCAATCGAATAATCCAGTGTCTGTCAGACTACCGCCCAAGGCATTGCCATGGCCGCCAATCGACTTCGTCAAGGCGTTGACCACCAAGCCTGCACCGACCATTTTCGGACGGAACAGATAAGGCGAAGTCATCGTGTTATCGACCACATAAAGTATGCCACGGTCCCGGCATAATTGTCCGATACGCTTAAGATCAGCAATCTGGGTGCGTGGGTTAGCGATGGTTTCGACAAATACCATACGCGTATTCGGTGTCAGGGCAGCTTCAACGTTCTTCACATCGGTTGCGTCCACCATCGCGACGTCAATCCCCTGCCCATTCACCGTCTGCCACAGACTATTGGTATTCCCAAAAAGAAAAGTCGAAGAAACGATATGGTCGCCTTCTCGCAACAAGGCCTGGACCACGGCGGCGATGGCTGCCATGCCTGTCGAAAAACAGATGGTGGCAAAGCCCTGCTCCATCTTTGTGACCTTATCTTCCAAAGCTGAAACGGTCGGATTGCCCTGGCGTCCGTAACGATAGCCTGGTTGCTTACCTTGAAACACTTCCGCAAGTTGGCGCGCATCACGGTAGCCAAAGGTCACCGAAGTGTGAATAGGTTTGTGCAAGGATCCATGCTCAATCGATTTTTGGCGGTCGCTGTGCAGGATGGAGGTCGTGAAACCGTATTTTTTAGTGTCAGTCATGGTCAATAAAAAACCCGTTTGGCATGCGCAAAACGGGTTGACGGTGAAACTTGCATCCGTTTTAGCAGCACTTGTTATGGGACTTTACCCAGGCGCCCGCAAGCAGAACCAAATCGGCGCAGTACCTATCGTAACGCAAAACTACGCACAATAAGCACGGTAACTCGTGTATTTCTTATCTGTTGCAGAAAGGCGCTAGCGCATTGTGCCCCAACTTTCCAAGCGCCTTCCTACGGCAACAGACCGAAATTCCAGCAGCGAATCAGTCCACTCGAGCGAGATTCAGATTCAACTGCGAACGTCCGCCACCCTCATTCTCTGGCTTCGGATTATTGCGAGCCAATTCGATACGATCCAGATAGTCGCGCGAAATATCGCCCGTAACGTACATGCCGTCGAAGCAAGAAGCTTCGAAGTTTTTCAGCGAGGGATTAGCGTCAGAAATGGAACGCTTGAGCGCCTCGAGATCTTGATATACCAGAGCGTCAGCGGTGATTTCCCGGCACACTTCCTCTTCGGTGCGGCCGTGAGCGATCAGTTCATTTCGGGTCGGCATATCAATACCGTATACATTAGGAAACTGTACCGGCGGTGCTGCGGAGGCAAAAATCACGCTCTTGGCACCGGAGTCGCGTGCCATTTGGACGATCTCGCGACTAGTAGTGCCACGCACGATGGAGTCATCGACAAGAAGCACGTTCTTTCCCTTGAACTCACTGCTAATTGCATTAAGTTTCTGGCGTACCGACTTCTTGCGCTGTGCCTGGCCCGGCATGATGAAGGTGCGTCCGATGTAGCGGTTCTTGATGAAACCTTCGCGATAATCAAGATTCAGTTTAAGAGCCAATTCCATCGCTGCTGGGCGAGATGAATCGGGAATCGGCATAACCACATCGATGTCACCAGCGGAAAACTGACGCTTGATTTTTTCGGCCAGATACTCACCCATCTTAAGCCGTGCAGCATAGACCGAAGCGCCATCGATGACGGAGTCCGGGCGCGCAAGGTAAACGAATTCGAATGCGCAAGGCGTCAACACGGGGTTATCCGCACATTGCTGATGGTAGAGCTTGCCTTCAAGATCGATGAAAATCGCCTCACCAGGCATCACATCACGTAAGAAACGGAAACCTAACCCTTCCAGAGCCACTGATTCGCTGGCCAGCATGTATTCCGAGCCGTTGTCAGTTTCGTTAAAGCCAATGCACAATGGGCGGATGCCAAACGGGTCACGGAAGGCAAGCAGGCCGTAGCCGGCAATTTGTGCTACTACCGCATATGAGCCACGCACGCGCTTGTGCAACATGGAAACCGCCTTAAACAGCGCGGATGGATCAAGTGAGTAGCCAGTCGTTGCTTGCTGAATCTCATGTGCCAACACATTGAGCAAGACTTCCGAGTCGGAGTCAGTATTAATATGGCGGCGGTCATTCTGGAACATTTCCGTCTTGAGCTGTTCCCAATTGGTCAGATTGCCATTATGCGCAAGGATAATACCGAACGGTGCATTCACGTAGAATGGCTGTGCCTCCTCCTCACTGCTAGACCCCGCGGTCGGGTAGCGCACCTGACCGATACCGGCATTACCAGGCAACGAACGCATGTTACGGGTACGGAATACGTCACGCACCAAGCCATTGGCCTTGTGCATGGAGAACGTATTGCCATGATTAGTCGCGATACCGGCAGCATCCTGGCCACGATGCTGCAGTAGCAGCAACGCATCATAGATCAGCTGGTTGACAGGACCGTGGGAAACAACGCCAACAATGCCACACATGGTGGACTCCTCACTAAAACAATTTAAAACGTTTAAAACTGCACATGTCGCGCGACATCACCAGGCAAAAATGGTTTGGCAGTTCGTGCCGCCGTTTCAGCCAGTGGGCTCAGCAACGCTTCTTTCCAAAACGGCTGTTGCGGAATCGCTGTCATGCCGCACAACAAAACGGCTGCGAGCACGATCACCAGTCCACGTCCTAGTCCGAACAAACCACCGAGTCCCCGGTCGGCAAGCGTCAAGCCGCTTGCCTTAATGACCGCATCGATTGCCATACTCAACAAAATCATCAACAGCCTGACACCGATAAAAAGTGCAATAAATGCCACAATCAATCGTGTCGTACTACCCGGAATCACTTCCGGCAGCAGCTTCGCCAACACATCCCCATAGGCATTGGCGATCACGAAGGAAACCACCCAACTCACCAGTGACAATATCTCTTTGACCAAGCCGCGCAAAGTACTGATCACAATCGAGCAAACCAGCACGAATAAGACCAAATAATCAAAAATCGTCACGATGCGGATAACATCAAGCAGGCACTAACGTACCATTCAATCCAAGTTTGACGATCTTCGCGCGCATTTTTTCAGCTTCATCCTTGCTGGCGAATGGCCCTACACGAATGCGCGTACGGTCCCCCGAATCAGTTGAGACCTTTTGCGTATAGGACTTAATCCCCGCGCTCTTGAGTTTGGCCTGCAACTCATCCACTTTCTCTTTAGTCGCAAGTGCCGCAACCTGGATGACAAATTTTTCAGATTTCTTTTCGGCGTCCTTCGGATCAGGCTTGCCTTCAAGAAGGGCCTTGGCACGCGCTTCGTCGTCGCCCTTCTCCACCAGTTTAACGTCCGTCCTGGAGGGCTGCACAACAGTTCTGTCGTTTTTATCCGTCGCAACATGTGCCAGCTTGGCAGGCGCCGCGGGCTTCGCGTCGTCCTTCTGCGCTTCAACGCTATCTTTTATCGGCAGCTCAACAGCGCCAGAGGATGGCTGTTTGCTATTCGTGTCTTCAGCGACTGTGGCAGGTGAATCAACGATTTCCTCTTTGGGATCAAGCGCAGTCGATGCAGCGACCACAGAAGTCGCGGGCATTTCCGCCCCCTGGATGATGCTCGTGGCGGGCTTGTCTTTGGAGGGGATTTGAATGGCAATATCATCTGCCAACGGCTTCGGCTCGGAGTCGAGCACCATGGGCAGACCGATCACGGCTGCCAGCACCAACGCCACGGCCCCGATCAGGCGGCGGCGCGCGCGTTTCTTTTCTGGCAGGACCGGATCAACCGGAGCCTCGCTCTTGCTACTCTGATTACTTCTGCGCTTGGTACGGTTGCGCACCATCTTGGAGTCTTCCTCAGTGCGAGAAGAAAACGCGCTGTCGTCGGAGGATGATTCCTGCTTGTTTTTGCGGAGGAACGAGAACAAGCTCATGCGATAAAAATGAAGTCCATCAGTAAATTCGGAAGCCGTCTTTAAAAAACTACATGACGGTCAAGACAAGCCCTCGGATCTTCTCGCCTCCATCACACCTGCAACGGTCAGAAAGGAGCCGAAAACCGCAATTCTATCATTCTCCCCCGCTCTGCTTCGCGCGCTGGCAAATGCAGCCGCTGGAGAGGTGAAAGTCTCGATACTGCGTTCGACACCCGTACCAGATTGCGCAACGATGCCAGCGTCGAGCAGACATTGCTTCAACTGCTCAGCGCTTGCCGCACGCGGTAGCGGCAAATCAGTCAGGCACCAGTGATCCACGATGTCCTTCAGTTGTGTGATAACACCAGTGATGTCCTTGTCCTGCATCGCACCGAATACTGCATAAGTGTATGGGTGAAAACCCATGTTGTTAAGATTCTGCGCCAACGTCGCCGCTGCATGCGGGTTGTGCGCCACGTCCAAAATAACGGTTGGGCGACCTGGCAGTACCTGGAACCGCCCCGGCAATTCCACCAGTACCAGTCCGTTACGCACTTCCTGGGCACCGACCGGCAAACGTTGACGTAATGCCTCAAGTGCCGCCAATGCTGCAGATGCATTCAACAGCTGGTTGGCACCGCGCAGACTCGGATAGCCAAGCGAATTGCGCCGTTGCCCGCGCCCACCGTAATTCCACTGCTGTTTATCACCCGAATAGTTGTAATCGCGGCCGAAAAGCCACAGGTCGGCGCCAATGGCCTGCGCATGATCGATCAGTGATTGCGGTGGAACCGGATCGCCACAGATCGCGGTTTTTCCTGCGCGGAAAATCCCCGCTTTTTCAAATCCGATCTGCTCTCGCGTGCTACCCAAATAGTCAGTATGGTCAATATCAACACTGGTCACAATGGCAACATCAGCATCGAGCACATTCACCGCATCCAGTCGACCACCAAGGCCAACCTCTAAGATCACGCAGTCGAGGTTCGCCTGCGCGAACAGGCGGAGGATTGCAAGCGTAGTAAATTCAAAGTAGGTCAGCGACACATCGCCGCGCTGCGCTTCAACCGTGGCGAACTGCGCAATCAACATTTCGTCTGTAGCCGGATCGCCATTGATCCGGGCGCGTTCATTGAAGTCCAGCAGGTGGGGCGAAGTATATAGTCCGACACGGTAACCGGCCTGGAGCAGAATCGATTCCAGCATTGCGCAGGTTGACCCCTTGCCATTGGTTCCGCCAACGATAATCACCGGACAATCGAACCGAATGTCCAGCTTCTCTTTCACTTGAGTGACACGCTCCAGCCCCATGTCAATGGCTTTTGGATGCATTGTTTCAAGAAAGGCTAGCCAGCCAGCCAGTGAATTGGGAAGGTTTTGCATGACTAAACCCTAAACATTGAAGCGGAAAATGAAAAGCCCGGACTTTTACAGTCCGGGCTCACCACATCCATCGTGTCGTTTTACGCAAGGACTTCAGCGGGCTGATTTTGCAATAAGGCCAGCAAACGGGCGATTTCTTCCCGCATTTTGCGACGATCGACGATCATGTCAATGGCGCCTTTCTGCAACAAGAACTCGGCACGCTGGAAGCCCTCCGGTAATTTCTCGCGTACCGTGTTTTCGATCACACGTGGCCCAGCAAAACCGATCAAGGCCTTTGGCTCGGCAATCACCACATCGCCCATGAAAGCGAAGGAAGCGGAAACGCCGCCCATGGTCGGATCGGTAAGCACGGAGATGAAGGGCAGCTTTTTCTCAGACAACTTAGTTAGCATCGCGGTGGTCTTCGCCATCTGCATGAGCGACAGAAGTCCCTCTTGCATACGCGCACCGCCGGTTGCAGTAATGCAGATGAACGGTACCTTTTGCTCTAGTGCGACCTGCGCCCCCCGCGCGAAACGCTCACCGACCACCGAGCCCATTGAGCCCCCCATGAATTCGAACTCAAAGCAAGCGACCACCACCGGTAGCGTCATGATGGCACCGCCCATGACGACCAGCGCATCGGTCTCGCCGGTCGCTTCCATCGCGTCCTTCAGTCGGTCAGGATACTTCTTGCTGTCTTTGAATTTAAGCGAATCGACCGGCAGAGCCTCTTGACCGATCTCATAGCGACCACCGGCATCCAGCAACGCATCCAGACGCTCGCGAGCGCGGATGCGCATGTGATGATCACATTTAGGGCAAACATGGATATTCGATTCAAGGTCGGTACGATACAGCACTGCCTCGCAAGACGGACATTTGACCCACAGGCCTTCGGGAACGGATTTGCGGTTCGCCGAATCAGACCGCTGGATGCGCGGTGGAAGCAGTTTCTCAAGCCAGCTCATGGTGACCTCTTTTCAATTTTTTTGGTTGCCGCATTGTACAGCTCGTCTTGCTTGACGCCAATATCGCAATGAATTTGATAGCAAATTGCTATTTAAGCCACCAGACTACTCGTCCAATGCCTCACGAATTCCCTTAATAAAACTCTGTACCGCCTCAACCGCGTTTTCACGCGGCGTATTTTCCAATTCTTGAATAATTCGACTGCCGATTACCACAGCATCAGATATCGACGCGATCGCCTTTGCTGTGGCCGCATCTCGGATACCGAAACCAACCCCAACTGGAACTTGAACATATTTCTTGATCGTCGGGATCTTGGCTGCTACGGCCGCCAGATCGAGATGCCCTGAACCGGTGACCCCCTTCAGAGAGACATAGTAAACATAGCCACTTGCGATTTTGCCAACCTCCTCAATGCGTTCATCTGTTGAGGTAGGTGCCAGCAGAAAAATCGGATCAAGGCCATTTTCCTTCATCGAGGCCGCAAATTCCCTGCACTCTTCCGGGGGATAATCGACGACCAATACGCCATCTACGCCCACCGCTTTCGCTGCCTGGATAAAAGGCATTGCCCCCATGTGCTCAATCGGATTGGCATATCCCATCAGCACAATCGGCGTAATCTGATTCGTGGTGCGAAATTCCTTCACGAACTGCAGTACATGCTGCATGCCAATACCATTTGCCAGCGCACGCTCGGATGCACGTTGAATCACAGGACCATCGGCCATTGGATCGGAGAAAGGGACGCCGAGTTCGATGATGTCTGCTCCACCAGCCACCAGGGCATGCATCAGGGGGACGGTCAATTCCGGCGCTGGATCACCCGCCGTGATAAAGGGTATCAAGCCCTTGCGGTTTTTCGTGGCAAGCGCGGACAAAGTAGTTTTAATTCTGGACATGGTAGTGCTCGCTGTAATGTCGTTCGGGCGAAAGTGGAAATCCAGTGGCTTAAAGTTTTTGCACTTTCCACAAGATGGATTTTCCTCTCTCCCCCAACGACGCAACTAATGAATTGCAGCCTATACTGGACCGACTCTTAACAATTTCTTTTCATGCGCTCAGCAACGGTATGCATATCCTTGTCGCCACGTCCGGACAAATTCGCCAGAATAATCTTGTCCTTTGGCAGAGTCGCAGCAAACTTGGCCGCATAGGCTAATGCATGGCTTGACTCCAGGGCAGGGATGATGCCTTCGATACGGCAGCAGTTATGAAACGCCTCAATCGCCTCATCATCGGTGATCGATACATATTTCGCACGGCCAGCATCTTTCAGGTAAGCATGCTCCGGACCAACCCCAGGATAATCGAGTCCTGCGGACACCGAATGCGTTTCGATAATCTGACCGTCTTCGTTTTGCAGTAGGTAAGTTCGGTTGCCGTGCAAGACACCCGGTGAGCCGGCAATCAGCGACGCTGAATGTCGGCCTGTCTCGAGTCCTTCGCCAGCAGCTTCGACACCGATCAGTTCCACATCCTTGTGCTCAATATACGGATAAAAAATCCCCATCGCATTCGAACCACCGCCGATGCAAGCAACCACGTAGTCGGGCTGACGTCCTGCCATGTCGGGCATTTGTACTAGGCATTCTTTGCCGATCACCGACTGAAAATCACGCACCATCATTGGATACGGATGAGGTCCGGCAACGGTGCCAATAATGTAGAACGTATTCTCAACGTTGGTGACCCAATCACGCATCGCCTCATTGAGCGCATCCTTAAGCGTCTTCGAGCCTGACTCGACCGGCACGACCTTAGCGCCCAACAATTCCATGCGATACACATTCTGGACTTGACGCTTCACGTCTTCGCTGCCCATGTAGATCACGCACTCGAGGCCAAAGCGAGCACAAATGTTCGCGGTCTCCACGACATGTTGTCCGGCACCTGTCTCCGCGATCACGCGCGGCTTACCCATACGTTTAGCTAACAATGCTTGACCGATTACATTGTTGATCTTGTGCGCGCCAGTGTGATTAAGATCTTCACGCTTGAAGTAGATTTGCGCGCCCCCCTGCATTTCCGACCACCGCTTAGCGTAATAAATGGGGCTGGGGCGGCCAACGAAGTGCTTGAGTTCACTTTCGAATTCGGCGAGGAAATCAGGGTCTTTTCGGAAGTGCGCGTAGCCTTCCTTCAGTTCGGTCAACGCATGGGTCAGCGTCTCGGATACAAAACTACCTCCATAGGGACCAAAATGGCCACGTGCATCAGGCAGATTGTACTTGGCGGCCTGATACAAGGCCGTGGTCATCATTGCTTGGCGTTCAGTGTAGTTCTCAAGCGCATTCAGTTCTTTCATGGCGATTCTCTCTTTTCATTGCTCAGTGAGGCATCCGCCCGGCGCACGGCTTCTATAAAAGCGCGGATTTTGCCTGGATCCTTGATGCCTTTGGACTGTTCGACACCGCTGCTGACATCAACGGCATAGGGACACACCTGAAGCACCGCCTCAGTTGCGTTTTGCGCGCTCAATCCACCACTTAAAACGACCCGAGGCGCGAGCTCTTTTGGAATGAGAGACCAATCGAAAACCTTTCCACTGCCGCCATAACCTTCGGCAAAGGCATCCAGCAGCAAGCCAGCGAACAACTTACTGGCGGCGTGATAATTTTGGTCGCATTTTAGCAAATCCACACCCGATATTTCCGCGCCGATTCTCATCGCACGCAAAAAAGGCCGGTTTACTGCGTGTGCGGTTGCAATACATTGCTCCAGTGTCTCATCACCATGGAATTGCAGCAATGATACAGGGGCTTGGCTAACAATCGCCGCCACCTCTTGCTCCGTGGCATTCACGAATAGCCCGACCGTGGTTACAAAAGGCGAGACCGAGGCAATCAGTTCTGCTGCGGCTTCCGGTGCGATATAACGAGGGCTTTTCGGATAAAACACTAGGCCAATCGCATCAGCCCCTGCCGCAATAGCTGCTTGTAGATCCTCAACACGTGTCAGCCCGCAAATTTTTATGCGAGTACGGGAATTCATTGGTCTTTTTTAGGAAATGATATGCGCCCTATTATGCACTGACGGCGAAATATAAAAAGGCTTTACAACCAAGGCAGGCAAATCGGCGTTTCCTGCGGCAGCTTCCATTTAGCATCGTAAGCAACTTT
This sequence comes from uncultured Noviherbaspirillum sp., assembly GCA_965974465.1. Lineage (GTDB taxonomy): Bacteria > Pseudomonadota > Gammaproteobacteria > Burkholderiales > Burkholderiaceae_D > Noviherbaspirillum. The sequence goes on from CBHCMF010000089.1 coordinate 15,427, forward strand.
CGCCAGATACAAACCGTCTGGCATGAAGGTGGGTGCAGCTCGACTCCGGTCACAACTTCCTAAAATATGGTTCAACCATAACGGCGGTTGATTACCATTCCCAACGACGATCAAAGAACCAACGATATTACGCACCATATGGTGTAGAAAGGCATTCGCCGTCAATGTAACGACAATAAGATGCCCGCTCTGTTCGATGCGTATGTCATGCATAGTCTTGATTGGTGACTTGGCTTGGCATTCAGCGGCACGGAATGCCGAAAAGTCGTGCGTGCCAAGCAGATATTGCGCTGCAGTGCGCATCCGATCAATGTCCAGTGGGCGGAAGACCCAACCAACCTTGCCGGCCAATAGCGGTGAGCGAACCGGATGGTTATAGATAACGTAATGGTAGGTACGTGCCGTCGCACTGAAGCGGGCGTGAAACTCCTCTGCAGGGTCATGCGGCACCTCACAGGCCCAGCGCACTGCGATCGAGGGGGGCAGAAAAGCATTCACGCCACGTACCCATGAAAACATGTCACGATCCAATACAGTATCGAAATGCACTACCTGCTCCAGCGCATGCACGCCGGCATCTGTGCGGCCAGCACAAGTCGTGGCAATGTCTATCAACGCAAAGCGCTGCATCGCCACCTCAAGGGTATCCTGCACTGTGCGGCCAGACGGCTGTGTCTGCCAGCCATGCCAAGCCTGCCCGTCATATTGAACACCAAGCACTACGCGCTTCAATTGGGCTCCAGAATGAACTCTGTCTCAATAAAACAAAAACGGGCGCAAGCATCACGCTGCGCCCGTCTCTCAAATATAAAAAGCCGGACTATGCCAATTCAAGCAACAGGCTTTTTGCTCGCTCACTCTGCTCGAGTGTACCGCCTTTGAGCACTTCATCTAATAACTCGCGCGCACCTTCCTTGTCGCCAATCTCCTGATAGGCAATCGCAAGATCGAGCTTAGTCGCCATTTCAGCACTGTCGGAGGATGAGTCATCAGTCAGCATCTGAGTATCCAACGCCTCAAAATTGAGGTCATGCCCCATCGGGGCCTCTGTAGTTGAAGTAGCAGATGAAGCGGACATGACTGCGATCGACTCTTCCGCACTCGCCTCTGCGGCATTTGTCTCAGAGGGGGCCAGTTCAAGACTGATTCCTGACAAGTCGAAATCCATCGGATCACCAACTGTAGACTCAGGCTTCGCCTCGCCATCTGTGGCCAGCTGCATATCCAGACCTGGGATATTGATCTCCAGCGGCGCATCTTCAGCCGTCAACGAACCTACATCAAGTGCAATATCACTCGCCTTTGACTCTTCTAGGGACTTTGTATCGCCAAGCACAAACTCCAAATCCTGAATAGGCGCTACCGAGGCGCTGTCCACCATTGCCCCCGGCTCAGGAAGCGGCGCCGGTTCAGGGATGGGCTCAGCCCTAGCCACGGCTGCTGGTTCAACAACTTTTTCCGTTGGCTCATCCAGGAAATCGAAATTAATCGATGCTAATTCTGCAGGCGGCTCCGCCGGTGTTGGCCGCGCAATGGTATTTGGTACAACCATGTCCTGCATGCCACCGAGGTCAAAGTCGAGTTCATCTGACGATACCTTTGACCCCGACTCAGGTTCCGATGCATTGTCTGGCAAGGAAGAAAGCGGTGTTTCAGTTGCCAGGGCAGTATTACTGAAGTAAGAGGTATCAGGACCGAGGGTTTCCAACGCAGCCGTATCTGACTGGGTAACAGACAACAAGGTCGCAAGCCCCTGCTCATCGAGCGGCTGTGTTGGCGCTACCAGCGTATTCGACATATCGCCTGCGCTCTTCTTGCCGCTGGCGTACAGTGGATTGCTTGGGTCGAGAGCGATACCGAGGATCGCAGCTTGCACCCACTCCTCCCCCTCCCCTTTTGTCAGACCATACAGTTCGGTCGCCAGTACCTCGAAGGCACGCAAATCTTTACGGTTGGAGTAAATTTCGAGGAGCTTCACCCGAACCGCGTGACGCTCCGGCTGCGTGCGCAGGGCTTCTTTCAAAATCTCTTCTGCCTGTGCATCACGTCCATACGCGATATAAACATCCGCTTCAGCCACCGGATCTACTTCATTACTGTCGAGCGGACTTGCGGACGGAGCAAAACTGGAATTGAACACGCTGTTGTTGGTATCCACGCTTTGTCCACCGGTCGATCCGAACAGTGAGTTCGCTTTCAGACTGGTATCCGAAATAATGCTGTCGTCGAACTGCCTGCTCCGTTTTTGGCGTCGCGCCCTGAAGATACCCAATGCACCAAGTCCAACCAGTGCTGCGCCGACGCCGGGCAAAACGAAAGGATTGGCCAGCAGGTCGTCAACCAGGCTTGCTTCCGGAGGTGGTGGAGCAACAGACTTGGGCTTTGCTACAGGCGGCGCACTCGCTATTGGCGGAGCCACCGGCTTTTCACCCGTCGTCTCAGCCGGTTTGGCAGATGCAGCAGCACTAGATTCGGATGCCGGAGTTGTTGCGGATGAGGCAGAGAACGACGCTGCCGTTTCCTGCGATGTCGCCGGGACAACCGGCTTGACTGCCTCAGCCTGCTTCTGCTGATCGGCGAGGCTCTTGTTCTTGACCTCAAGGAGCGCCTGCAGATCGCTAACGTTCTTCTCAAGCTCCTTTACGCGGGCATTGGCGTCAGCAATAGCCTTTTCCCTA
>CBHCMF010000090.1:0-18053 GCA_965974465.1 uncultured Noviherbaspirillum sp.
TCACCTCGCTGATTTAAATGAACGCCCATGGTACGTTAGCCTCTCACGTCAGAATACCGGATTGCTAGCCCGCACTAGTTGCATGGTCCCTGTTGATACGGGCTGCACGATCATAAGGTCTTCAACAGTTCTTTGGCTTCCTCAAACTTCGAAAATCTTTGGCCTTGTGCAATCACCTGCTCCAATTCATTGCGTGCCTTAGCCTTATCCCCTGACTTGATCAGTCCAAGCACGAGGTGATAACGAATATCCGGTGCTGTAGGAGCGAATGAGACGGCTTGTTTGAGGAGCGGCAGGCCTCGGCTCAGATTGTTCCCATCCACCAGGATCCATCCCAACGTATCGACTACTGCGGCATTTTTAGGCGCGAGTTCATACGCCCGCTCAGCGTATTTAATAGCTTGAGCATCGTGCTCCTGGTGATAGGCGTAGGCCAGATTATTCAGCGCTGCGACATTATTTGGGTCCGTTTTCAGCACCACCAGGAAGTGCTCAATGGCTGATTTATATTCTAGGTTCGCAAGCGCTAACGTTCCGATTTGCAGCCGCACTGACATATCGGAAGGATTGGCCTTCTGCCATTGGTCAAGCCGCGTGGCTGCGTCCTTTTCCCGCCCCGCCCTTCTTAGCGCGTTGTACAATTTGGACAGCGGTATGCTTGTCTTATCCAGCGCATATGCTTGTTCGAAGGCTATTGCAGCTTGCGTCAGTTGATTTTGCGCAGTCAACACATCTCCTTCGAGCGCATAGCCAGCGGGCGACTTATTGTGTTGCGCCTGAATTTGCCGCGCAAGCTGCAATGCTTGCTCAAAGCGTTTTGCTCGCATTTCCATTGCTGCCTGCGCGAGCTTTGCGTCCAGATAATCAGGTTGCAGTGCTAATGCCTTTTTCAACGCCTCAGCCGCTGCAGTTTCATTCTGCATCGCCACATACTGAGTCGCAATGTGGAACTGCGGTTCAGCCGATGTCGGCAGCAGAATGGCAAGCTTCTTGTAACTTTCCAGTGCGGCATCGTGCCGCTTGTCTGCCGCTTGAAGTTGTCCCAGAAGTTGAAGTACATCGGGGTCATTCGGATGGACTGCCTGGAAGTTTTGCACAATTGTGAGTGCTTTCTGCTTTTCTCCAAGGCGAAAATGATATGCGGCTAGCGATACTGCTGGTTGCGCTTCGTTCGGATTCTCCTTCACGGCACGCTCCAGCCATACCTTGGCTTCTTCTTTCTTTCCCAGCCCTAAGGCAAGACTTGCCAATGCAGAGAACGCCTGCATGTTTTTCTTGTCTTTCTCAACGATAGCTTCAAATCGCTTTTTCGCAGCCTCCGGCTTCTTCTCTTGCATATCAAGTTGCGCAAGACTAGCCGCTGCGGGGAAATAATCTGGCTGCATCGCAAGCGCTTTTTCGAAGTTCATACGAGCGGCTGCAACGTCTTTCTTCTCTAGATAAATAGCGCCTTTCAAATTTGGAACCATCGGGTTAGTTGGCTGCTCCTTCTCTAGTGATTGCACGACAGCCAGAGCTTGATCATAGTTTTTCATGCGAACATGGGTCATGATCAACAGCACTCCCGCCATCGGCGCCTGAGCATCCAAGTTGGTCGCAGCTTCCAGCTCCTCAATTGCACGCCGATACTCACCTTGTCCTAGATGACTGACGCCCAGTGCCGTATGAATCGGTGCGGCCTTGGGCGCCAAGGCGCTCGCTTTTTCAAAATAAGCGGCAGCCTTGTTATAGTCCTTCATCTTCATGAAAGCATCGCCTGCCAGGGCTAGCAATTGGGCATCTTCTGGTACACGTTTGAGCGTTGAATCGATGAGAGCGAGAGCTCTGTCCGCCTGGCCATTCTTTAGCAGGGCCGTTGCCAATAGTCTGGTGGCCTGGAGATTGTTCGGATTCTTTTCCAAATATTTTCTGAGGTGCTGTTCCGCCTGCTGCGTTGCTCCGAGCGTAAGCTGAACAGCGCCTGCCAACATGACACTAGGCATGTGTTCAGGGGCCACACGCATTACTTGCTGCAGCGACTCTAATGCTGCTGCTGGTCGTCCCTGTGCATACTCAAGACGCGCCTGCATGTACAACGCAATGAGACTGTTGTGCCCGCCCTTTTTGACGGCATCAATATTGGCGCGCGCAGCATCAAATTTTTTATTCTCAATTTCCAGCTCGGCTTTGGCAATATGGGCCAATGGGTCACCTGGTTTTATTCCTAGGACCTTATCCAGGGCGGCCAATGCCGGCTCTGCCTTCCCTTGTGCGCGTAACAGATAACCTTTAAAGAACCAGGCGTCCGCATCTTTGGGATTGGCTTCCACACTGCGATCCGAAAGCCGCGACGCGGTCTCCATATCGTTATCTTGCAAAGCCAGTTTGGCTAGACCGATCAACGCTCCTGGGTGATTTGCCGCGACTTTCAATGCTTGCTCATAAGCACTCCTTGCGGCTTCTTTGTTTCCTTGTGCCAGATAGGCGTCTCCGCGCAATGTCACTAGTTCCGCGTTGAACTTTTCATTCTGTTGCGTCCCCAGTTCGTCCAGTGCCTTTTGCGGTTGGTTCTGTAAAAGTAGAGCCTGCGCCAAAATAGATAATGAGCGCACACGATCAGCACCCAGACTCATTGCTTTGCGGATTTCCTTCTCGGCAGACGGGCCATCTCCCAAATCATTATAGATGCTGGCGAGCAGTACGCGCCCATCAGATAAATCGGGGTTCTTCTGCAAGGCATTTTTTAATTGAATGATCGCCGCCTTGCTCTCACCTTTTTCATGGTATTGATGCGCCTCGCGGACCAGGCTGTCAGCAGACTGAAACTTATCACATGCGCTCAATCCGCTACTAAGAACAACGACACCGGAGATCAGTGCGGCAATGTGATGACGATGTTTCCCTCTACTACTTAGCATAGCGACTCCCTATCTGGCTCTCCATTGTGCAATGGATGAACGGGTTTTATTGGCTGTATGATGTGCAATCCACTCTTCTTGGCGTTACAAGCTTCTTCAAGAAATAGCGCTCTCGCAAGACATTCTTCCTTATCAATATGTCACGATCACGAGTTACTATATCGAGCTGGGCGGCTCCATGGAGGCTGTGAGGAGGCATTGGTTATCCGGTCGCTCCGGTGCGCAGATACTAGTAATCTTGAGGTACTTGTGCTGAGCAACAATATTTACCAAATGCAATATTTTCAGAATGGCACAGCTGAATAATACAAGAAATTTTTATTGTTTTCTGGATATGTTTAACTCATTACCAACAAATTCCCAGATCGGGAACGATCTCAAAAAAATTCTGGGTGTGACGCTCGGAATCGGTGTACGTGCGGAAGCCTTTCATGCAACAACACCGCTCTTAGGGAGCCTTCCTGAGCTCGATTCCATGGCAGTTATTGAGATCATTACGGCTTTGGAAGACCATTTTGGCATCATCATGGAAGATGACGAAATCAACGGGGAAACGTTTGAAACGTTCGGCAGCTTAGTTGCCTTCGTTGAAAACAAGGTGAATAAATGACCTTTCTTGATTGCCCTCCGGCGCAATCATTCTTCATTCCTGCTTCAGGCGGCCCCCGATTCTGCATCTACCATGCTCCCCATCCTAGCGTGCAATGCCAAGGGACCATTCTGTATGTGCCGCCGTTTGCCGAGGAAATGAATCGGACAAGGCGTATCGCCGCATTGCAAGCCAGAGCATTTGCTGCGCATGGTTACGCAGTGCTTCAGCCAGATTTATTCGGATGCGGCGATAGCGATGGAGAATTGCGCGATGCCACTTGGGAAATATGGAAAGATGACCTTGCGATAGCATTGGCATGGCTAACGCAACGGTCTAGCGCACCAGTCAGCTTATGGGGAGTGCGCTTAGGCGCCCTGCTGGCTCTCGATTTTGCTGCGGTTTGCCCTATACGATTTAAGTCACATATCCTGTGGCAGCCAATTCTGAGCGGGCAAGCCTTTCTCACGCAGTTCCTGCGCTTGCACGTTGCCACAGAAATGTTCACTGCGTCTAAGGAAAAGAAGGGCGGCGTCACGTCGCTTCGGGGTTTGCTAAGTGAAGGGCAAACGCTTGAAATAGCCGGCTATGACATCACACCGATTATGGCTCGAACCATTGACGAATTAGACGGGATGCGGCTAATAGCACCAAACGTAGCAATCCATTGGATGGAGATCACACCTATTAACACCCCTATTGCTGTCGCGCGCCAAACAGCCGTGCAAGCATGTGTAGAAGCGGGGGCAAAAGTACATTTGCATCAAGTGCACTGCCCTCCATTCTGGTCTACGCAAGAAATCGCAGAGTGCCCTGAGTTGCTAGCAGTAACAACGCATGCCTTAAGGAACAACACGCAATGATGTATACAGAACATGCGTTGACCTTTCAGTGTGAGGATATGCGGTTACACGGCATTGCGAGCGTACCGCCACATCCTGCCGTGCGTGGCATTCTGATTATCGTAGGCGGGCCCCAATATCGGGCCGGAAGTCATCGCCAATTTACCTTGATCGCCCGTGCGCTCGCCTTACGCGGCATCCCGGTGTTTCGATTTGATTATCGCGGCATGGGAGATAGTGAAGGCGCTCTAAGAACATTTGAAGATATTCACCACGATATTCGTGCGGCGATTGACGCGTTCATGCAAATGACCCCTTCTCTGGAAGAGATCATCATCTGGGGCTTGTGCGATGCAGCCTCCGCTGCACTCTTTTATGGCCACCAGGATAAGCGTGTGAAAGGCTTAGTACTGATCAACCCTTGGGCGAGAACACAACAAGGCATCGCCAGGACATACCTCAAGCACTACTACCTGTCACGCCTACTCGCATCAGATTTCTGGAGCAACGTATTGCATGGACGCTTTCGTTACTCGGAAGCGTTCCATTCCATGATTACGCAATTACGGAATGCGTGTTTTCCCCAGCGGCACACAGCAAAGCCATCCCCAGTACTGACCGCTAGCTCGACCGCCCGGTTGCCACCTTTGCCTGACCGGCTGTATGAGGGGTTGGCCAAATTTAAGGGGCGCGTACTCATTATTTTGAGCGGAAACGATTTAACCGCGCAGGAGTTTGCCGAACTCTCTTGCAGCTCACGAAAATGGCGTAAGCTCCTTACTGCGCCGCGAGTATGTCGCAAAGCGCTTGCCGGTGCAAACCATACCTTCTCTCGCCGCGTCTGGCGTGATCAAGTGGTGCAATGGACCGGCGACTGGATGAAAACATGGTAAAACAGTGTTTCTCAACTATTCCATTGCAGCTCGCGCATAGGCGATAGGGGATTTCAAAAGCGTTTTGAGTGCATGACGGCCCATATGATAGGTTGCTGCGAATGCCCCTCTTATGGTACGCGGATTAAAAGCGACAATTCCCCACCGTTCACGCCGGTGCGACATCCAGTCGCTCTTGTAAGGTTCATCACCGGTCAAATAATCAACCTGCTTTACTTGGTCGATATCGATAACGTGCTGCATAAGCGTTGCCGTTAGCACTGAGCCGATGGAGAGCTTGGCAAACTTCTCATCGTAAGCCAATTTGTAGATGGAGGCGACACCATTACACACGATCCAGATCTGTGCAGCGGCAGCCTGATTATTAATATAGGCAACACCCAAACGCAGCCACCCCTGTCTTGCACACATTTGCATCAACGAGGGGATGAAATCAGCGTTGGGCTCAGGAAGCTTCCAACTTGCGCGGTACACTGCTTCGTATGCTTCAATTCCCTCGGCAAGGTCCTCCTCTTCTGTAAAGAGACGAATACGCATTGCCTCAGATTTTTCAAGTTGTGCGCGTTTACGGATTATCGTATTCCGTAATTTTGAAGGCAGCGCACTAAAGTAATCTGCGAAGGTCCGACCATCGACCTCGAGATACCAATTCCCGAAGCAAAAGAAGGGTTGCACCACCATACCGGCCTTGCACAAGGCCCCTCGTACCTCCTCGAAGAGCTGTGTATCCTTATCCATAGGGCGCAGCTCGATGATATCCCAGCGCGGCTTCTCATTTGATATCGCAGCCATCAGTAGCTGCAAATCATCTCGTGGCCCTGCTTCCGACCGACGTATGAGCGGTCCAAACAGTGACGTATAACAGTTTGCCAGTCCCTCGAGTCGGCGCGGCTGCCATATCGCAGTACGGGCCGGATGACACATCAGCAATGCCAATCGTGCTGTTGCCGATGAAGCCGCCGCTTCCACGCCATACACGCGTAACACTCCGTTCACACCAATCGAGGACTGCCACAGATTGCGATACCAAGGAAGGCTAAGGAAGAAGCCGTTTTGAATACCTGCCCCGACAAACAATTCCTCGTAAGCTGGAGGCAACAAGTCAAAGTCGTTGTAAACGCGAACGTTTCTCACCGAACACAATGCGCAGAGCCAGAAGACAAAAGACTGACCTTATACCATTCCATTGCCTCCTTAAGTCCCTCCTGAAGCCGATGAGTCGGCCGAAATCCCAAGAGTTTGACCGCTTTTGAAATATCAGCTTGTGAGTGCCGCACGTCGCCTTCGCGAAATTCACAATATTGCGGGCGGTGTTCCTGCAAATGCGGGAAACTTTCATGAAGCAAAAAACGCATTGCTTCATACAATTGATTAAGGCTGGTACGTTCGCCAACTGCAACGTTATAAACCTGATTGATCGCTTCCCGGCTGCTAGTCAATGCCGCAAGCAAGTTAGCCTGCACGACGTTATCAACGTAACAGAAGTCACGTGTCGTTTCACCATCGCCATTGATCCGCAACACCTGATTTTGCATTAATGCAGCGATCCATTGTGGAATGACCGCAGCATAAGCACCGTTCGGATCTTGCCGCGGTCCGAAAACGTTGAAATACCGCAACCCCACAGACTCCGTTCCATAGCAACGAGCGAATGCTTCTGCATAAAGTTCGTTAACGTATTTGGTTACGGCATAGGGTGAAAGAGGATTGCCGATTTCCGACTCAATCTTCGGCAGCCCCGGATGATCTCCATAGGTCGCGCTGGATGCCGCGTAGACAAAACGCTTGACACGTGCATCCCTCGCCGCCACCAACATGTTCAGAAAACCTGTAACGTTATTTTCGTTCGCAAAGAGAGGGTTGTCGATCGATGCAGGAACCGATCCTAGCGCCGCCTGGTGCAATACATAGTCAACGTCTTTGCAGGCCTGATCACAATCTTGACGATGACGGATATCTCCTTCAATAAAAGTAAATTGCCGCCATTTGTCTTCGCCGACAATTTCCCGTACTTGATCGAGGTTGGACTGATACCCGGTTGAAAAATTATCGAGACCGGTCACTTTTTGATTAAGCAATAGCAATGCTTGCAGCAGATTCGAGCCGATAAAGCCAGCGACTCCGGTAATCAACCAATGTTTGGAATTATTTGCTAAATACGTTTGTACTTCCTGGTACCCCATCGTAAATTTCTTTCCCAATATTGTTTTATAACAGGCAATCCCAATGATCACCTGGCCTGCATCTCACGCCACGCAAGAAAACCGTTCTATTTAACATGACAGAGATAGATGTTTGTTTTTAGCTTGGCTTTTTACCACCAACCTGCACATCTACATGCCATGGAAAGGCTGACGACAAAAGAGGAAACGATTTTCTCGCTCAACAACACGACACAAACGAAAAAATTGCTGCAAATATAACATATTGCCTACTTACCAACAATGGCAAGGATTTTCCACCTATTATGGAACCGAATGTTCTGGAGCCTAGCGTGATTCAAGACCCGTATTGTGAAGACACGAGGAAAAATCCTCAAAAGCGCCATAGACCGGCTTACCCGGTCGTTTCATCGCACATAGGTCTGGGATGTCCGCTATTACGTCCCTTCTTGGCGGTTCGGTGGCCCATCTCAGGTCAAGTGCTGCCCCCGGCTTAAAGAGTTCATGCTGCGGATGCAACCCTAGATAGAGATTCGTTAACGGAGTGTATAAATTATCGTCTTCTCGCAGCAGCGCTCCGTCACGCCCACGAATTGTTCCATCAACGATATTCCCGCGTACGTCCGCACTACTTTCGGCAAATCGAACCACAATTCCCCCGGTATCAACCAAGGTATTATGCGCGATCACGCTAGCAGCCGAGCGATTTACATAAATACCGTCATCAGAGCAGTTAGCAATCAAATTCGATTGAATCAAGCCTCGCTCCTGCTCTGTAATGCAGCGACGGTCACGGCAGAACGATTTTCCGGTCCCGCCCCCTCCAAGCGAAAGTCCGACACGCTTTCCCGGTATATCTTTCAGCTTTGCTTCACATAACACGACATTCTGTTCAAGCCGGTTATCGGTGCCACCACCTTTCACGAAAGCACCATAGCTGGTCCGGTTTCCTTGGGCCTTAGCGAAATCCGAAATAAGATTGCCTCGTATGACCCAGTGACTAGCCCCTACAAGGTCAATTGGCGTAACAGGGTTGGTAGTCTGCCGCATGTCGTTATTTGTAAACGTATTGCGCTCAATAAGCCCATGATCTGGAAATTCTCCGCCCAACCCATTCACTTTCACATGCGCATTAAAGTCGGTGACTCGGTTGTTGCGCGCGACAAAATAACTACCCTTGCCAACAATGTGAAAGGCATGTTCACAAGCAGAATGAGAATGCTGATCGCATACACCACGAATATTGAGATTTTCAAATATCCAATGGGGCGCCTCCACTCTAAAACCTTCGATTCCACTGAATTCGATGAATACGGTATTGAGCTTTTCCGCCCGAACCGTAATTGGGTGCGCCTCCGTGCCTGGATAAGTTGCAGTAAGCGGCCGTGTGCGAAACCGATATATCCCTGGTGAAAGAACGATCGTGACGCCTGCACGCGCATGCATCATGGCTTCTTCCATCTCTTCAACTGACGTGACATGGACGAGGGTTAAAGGTGAAAGTGATTTCGCGGCATCTGCAACCTGCGCACCAATGGTGAATGATGACGATGACTGCGCGATACTATCGCCACGATCGAATTGAATCAATGTTCGCCCAATCCAACGACTCAGCCCGGCAATGAACTCGTTGTGCCCCTCGCCTCGACTTTCAAAGTAAGGTCCAAGTATCCTTGGTGGAACGCCGATTCGCTCAATCGCAAATGTAAGAAGGACTCCAAGGGCCACAATCATGCCCATCCCAATCCAAACAAGTCGCTTTAACCATTTAGAGAAAGTCATCGCGCGGCAACTCATATCGCAAGTTTGCGGAAAGGGGGTAAAGGTAAAAGCCTGAATTAATTTTTTAGGTCTGAAGAATCGTTGTCTGAAAGCGCGATCTTGAGGGAATACCATGCGAGGCCAATCCATTCGTAGACCGCATAATAAGACCGACGAAGATTTTCAGCGCTCGGAAGCAAATGTAGCCAAGTAAACTGTTCGGAACTGAAAAATATTGTTGGCGCTGCGATAGCCTCAATACCGTAATGCGCGAACACCATAGTCGAACGTGGCATATGCATCGCGTCTGTAACTAGCAATATGCGGTCGATATTCTCCCGTTTGAGAATTCTGGCCGAAAACAACGCGTTTTCAGCGGTATTTTCCGACGCTGGCTCAATCCATTGAACCGGAACCGCGAATTCGCCTTGCAATGCCTTCGCCATCGATAACGCTTTGGGCTTGAGCCGATCGTCCTGCGTACCATTCCCACCTGATACCAGAATTGGCAGCCCTGTTTCCCGGTATAACTTGGCGGCGTACCGCAAACGTGCGAGAGCAATGTAGTCTGGAATTTCGGCATCGCCATATTCTGGTGCGCGAGCATATCTACCAGCCGCAAGCACCACGATTGCCCGCGCTCCAGTACCTTGGGTCGTCGACAAAGCATGTGTCAGATTTTCGAGCGGCCGGACCAATAAGCGAGAGCCAATTCCGGTACACAAGAAGAACAGCACAACGATTGAGGCCGTTATTAGGACATGTCCAGTACGAGGATGCCACCGTTTCAGAATCAAACCGATTCCCAACAGACCAAAAAGACTCATTGGCGGCAAGATCGCTTCACGAACAATAGTATTAAGCATGATGTGTACGGTCATTTTGTTGACTGCATGCGTCATCCATCAGGCGTTACCAATTAAAGCAAAGGCAAGAGCAGCATCTTCCCTTCAAAAAAATATTACAAATATTTGTGTTTGGTCACTAGCGGGAACTACACAAATAAGGATACATTCCAAGTTAATCCTCTATATGAGGAGGACATCTGAATGTACACACAAAAACGTAGAGATGCTGATACAGAGATCGCCAGGTTCATCGACACGAAATGTCAATTAATCGGCGGCAGAATCGGCGTAGTGGCAGGTTTGCTGATGTTTATCGGCACCTATGCCTATGGTCTTCTGCACTTTGGCGTCATCGTTGGCATAACGCTTGGCTGGCTGCCCTGTGGCTTGGCAGCATGGATCACAGCCATCGCGGTCGATGTTATGGCCACTGATATTGTTCGCGGCTCCGTTTTCTTAGCCAAAAAGGTGATGTCGCGCATCCGTCAGTTCAAATTGACGATGTAGCGAATCGGCGAACACTCAACCTCCTACGTTTATGGCAGCCACCATCTTTCAGCCTTGGCTGAAAGATACCCTCTTACTGGCCTCCATCTGCCATCATTGAAAGAAATACTAAAAATCGCGGCTCTACGTTACTAAAGACTAAAAAGAACGATCAAACTGAAGCATTATTATCGCCTCAACAGATTCAGAATCTCTGACAATTCATTGCGAATCGTTACCGTATTGACTTCCAGAGAAGGCAATACAGCGGCCATATTCTCCCCCCCATGGCCATCACCTTCCCCAATGCGGCTATCTAACCTGTTGCGCGCACCACTAATAGTAAAGCCTTGTTCGTAAAGTAGCTCACGAATTCGGCGAATCAGCAGTACTTCATGGTGCTGATAATACCGTCGATTGCCACGGCGCTTCACCGGTTTCAGTTGAGTGAATTCCTGTTCCCAGTATCGGAGCACATGCGGCTTGACACCGCAAAGTTCACTGACCTCGCCAATGGTGAAGTAACGCTTCGCCGGGATCGACGGCAAAACAACCGCATCGGATTTGTTCGCGCGTTCGTTCATGGCTCAGCTTAGGCGACGCGGGCAAGCGGTTTTCTGCTGGCCGTTTCCACCATACCCTTCAGCTTCTGGCTGGCATGGAAGGTGACAACACGGCGCGCAGTGATCGGAATTTCCTCGCCCGTTTTTGGATTACGGCCCGGGCGCTGAGGCTTGTCGCGCAGTTGAAAATTACCGAATCCGGAAAGCTTGACAGACTCACCTCGTTCAAGCGCGTCGCGTATTTCGCCGAAAAACGTCTCGACCATATCTTTCGCTTCACGCTTGTTCAGGCCGACCTGCTCGAAAAGCAGCTCAGCCAGTTCCGCCTTTGTCAGTGTCGGCAAGTCTTTTTCCGCCTGGGTACGCGCCTGTGCCTCCTGCATGGCACGATTGAGGTCTGCGGCCAATACGGACTGAAATTCGGCTGAGTTCACGTCATTCATAGTGGTTATTCCTGCCCTGCCGTTGCTCTACGCTCAAGCACGCAACTTGGCGCCGTGCTTTTTATCGACAGCTGCAATGAAAGCAGACATTGCCGCCTCCACTTTTTCATCTTGAAGGGTATTTTGAGTATCTTGCAAGGTGAATCGGAAAGCAAGACTTTTTTCGTCATTTTCCAGACCTTTGCCACGATATTCATCAAATAAAACAATGGCTTGCATGATAGCACAGGCCGGATTGACTTTCCCCTCGATAACAAAGGTGTCCATTAATTCCTGCATCGACATGGATTGTTTGACAACCAGGGCAATATCTCGTGTAACGGGAGGGAATTTGGAAATTTCCTGGTAAACCGGTATGTCGCGCATCTGTAGGGCAGCAGCGTCCACCTCAAACACCACGGGCGCAAGTGGGAGGTCATATTTCTGTTGCCAGCGTGGATGTAGCTCCCCAATGAAGCCGATCACTTTGCCGCTTAGCCAAACCTGTGCAGAGCGCCCTGGATGAAGTGCGGGGTGATCTGCCTTCGTGAACTTGAGCACTTTAGGAGCAAACAACGCCTCTAGGTCAGCTTTGATATCGAAATAGTCGACATTACGTGCTGTCGCCCCCCATTGCTCCTCCACCGCCGGTCCGTATGCAATCGCTGCTACTCGCTTCGGCTGGTCATAACCGGCAACAGCAAGCGGCCCATCCAGTGTCTCAGGATTACGAATATACACTGCCCCGATCTCAAACACTCGTACGCGGTTGATCTTACGGTTGAGGTTATAACGGACATTGGAAACCAAGCTAGCTACCAGCGAGGAGCGCATTACGCTCATCTGACTCGCGATGGGGTTAAGTAAACGGATTGGATTGGTGTTCCCTGCGAAATCTGCCTCCCAGCCTTCTTCGACAAAACTGAAGTTAACTACTTCCTGATAATCGGCATCGGCCAGCTGTCGACGGATTGCAAACAATGAACGTGTTTTTTCCGGTGCGATGCGCATGATATTCGGCGCGACTGGGGGCAAGGCCGGAATGTTCTCGAAACCATAGACACGCGCGATTTCTTCGACCAAATCCTCTTCAATTTCGATATCAAAGCGATAGGATGGCGGCGTGACAGTGAACGAGCCAGGCTCCTGCTTAAACTCCAGCCCCAGACGGGTGAAGATTTCAGCGATCTGCGCATCTGAGATCTGCACACCAATCACCTTTACCGCACGCGCGGTACGTACAGTAACCGGTTTGCGTACAGGCAGATTGACAATCTGATCGTCCACCGGACCAATAAGGGTGTCCTTACCTCCGCAAATTTCCACAATCAGCTCAGTAAGCCGCTCGATATGCTCCACTATCGTCGCATAATCAACACCGCGCTCGAAGCGATGCGCAGCATCGGTCGAAAAATTATAACGGCGGGCACGCCCTTGAATCGCCGCAGGCCACCAAAACGCTGCTTCCAGATAGATATTTTGCGTATCGAGCGACACTGCAGTTGAATCCCCTCCCATAATGCCGGCGAGCGATTCGATTTCTTTGTCGTCGGAAATTACACCTACCCATCCGTCCACTTCGATGGTATTTCCATTCAACAGTTTGAGCGTTTCCCCCGGTTTTCCCCAACGTACATCAAGCTCCCCGTGGATTTTGTCAAGATCGAACACATGACTCGGACGGCCAAGCTCAAGCATCACGTAGTTAGAGATATCCACCAATGCGGAAATTGGGCGTTGACCACTACGCTCAAGACGACGCCTCATCCAGTCAGGGGTCTGCGCCTTGGCATTCAAGCCGCGAATGACACGCCCCGAAAAACGGCCGCACAAATCTGGAGCAGAAATCCTGACTGGTAGTTTTTCTTGCGTACTTACTGGTACTGTCTTATAGGCTGGCGGCTTCAACGGCGCACCGGTCAGTGCGGATACTTCGCGTGCAACTCCCAGCACCGACAAACAATCTGCCTTGTTCGGCGTGAGCTTGATAGTGAACTTGAGGTCATTAAGCTGATAGTAGTCGCGAAAATCCTGGCCAACCGGCGCATCGTCCGGCAGTTCAAGCAAACCACCTTGCTCATCCGAAAGCTTCAGTTCGCGCGCAGAACACAGCATGCCTTGAGACTCGACACCGCGCAGTTGCCCGACCTTGATTTCGAACGGTTTGCCATCCGCCCCCGGTGGTAGCTTTGCACCTGCCTTTGCACATGGCACCTTCATGCCCGGGCGTACATTAGGTGCACCGCAAACAATGTTCAACAGTGTGCCGGTGCCCACATCCACTTGGCAGACATTTAGGCGGTCAGCATTCGGGTGCTTCGCGACCTCGACCACTTTCGCGACAACGACATTTGAAAATGCCGGCGCTACTGCCGTGACCTCTTCCACTTCCAGACCAGCCATTGTGAGTAGATGCGACAACTCGTCCGAAGTCATCTTCGGATCAACCAGGGTACGGAGCCAGCTTTCGGAGAATTGCATAGTTAAGACCTTCAGCCCAGAACTCACAGACAAGGTCAGCCCACTATTTTTTCGGCGCTGACGCTCTCTGTGACGAGTATTAGTTGAATTGTTTCAGGAAACGCAGATCGCCTTCATAGAACAGGCGCAAGTCATTGATGCCGTAACGTAGCATCGTCAAACGCTCCAGGCCGGAGCCGAACGCAAAGCCGATGTACTGTTCCGGATCTAACCCAAAGTTGCGCACCACCGTAGGATGCACTTGTCCCGCACCGGAAACCTCAAGCCAACGCCCCTTCAGAGGACCGCTGCCGAATGCGATATCAATCTCGGCCGATGGTTCGGTGAACGGGAAATACGAGGGACGGAAACGCACCTGTAAATCGCTTGTTTCGAAAAACGCCTGCACAAAATTCAGGTATACGCCTTTTAGATCCGCGAAGCTGACGTTATCTGCGATCCACAATCCTTCAACCTGATGGAACATCGGTGAGTGCGTGGCATCGCTGTCGACGCGGTATGTTCTTCCGGGCGCAATAACCTTGATTGGCGGCTTGTTCATGCGCGCATAACGCACTTGCATCGGACTGGTATGCGTACGCAGCAACAGCGGTTTACCTTGCGTATCATTTCCCTCGATGTAAAAAGTATCCTGCATGGAACGGGCGGGATGATTTTCCGGACTGTTCAGCGCTGTAAAGTTGGTCCAGTCATTTTCAATTTCTGGCCCATCTGCCACATCGAAGCCGATCGAACGAAAAATTTCTTCAATACGCTCCCAAGTGCGCATTACAGGATGAATACCGCCCCTGCCACGACCACGCCCTGGCAAGGTGACGTCGATCGCTTCAGCATTCAGACGTGCCGCCATCTGCGCATTAGCGAGCGCATCACGACGCGCATTCAACGCGGCTTCGATCTGTTCCTTCGCGGCGTTGATGACTGCGCCTTGCGTTTTGCGCTCCTCCGGCGCCAACTTACCCAAGCCCTTCATTTGCTCAGTGATCTGGCCTGTCTTACCAAGATATTTGGCTTTCGCGTTCTCCAGCGCGGCTGCATCCTGCGCTTCAGTGAAGTCGGCTTGCGCCTGGACGACAATTTGTTCTAGGGAATTCATACGGCTATTTCGCCCGTAAAAGTAGATCGAAAAACGGGAATCCAGGAACGGCGATTCAAAAAAAACGGGGCACAGGTATGTGACCTCTGCCCCGCTCATCTAGTGCCACTTCTGAGTGGCACATGCGATCACAACACTTAAGCAGCGATGTTGGCCTTCACCTGTTTGACAATCGCGGCAAATGCCGGCTTGTCCATTACAGCCATATCAGCCAGAACCTTACGGTCGAGTTGGATGTTGGCTTTCTTGAGGCCATTCATGAACACGCTGTAGGTAACGCCGTGTTCACGCGAAGCCGCGTTGATACGGGTGATCCACAGTGCACGGAATACACGTTTCTTATTACGACGGTCACGGTATGCATATTGACCGGCACGCATGACTGCTTGCTTGGCAATACGGAAAACGGTACTACGGCGACCACGGTAGCCTTTGGCTTGGTCGAGAACTTTCTTGTGACGGGCACGTGCGGTAACCCCACGTTTTACTCGAGGCATGTTAGCTCCTTATGTGAGGTTATGCGAACGGCATCATCGCGCGAACGGAGTTCATGTTTGTATCATGAACGTCCACTGCACCGCGCAACTGGCGTTTGTTCTTAGTAGTTTTCTTGGTCAGGATGTGACGTTTAAAGGCTTGACCGCGCTTGACGGTACCGCCAGGACGTACGCGGAAGCGCTTTTTCGCGCTGCTCTTCGTCTTCATTTTTGGCATAACAATATCTGTCCTTTGGACAGCTCCGTTTTTAATATGATCACAGGTGGCAACACTTCGTTGCTCTTGGATGCCTGCTTTCACTTGTTTTGCAGTGAGTTTGCGTCACTGCTATTGAACCAGCCGCCTGTCGCCAGAGGGCTGGCTCTAATTCTTATTTTTTCTTCTTCGGCGCCAGCACCATTACCATCTGGCGACCTTCCATCTTTGGAAACTGCTCGACTTGGCCATATGGTTCCAGATCGGCCTTCAGCCGCTCCAGCATGCGCATACCGATATCCTGGTGGGCCATTTCACGCCCGCGAAAACGCAGTGTGATCTTGGTTTTATCGCCCTCTTCAAGGAACTTGGTCAGATTACGCAACTTAATGTTGTAATCACCATCATCGGTACCTGGCCGGAATTTAACTTCCTTAACCTGGATAATCTTTTGCTTCAGCTTCGCTTCGTGAGCTTTCTTTTGTTCCTGATATTTGAACTTACCGTAGTCCATCAGGCGACATACCGGCGGCTGCGCCATAGGCGCAATTTCCACCAAGTCCACGTTTGCCTCTTCCGCCAAGCGGAAGGCCTCAGCCAAGCTGACGATACCAAGCGGTTCGTTATTGACCCCAGTTAAGCGCATCTCCGGCACCGTGATTTCACCGTTGATGCGATGCGACTTTTCCGTAGCTATTGCAGTTTCCTTTTAAAAATCAAATAATTAAGCCGTGCTGTTACGCTTAGAGTTTCCCCATTAGGCTTTGGTGTCAACCTCATTCCTGAGGCGCTCCACCAGTGCATCGACCGGCATTACACCTAAATCGACGTTGCCCCGCGTACGCACGGCCACTGTCTTGGCATCCCGCTCCTTATCACCGATAACGACGATATAAGGAAGCTTTTTAATTGAATGCTCGCGTATTTTATAGGTTATTTTCTCGTTGCGCAAATCGACATGCACTCTAAACCCTTGTTTTTTCAGGTTTTGTGCGACATTTTGCGCGTAATCAGACTGCGCATCGGAGATATTAAGAACAGCGATCTGCACAGGCGCCAGCCATAACGGCAGTGCTCCGGCGTGATTTTCAATCAAGATACCGACAAAGCGCTCCATAGAGCCAACAATCGCCCGATGCAACATGACCGGCACCTTGCGCGTATTGTCATCGGCGACATATTCTGCCCCGAGGCGACCTGGCATCGAAAAATCAACCTGCATAGTGCCAACTTGCCAAGGCCGGCCAAGCGAATCTTTCAGGTGATATTCAATCTTCGGCCCGTAAAAAGCCCCCTCACCTGGCAATTCTTCCCAATTTACGCCGCAGGCACGCAATGCCGCGCGCAACGTATCCTCAGCCCTGTCCCAAGTTTCGTCCGAACCAATGCGAGCCTCTGGACGTAAAGCGATCTTGATGGAGATTTCAGTAAAGCCAAAATCCTTATAAACCTGCATTGCCTGCTGATGAAAAGCAGTCACCTCACCCTGAATTTGCCCTTCGGTACAGAAAATATGCCCATCATCCTGAGTAAACCCTCGTACCCGCATGATGCCGTGCAATGCGCCGGAGGGCTCGTTGCGATGACACTGACCGAATTCACCATAGCGCAATGGCAGATCGCGGTAGCTTCGCAGATCTGAATTGTAAATCTGCACATGCCCCGGGCAATTCATGGGCTTCAACGCATAGTTGCGGTTTTCGGACTCCGTTACGAACATGTTTTCGCGATAATTTTCCCAATGTCCGGTTTTTTCCCACAGCGAACGATCGAGAATTTGAGGCGCCTTTACCTCTTGATAGCCGTTTTCCTGATACACGCGCCGCATGTACTGCTCAACCTGCTGCCAGACCGTCCATCCCTTGGGATGCCAAAATATCAGGCCTGGCGCCTCATCTTGAAAATGAAATAGATCCAGCGCCTTACCAAGCTTACGGTGGTCACGCTTTTCTGCCTCCTCCAGCATATGCAGGTAAGCATCTTGCTCTTCCTTCTTTGCCCAAGCAGTACCATACACACGCTGCAACATCTCGTTCTTGGAGTCACCGCGCCAGTATGCCCCAGCCAGCTTCATCAACTTAAACACTTTTAGCTTGCCGGTGGACGGCACATGCGGACCGCGACACAGGTCGGTAAACTTACCTTCGGAGTAGAGCGATACATCCTCGCCTTGCGGGATGGACTCAATGATTTCCGCTTTATATGCTTCACCAATCGATTTGAAATACGCAACAGCCTCATCGCGCGCCAACACTTTGCGTGTAACCGGCTCATCTTTTTTCGCCAGCTCGGCCATTTTCTTCTCGATGAGCGGAGCGAT
>CBHCMF010000091.1:0-18041 GCA_965974465.1 uncultured Noviherbaspirillum sp.
TAGTAACCTTGGCCCAGGTGACGGCAATGCCGGCGGCCTTGAACGCGTTGGCTGCGGGCGTGCCGGTCAGCCCCGTCGCCGAACCGTCGGGCGCCGGTACTAGGTAGGGTGGGCGTTCATTGTAGTTGACGGTGATCACATCGTTGGCCCAGCTTGCTGCCGGCAGCAGACAAAACATGGCAGTAAGCGTGGTGCGTATGGTCTGCATTGCTTGTTCCTTTCTTGGTGAAGTGAGGTGCAACAAAAAAGAATCCAGGTTGAGATACAAAATTTGTTATTCCCGCTAACTAAGCCGTAGATCATGCCGGGCGGTTGACAAACAAATATCTTTCGGACCCTTGAAATTACGTTCAATGTTTCCCACCTTTCGCGAAAAGATGTTGCGCGGCGGTCCCGTTCTAGTGCTTGAACACCGACACCGACTTCGCCAGTATTTCCGTCTGGTCCTGCAGGCTAAAGGCCGCCGCCGCGACCTGCTCCACCAGCCCCGCGTTACGCTGCGTTAATAAGGAACGTGAATTGCATTAAATTTCCGCAAGGAAACTATGCGGCTCAAAGGCGGAATTGTCAACGCTAATCTGGAAGTAGTTGCAGGTCTGCCCACGGCGTCGAAACGCTCTTGTCACTGCGGGCAAGAATGTCAGGTGAAACCGATTTACGGATTTGGGGTTGAATGAAGGCAGATCGTGCAGACCCCAGTTGGCCGGCGGTGTGCCGCCCTTGAGGCCCCGATGGTTTGATACCCGTTGCTGGCCTGCGATGGCGGTTGTTTCACTGGTGTTTTTGAGATGACATCGATACTCATAAATCATTGCCCAATGTACGCCCAACTGGCGTGCTAGCTTCAGCCTGAGAACGCGGAAGAGGTCCTTGCGTAGTTGGTATTAGGAGCGTGGCAATTCGCTAGCCTCGAGCCTAGTTCATCAGGAATGCGGACGATAATCGAGGCCGTTTTTCTGCGGACGATACAGGTTTGGGTGTCGCTCTGCTCCCCGATGATCCCCCAAGATTGATTAGCCGACTATTCGCTCAAAATTAGCGGCTTATTCGTATTTCGACAGCCTTGCTGGAACGGAAGACTCTCGATGAAAAGAAGATCCTCGCAGTGAATGGCTTGTCGCCTGCGCTAGAGATACCTCTCATATCGGCGGCCGGTGCCCGGAGTCAGAGTAAAAGCCCATCCCATGCATAAGAGCGTGATTGTTCCGGAAAACTGTTACACCCAGGGGTGCCATTTTAAAAAATCATGTCAACGAGGCGCTCGGCCTTTTCATGATGAGGTATTGGCCTGTCAGTCAAGTTGCGCCGAGTCGAGAGGTGCCCGATGCCCCAGCAATGTGGCATGGGGAAGCGACTTCAGATTCATACTCAAATTTTCTATAGCGGAAATCCTTGCCAGTCTTTACATAAGCGATATATCGGAATCGTGGCAATTTTTGTACGCTTCACTAGTCATACGTTCGCAAGGCTATATTGGCACAGGGTGATTCATGACAAGATCCCGGCTCCGCTATTTCATCGGCTTGGTCCTGGGCATTGCATTTATCGGTTTGATGCTATGGATCTATTCTGCTTATCAGCGTGACGTACAGCGGGCAAAGTCCCGCGTCGCGCATGGCAGCCGAATGGTGCAGACTGCCTGCGGACCGATTGAATTTGCCAGTGTTGGCAGCGGACCGGCGATTTTGGTGGTGCATGGCGCAGGCGGTGGATTTGACCAAGGGTTAGATTTCGGCGAGCAACTTGCTAATGATGGCTTTCGCGTAATTTCCATGTCCCGATTCGGTTATTTGCGAACGCCATTGCCGGCCGATGCCTCCGCTAGCGCCCAGGCAGATGCCCATGCTTGTCTGCTTGATGCTCTAAAAATTCCATACACTGCCATTATCGGCGCATCGGCGGGTGCGCCATCTGCTATGCAATTTGCATTGCGGTATCCGAGCCGATGCACAGCCATGGTGCTGCTGGTACCTGCGGCGTACGTGCCTAGGCTGGATAATGCGCCCCCGATGAAAACACCAGCGTGGACGGAATTCCTGTTCAATACGGCACTTACATCGGACTTTGTATTTTGGGCCGCGATACGACTTGCCGGTTCCACCGTGACGCAAGCCATTCTGGCAACACCTCCGGATGTCATAAAACGTGCCACGCCCGACGAACAGGCTCGCGTTGCCAAAATGCTCGATCATATTCTGCCTGTCAGCCAGCGCAGACTCGGCTTACTCAACGACGCAAAAGTGACATCGACGCTTGGCAGATATGCGCTCGAGCGAATAATCGTGCCGACGCTTGCCATCAGCATGGAGGACGACTTATTTGGCACTTACGACGGCGCAAAATATAGTGCGCAACACCTACCCCATGCGCGATTTATTGGTTACCCAAGTGGCGGCCATCTCTGGGTAGGGCACCATCAGGAAATCATGGCGGAAATATCCAGGTTTCTGCATGAACAACGAAGCCCTGAGCAGTGAGCCGCCATGCCTAATTTTATGTTGTCCTGCCCGCTGCTTCGCCGGTAGTGCTATCGGGTTGCTTGGCGGAGCGCTCCGCACGTGATTTTCCAGCTGGGACTCTCTTCGTATTTTTGAACTCGGCGTACTTCGTCCCAGTCTTGTCTGCGGGATATTTGTTTCTCGAATTAATGGCCATAAGACTCCTCCAATAAAAGCGTCTACACAAGAAGTCATTAGTTGGGTCACGCCTAAATAAGGTTTCAAGTTCTTCCTGGCATCAACACGGTGGAAGAGAGCGATGCGATGACAAACAAGGGAACGAAGCTGACGTATCGAGATCTTCCCCCGTAACAGGGAAGAATGCCGCAAAAGTGTGTATCAACACCCAATCAGTTGAGTGAAGTACGTGGATCTACTTTTTCTGGGCACCTCGGGCGGAACACCGACGAAGAAACGCAACGTAACCGGGTTGGCTTTGCTGGAAGACAGGGGGAGCTCTTGGTACCTAATTGACTGCGGTGACGGAACCCAGCACCAGTTACTGCATACAACATTGTCTCTCGCTGATTTACACGCGGTGTTCATCACGCATGTGCATGGCGATCATTGTTACGGTTTGCCCGGACTTTTGGCCAGTGCAGGGCTGCAATCAAGAAAAAATTTGCTCCGAATCATTGGACCGGCCGCGATCGAAAAGTGGATCCGGTCGACGCAGCAACTGACTCACCTGTTCTTGCCATTCGAACTCCACTTTGAGGCGGTAGAGCAGCGACAAGACTGGACAATCAATAACTGGTGTGTCGAGGCCGTTCCCCTTTCTCATCACGTCCCATCGTTTGCCTACCGTTTGACTGAATCACATGGCGAGCCCAGCCTGGATGTCAAAAAACTTGACGAAGACGGTATACCCAAAGGACCGATTTGGAGCCAACTCAGAAAAGGCATCGATGTCGCTTACGAAGGGACGGTACTGAAGAGCACGGATTATCTTCGATTCCCCCATACTCGCCGACGTATCGTCGTGGGAGGCGACAACGACCGGCCCGATCTTCTGACAGAAGCATGTCGACAGGCACAGGTGCTAATTCATGAAGCAACCTATACGGAAGAAGCGGTAGAGCGAACGGGAGCCGGTGCGGGGCATAGCACCGCGGCCAGAGTCGCCTCCTTTGCCCAGTCTGTAGGATTGCCTAACCTCGTGCTGACCCATTTCAGCCCGCGCTACCATTCCGATCATGGCAGGTCCTCTTCCATTGAAGAAATACGGATCGAGGCAGAACAGCATTATCACGGTCACTTGTTCCTGGCAGAGGATTTCTCACGGTTCCGGTTGAGCAAGACCGGACAGTTCAGCCAGGTCGCGGGCTTTTAACGGTTGCAGGGCGACACTGACTTGTGGAGCGAGATTGCGTTAGCGCGAACAACATGCTTGTGGCGGGAAATATTGTGCAACTCGCTGGTCCAATGACGGCAGACATCGCCAACCAACAATGATCAAGAAAGGAGTCGCCATGAAGACTATTCGTCTTTTCCTCGGTGTAGTGCTGGTCCTGGGTGCTTGTGCCTCAACACCGCCATCTCCGGACGAGCAATTGGCAGCGCGCATTAAGCAGGCCATTGCGCAAGCACCGGGCATCGGAGAGGCGGATTCGGTCAATGTGCAGACACACGACGGGGTGGTAGTTCTGTCCGGCTTTATCAGCACCGATAAGCAGAAATACGATGCAGGGCAGACCGCGTTGAAGGTCAACGGCGTGCAACGGGTATTCAATAATATCCAGCCGGGCAGTCAGGAGGCATCCGGCCAATAGAGCGATTTGCCTATGCGTGAAAGGGGGCGTCTCGGGCCTGCGATGCTCACCGCCCTTGCAGGCAATCGCTGCCGATTGTCTTTTAGCGGCGGATGTACAAATAGTCATCAGGCAGCCCCAGACGTCGGCACGCTTGCACGGCTGGTGTAGAGCGAAGCAGCATTCGGTCCGACAATATGCCAAGCTGTTGAACAGCATGCCGTTGCCAAGGACGCAGATGCTCTCGCTCCATCAGTTCCAGCCGTGTGCGTAGGGGGGCTGGTACAAGCTCGATTGCGGCCTTGACGAGTATGCCTTGCATGCGATTAAGGGGAGAGGGCAATACCGGTGTCCGCCTCATGATGTCGAGGAACTCTTGCAAGATCGATGACGGTTCAAGCATGCTGGCCATTTTCTCGAACAGCGCAGCCATTGCTTGCCGGGAGGTCGGTGCGTCCTTGCTCCCATACAGCTGGGCGGACGCCATGCCCTCGGTATAAAATCGGTCGCATTCCACTGGTGTCAGACGATGCACATACGTGTTGTACGCTTCCAGAAAGCCGAAACTTGCGGTCGCCTGTACCCAGGTAAGTAAATCCGGATCATCGGCTCTATACGTTTGTCCGTCCGGCGTTACGCCACTGATGCGAGCATGCAGCCGACACACCTGGGCAATCATCGCTTCTGCCTCGCTACGCGGCCCGTACACCGTAACCATTGCAGCATAGCCGGTACGCTGTATGCGGCGCAACGGATCGTCTCGAAACGTAGTGTGGTTCCATACCCCCGTGCGGACACGCGGCTCTGCGAGTTCGAGAATGACCGCAGTAATTCCACCGATGAATAAGGCGATGGGATTCTTAAAGACGCGCCATGACACCGAGTCCGGCGCTGTTAGCGCTGGTTCTCCGGATGGCTTGGAGAAATCTATCGCGAGGGCGCCAGCATTGAGAAAATTCTCGGCAGTCGCCTCCAGTCGGCGCTGTAACGGCACCGGAAACGTTATGGCAGTTGGAAATAGACTCAAGGAATATACCTGTGCGTGGGACGTCGGTTCTTCTGATGGTTCATATACTCTCCGTTCAGGAGATTATATTTGGCTATCTGGCTTTTAGAGTGATTTGCCTGAAGGTGAATGCGGGCCATCTCAGGCTGGCGATTCTAACGCCGCTGAGGTGAATTGGTCCCTGTTGCGACGGTAAATTTGTCAATTGGGACGCCGACTTTAAAGCAGGACCAGCAATTAGAATACCTTGAGACTTAACGAGTTATTGACGTCGGCAATTGAATTTGTCAATTGAGGCAGACTCAGATCGCCATCGACCATACGGTCAAGCCCCCCTGTCGCCTCGCCCAACTTCTCGATGACGTCCTTCTTCTCATCGTTCATGTGCAGCGTGATGCGCGTTGAGTCATTATCGATGCTGCCGAAAGTCACGACACCATCGTTTTTATAAATGATTGCCGCTTTCGCATTGACTGCATGTACTTGCGAGACCTCTAATCCTGCCGCGTCCGAGCTGCTAGGCTTGATTGTATGAACGACACAGGACCGGTCCCGGAGTCTACGGCAAGAGGGAGAATGTCGATTCTCAAAAATCTTGTTTCTGCTCCCCACACACTTTCATTGCTTGACCAGAGCGTCGTCTCGGGTAGCAACTTTTTCACCCTGATTTATTTAGGACGGCAGTTAGAAACGGAGCAATATGGCTTTTTCAGTCTGGCCATGATCACCGTCTTGTTTCTAGCGAATCTGCAACGCGCATTGATCACGAGGCCGATGGAATTATTAAGGGGTACCGAGTCAGCCGAACACTTTCTTGGCCGCCTGATCGTGCTCTTCCGTGTTCTCTGCCTGATGACACTGATTGCAATTGCGTTGCTCGGGGCATTTTCCATCCATTTTTTTCCGTATCTGGAGCTATTCGCGAGCTGCACGGCGTATGTCGTCTGCTTCTTTTTGCAGGAGATGATGCGCCGATACTGGTATGCCACCAATCACATCGGAGGTGCGCTTCGAAGCGATCTCATTAGCTACGGCGGCCGGGTCGCCGGACTGTTCAGCGTTGATGTGTTGTGGGGAATCAGTGGAAGCAGCGCCTTCGCGGTCATGGCCGCGACATCGCTTGCGGCATTCGCATGGGACGCTCGGGTGAGCAGTCTTTGCGCCGGCGCGCCGCGCCGTTCCATGCGGGATATCGTCCGCCAGAATTGGCGCATCTCAAAATGGCTCACCCTAAGTGTGTTCGTCATCTGGGGAGCGGGGCAAGTGTATCCCTTGCTGGTTGCCACACTGGGGCCGATTGCAGTAGGGACATTCGCAGCCTGCGGCAACATCATGCGAGGAGTCAGTCTTCTGGTGCAGACAGTGGAAAACTATTTGCCCTCCCGCGCGGCGGCACTGTTGCATGAAAAAGGCGCGCGCGCGTTCCGGCGGCATTTAGTGCGGACGATGTCTCGCAACGCGGTCGCCGGATTGTTATTCGCGCTGATCATTTACGCCTTTGCGGATCAGATCATGCATGTCGTCTACGATGGCGCGTACGACGGCGACACGAAGGTGCTGCGATTGATGGTGCCCGGCGCCTTTTGCAGCCTGATGGGAGCGATCCTGGGGGCATATTCATTGGCAATGGCGGATGCCCGCGCATCCTTTCTGGCTAATCTGGCCGCTACGGTGTGTACCTTTACAGTTGGCTATTGGTGCATCAGGACGTATGGCATCACAGGGGCGGCAATCGCGTCTTCGCTTACGGCTGCGATATCGATGATCGTTCAGGGAGGCCTTGTCGCTGTCCGTCTCAAGGCATTCGAAAGACGAGCATATAGCGCATAGGCCTGTTCCATCTTTTTGGTCCTGGTTGTATGCAACGGAGATGTATTCGCCTTCAATCAACATGATGCGGAGCACATTGCACGTTCCTTATGCAAACCGCATCTTGATGGATGGATTCTTGAGCTACAGACAGAGGTAGCTGCTGAGCAATCCGTGCTTGAGGCGATAGACGGTTGTTTGAGTGCTTGGGCGCATGGTCCGCGTAGTGCGTGATGGTGTAGTTGATTTGGCTCACCAGCAAGTCTTGGCAGCAATCCAGTCGAGCCGGGCGCTTCTTTTCATGCCTGTCAATGTGCAGATCTCTTTTCCAATTTGAGCTTGCACAAATTCTGAAAACATCAAATTTTTTTGCGTAAGTCCTGTTTGTTTTATATCAAACAAGACTGTCTGCGGATGGGGCTGAGCATAGGTCTAAACAAGCCATTCCGCTAGTAATTAAATCTCAGAGGAATGTATTTTTGATAAGAATATGTTTTTAATAAGATATGTTTTTGATAAGAATGTATTTTTGATAAGCATGTTTTTTTGCTATTAATGGCGGCCTGGATTCCTTTACTTCACAGGTTTTCCACGTAAGAGAAGTGATGAGTCCCGAGAAAACGAATTGCCATCGGGATGGGTTCGAGCCAAAAAATCTTATTGTTTAAATAATATGTGAGCCTCTTATGACATTCTCCCAACTTCTTCTTATTTTGCATGCACGCCGCAAGACAATCCTGTACACGCTGTTCTCCGTCATGGCTGTGGTTGCAATCGTCAGCCTTGTGCTGCCCAAGACTTACAAGGCGACGACCACGTTGGTGCTGAATTACACTGGTATCGATCCGGTGACCGGAATGGCAGTCCCGGGGCAGATAGTGCCGAGCTATGTGGCGACTCAGGTCGGCATCATTCGCAGCAAGAGCGTGGCATTGAAGGTGGTGAGGGAGTTGGAGCTGGCCAAGGATGCGTCGTACATCGAAAAATTTCGGAGTAATACAGACGGTTACGGCAGTATCGACGATTGGCTGGCGGCACGCTTGTTAAAGAAGCTGGATGTGGTATCTGCGCCCGATAGCAATGTGGTCGAAGTCAGTTTCAGCGACGAGACGCCCAAGTCTGCCGCTGCAGTGGCGAACGCTTTTGCGCTCGCTTATCAGAACACCACGATCGAACTCAAGGCCGACCCGGTGAGGAAAGCATCGTTTTATTTCAATGAGCGGATCAAGACCCTGCGTAACAACCTGGAGACAGCACAAGCCAGGCTGGCCAAATATCAGCAAGAGAAAGGGATGTCCAGTGCCGACAGCCGCGACGATGTCGAATCGCTGCGTCTGAATGAATTGGCCGCGCAACTGGTGACAGTGCAGAGTCAATTGCTGGAAGCGAACTCCCGACAGCGCAATGCGCAGGGAAAAACAGCGGCCGAAGCGCCCGATGTGATCGCCAATCCTTTAATTCAAAATCTCAAGGCATCGCTGGCGCAGGAGGAAGCTAAATTTTCGCAGGTGGCTCAGGTCTATACGCCAGAACATCCCTATTACCAGAAAGCCAAGGCTGAAGTCGACAAGCTGCGCGCGGAATTGAACAAACATATCCAGGCAGCCAGGAACGCGATCGGCAACAATGCGCAGATCCTTCAGCAACGCGAAGCCGAACTGAGTGCCGCGCTGACAGCGCAGAAGGTCAAGGTGCTGGAGCTCAATCGCGCGCGGGATCAATTGTCCCTGCTTGCCAAGGAAGTGGAAAGCGCGCAGCGTGCGTACGATGCTGCTACCCAGCGAGTTGCGCAGACCGATCTGGAAGGCCATTTCAATCAATCCGATGTCGCCGTGTTGAATTCGGCCATGCCGCCTTTTACGCACTCCAGTCCGAAACTGAAGCTCAATCTCGGGATTGGGGCGTTGGTCGGCCTTCTGCTTGGGATAGGTTTTTCCCTGCTGTCTGAAATGCGGGATCGGCGTGTGCGTTCGGACAATGATTTGACCGATGTATTGCAAGTACCGGTTCTGGGTTCGATCAGTTGGGGATCATCTGGACGCCGGATGCCGGCCTTGCCAAGTTGGCCTCGGCTCTCCCTGACTGCTCCCAAACTGATATAGGAAAAGAGAGAAAAAAATGAACCGTACAATGTACTCTATTTCGACTCTTCGCACGGAGAGCGGCCCGGAAGATGTGATGGGGCGCATGTTGGTGGAGCTCGGCAAACTCACGCCTGAGGAGGTGGAGCAGGTCTTGCAGCTGCAGCGAGAGAAAGGCATGCGTTTTGGCGAAGCTGCCTGTTATCTCAGTCTGGTCACCGACGCAGATGTGCAGGAGGTGCTGGCGCGCCAATTCGATTATCCCTATCTGCGGCCGGGTACAAGCGAGCTTTCCGTCGAACTGGCCGCCGGTTATCTGCCGTTCAGTCCGGAGGTCGAAACACTGCGCAAAGTACGAAGTCAGCTTCTGCTGTACTGGTTAGATGCCGGTCACAAGTCGCTGGTGGTGATGGGTGTTGATCCGGGGGACGGTGCCAGCTTCTTCAATGCGAATCTTGCCGTGGTGTTTGCCCAATTGGGAAAGCAGACCTTGCTGATCGATGCCAACCTGCGCCGGCCGCGTCAACATGAGATATTCAATATCCAGGACGGACCAGGTTTGTCCGATTTGCTGGCTGGCCGTACCAATGTGGAACCAGTGTCAGAGATTGCTGCCTTTCCCTGTTTGTCGGTTCTTCCGGCAGGCACCATGGCACCCAATCCGCAAGAGCTGATTAGTCATGACGTATTTCGCATGACGCTTGAGTGTATGTCCAGCCGTTTCGATGTGGTCCTGATCGATGTCCCTGCATGCAGGACGTCCGCTGATGCACTTGCCATCGCTGCGCGGATCGGGGGCGTATTGCTTGTGGTGCGCAAGGACAAGACGCGTTTGGCCGACATTGCCGCCGTCAATGCGCAACTGGCGTACAACAGTATTCATGTGGTCGGGTCTGTGTTGCTCGATTTTTGAGCACGGGTGTTATTCATATTTTTGTCATGATGTGAGGGTAGCACCTTGAGCCAGGCAAGCCATACCTCGGAATTCTCCGCCGCGCATAGAGCATATAGGCCACAAGCCACGGCGGTGCGATACGGCGCTCTGGTGATGACGGATTATGGCTTCCTGCTGAGCCTCGCGCTTGCTCTGCTGGTTGCAGTCGATCCGCTTGAACTGAATTTGGAGCGCATGGCCCTGACCAAGCATGCACCGATGCTGCTTGTGCTGCCATCGGTGTTGCTTGCCGTCGCAGGCAAGCGGATCTTCCACGAACGGATGAAGTATGCACGCGTCGTACCGACGATGGCGCCGTTTTTGGCCTTGGCTGCGATGCTGATCTGCGGTGGCCTGTATGCCCGTTTTGCGCTTGGCATTCAAAACAGTTTTCTGGTCGCCGGTGTTTATATGTGTGTAGCCCCGATGGCTTGCACCCTGCTGCTGCGATGCGATAATCCGGCGCGCTTGTTGCGCGCCTATGTGGCGATGCTACTGGCCGCAAGCGTGGTCGTGTTCGCCGGTCTCGCTATCAACTATGGCGTTCGCCAGGTGTACCACGAGCTCGAATATCTGTTTCCTTCGCTCGCGGTGTTCTGCGTGTTCGCCGCAAGGAGCGCCTGGCTGCGCTGGGGCGGATTGCTGTTCTTCCTGCTGCTTGCTTTCCTGTTCAAGAAGAACACCGGTTACCTCACCGGTCTGCTGGTGGTCATCTATCTGCTTCGGTTTTATGCATGGCCGACATGGTCGCATCAGGATAAGTTGCGGCGGACGACCATGGTGTATTGGACCGCAATGGTTCTACTGCTGTGCGCTGCATTAGCCGCCTACCTGATAGAGAACAGAGCGGATTATCTGCCGAGCGGGAGCCCGCAGTTTCGCCTGTTGACCTACGAGCGGGCATGGCAGCAATTTCATGCCTCGCCGCTATGGGGCAACGGGTTTTCCGCAGCGGCTTCGGAAAAATTCACCGGCTTCGATACCGGCGTATCGAACAATATCCTGCCTACACACAGCGACGTTCTCGATCTTCTTGCCAACGGCGGCGTAATAGCGATAACGCTTTGGCTATGGGGAGTGTGGCGCGTTGCACGCCTGGCTTATGGCACGGTGCTGCGCGCGGAATGGGCAAGCGACCCGCTGACGCCTTACGCCCATATGCTGGCGCATAGTTCGATCGCAGGGGTGGTGACGTATTCGTTCAATCCGATTTTTCTGCAACCCGGAAAAGCATTGCTGTTATGGACTCACTTCGGTTTTCTGGTGGGGATTTCTCTAATTGTGAAACACAGGCATGGGAGAACGTCATGAACAGCGCCCTTCCGACAATCTCTCTGGTGACATGCTCTTATCAACAGGCGCGCTTTCTCGATGCGACGATCCGCTCCGTACTAGCGCAGGATTACCCTGGCCTGGAATATCTGATTATCGATGGCGCATCGACCGATGGCAGTAGGGAGATTATCGAACGATATGCCGATTCGCTTGCCTATTGGGTATCCGAGCCGGACGGCGGTCAGTCGCATGCCCTGGTCAAAGGTTTTTCCCGCGCAACTGGCGATATTTGCGGCTGGCTTTGCTCGGATGATTTGCTGCTGCCCGGTGCATTGCAATGTGTTGGCGAATTCTTTCGCGATCATCCAGAGGTGGATGCTGTATTCGGTGATTCCATATGGATTGATGCCGATGGAAAGCCGATCAGGCCAAAACGGGAAATGGAATTCAACCGCTTCGTGTTTTTGCATGACTATAACTATGTGCCGCAACCGTCGATGTTTTGGCGTCGGGGCCTGTATGAGTCGGTGGGAGGACTGCGCCCGAATTTCGTACTGGCGATGGACAACGACTTATGGGAACGGTTTTCCGCCCGGGGACGGATTGAACATATACCCGTATATCTATCCTGCATGCGCTATTACGCAGAGCAGAAAACGAATGACGGGAACTTACGTTCCCGCGGCCGGCAGGAGGGCCTGCAGGTTCTGATGCGCGCCAGTCCTCTGGCAAGGCGGCCAGCCATGCGGCACGGGCTGCAACTGATTGCGCGGATGATACGTATTGTGCGGAAGGCGGCTGCCGGTGGTTATACCGCATCGGTTCCGGAAGAGCTGCTTCCATGGCTGGAAAGGCACGCCACGCAGGGATCATGAAAGTAGTTTTGCGGCGTGTATGACTGTTAAATCACCTAAGGAGGTGTCCGGTGGCGTCCGGTTATTTCATGCGCAGCCTCTCGATGTTGATGCTCATGAGCTGTGCTGCATACGCCTGTGGAGCATTTCGTCACGTGGCGCCCGACCATCCTTCGGCGCAGGACAGCGGCGAGGGTGGCAGTGCCCGGCCGTATCGTACCTTGGCGTACGCGATGCAGCGTCTGCAGCCGGGAGATACGCTGAAGATTCATCCTGGAATATACCGTGAGACATTGACTCTTCCCCAGCGTGCGTGGACGACCGACAAGCCGACCGCGATTGTCGGCGATAGCGCGGGCGGCGTCATCATTCTCGGCACCGATGTGGTGACGGGATGGATCGCGCAAGGCGGCAACCTGTTCATCAAACGGCCATGGCCGCAGGAGCCGCAACAGGTGGTGCTGGATGGTAAGCAGCTCAGGCAGATCGGCGGCACGATTTTCGATGGCTACCCGGAACGTCCCGGGCACGCGCTTGCCGGTTTGCATGCCTCCGAGGGCGGTATCTGGCCAACCCGGAAGGCCGGAGATCGCGATCATCTCCCGCCGGGCAGTTTTTTCTACGACGCAGCGCGCCGCGAACTGCTGATCAAAACCGATGATCGCGCCGTTCTGCCAGATGGTGCGGTCGAGGTATCCACGCGTCCGTACCTGGTGCTGGGGCGGCATTCCAACGGCATCACCATCGCCAATCTCCGGTTTCGTTATGCGAACACCTCGACCTTAAGCCGCCAGGGAGCGATTACCATCGCAGGAAAAGGCAATATGCTCAGAAACCTCGTGATCGAGGATATGGATGGCGCCGGTATCGAAATCGACGGTGACAACAACGAGATCGTCCATTGCAGGGTCACACGCTCAGGCTATCTGGGCATCAAGGCGCGCGGCAAACGGAACCGCATCATCGGAAACCGGGTTAGTCATAACAACACGCGCGGCTTCAACAAATGGTGGGAAGCGGGCGGCATGAAATTCATCGGCAATGGTGGACTGCATGATTCCACAGTCGCAAACAATATGGTCCATCACAATCGCGGCGATGGCATCTGGTTCGACTGGGGCAACGAGGCCAATCGCGTCAAGCAAAACATCGTCGCTTATAACGAAGGCTTCGGCATCCATTACGAAGCCAGTGCTCGCGCATCGATAGTCGATAATCGTGTGTTTGCAAACCGCCAGCGCGGAATCTATCTGCCGCACAGTCGCGATTCGGAAGTGGCGCATAACCTGGTGGTTGCTAACGGTCTCGAAGGAATCGCCATCGTCGATGAAAAGCGCGAGGATCCTGAGGGAAAACTGAATCTGCGCCCTGACAATAACATGGTGATGGCGAACCTGATTGCATGGAACAAGGAACCGGCGCTCATTCTTCCCGGCGCGCAGTACCGCAATGTGTCCAATGCCAATCTCTTTCTGCAGAATAAAGGCCCGCCTTATTTTTCGATGGGCTGGCCCAAGAACGAGGAGGACAGAAAAACACTCGCACGCTGGCGCCGGCAAGAAGCGCAGGACCGTTTGTCTGTTGCTGTTTCCGTACCGATGGACATCGGCATCAGGCAAGCGTTGGCACGCGAAGAACTTCGGCCGGACTGGTCCCGGCTGAAGCGATTTCAAACAATGCTGACGCAGACGGCGCAGAAGCGGGACAGCACCGCTTCCGCAGGGCCAATTCTTTCCGGAAAAGCAGGGCCGAGATGAGTACTTTTCCAAGAATTCTGATAGCGCATAACAGTTATCAACAGCGCGGGGGCGAGGAGATCGTGGTAGAAAGAGAGGCCGCATTGCTGCGCCAGAACGGTCATGAGGTGCAGATTTATGGCCGACATAACAGCAGCATCGAAAACATGCCGAAAGCTGCCGTGGCGCTGGATACCTTATGGTCGAGGCGTACCATGGACGATCTGAGCGAATGCATTGCCGCATTCAATCCCGATCTGATCCATGTGCACAATACCTTTCCGCTGATTTCACCTTCCTTGTTCTGGGCCGCTGCAAAAAAGGATTTGCCGGTGGTGAACACGCTGCATAACTTCCGCTTGTTATGTCCACAGGCGATGTTTCTGCGGGATAACCGAACATGCGAGGACTGCCTGGGAAAATTGCCCTGGCGCGGCGCGGTCCACAGATGCTATCGCGATTCGGCTGTGCAATCGGCAGTGGCGGCAGGCACGTTGACCCTGCATCGGGCGCTGGGCACGTATCGACACAAGGTGAGCCGTTATATCGCGCTCAGCCGCTTTTGCCGCGATAAATTTATCGAAGGAGGGTTGCCGGGCGACCGCATTTCAATCAAGCCCAATTTTGTCGACAGTCCCGTGCTTATCGATGAGCCACGTGCCAATGGACTTTTTGTCGGCAGGCTGTCGCAAGAAAAGGGGACCGATATACTGCTCGACGCATTGACGCGCCTGCCGGGCAAGGTCATCAACGTCATTGGAGAGGGGCCGGAAAGAGAGCAGATACAAATGCATGGACGCTTGCGTAGCCTTGGAGCACAGTCGCGCGCCGAGATCATGGAGCACATGCAGCGCTCGTCCTACCTGGTGATGCCGAGCATCTGGTATGAGACCTTCGGCCTAGTCCTGGTTGAAGCATTCGCCTGCGGTTTACCGGTCATTGCGTCCCGGCTCGGCTCAATGCAGGATCTGGTTGAGGACGGTCATACAGGCATACTGTTCGACCCCGGGTCCAGCGCCGATCTGGCCGAAAAAATAGTCTGGGCGGATCGGCATCCCGAAGAGATACGCCGCATGGGGTGCAATGCCAGGAAGACTTACCTGGAAAAGTACACGCCACAACACAATTACGAACAGCTGATGGAGATTTATCACCAGACACTGTTCAATCAGCAGGCAAGTATGCGCCGCATGGCATGACTGGATACTACTATCGAGGCGAAGAATGACAAAAGCAAGAGTAAATCGATACAAGCCGGTGGAAGAACCCCTCTATCGTCTAGCGAAAAGCAAGCCGCAAATCATGCTTGCCACCATGATGCGGCGCGAAGGAAAAACGGGACTTCAGACGCATTCCCGCATGTTCATTTCCTTTCTAGAATCGCATCAACGCCCCTGTACGCTCGTCACGCCCTATGATGCGCCGCTATGGCAGGTATATCCGGTGTTCGGTATACGCAAGTTAGTCGAGCCGATTAACAGCTCCGCTGGTGTCTGGTGGCATGACCGCTGGCATGCCCATTTTCTCGAAGCTGCCTTGCGCAAGCGCTTGTGCAGCGGCCAAGCCTGCGTCGTGTATGCACAGTGTCCGCTATCCGCACGCGCGGCCTTGAAGGCGCGGCAGTCGCCGGCGCAAAGGATTGTCATGGCCGTGCATTTCAACTTATCCCAGGCGGACGAATGGGTGGGCAAAGGAATGATTTCGCAGAGCGGTCGCCACTATAAGGCGATTGTTGATCGCGAACAGGAAGTGCTTTTGCAGCTCGACGGCCTGGTGTTCGTCTCCGAATTCATGCGCAATGAATTATTGTCGCGCCACCCTGGAATTGCTCGTATACCGTATGTCGTGATACCTAATTTCATCCCTGATCCTGGCAAGCAGGCGGCGGCATCGATCGATGCCGATCTGATCAACATCGGCACCCTGGAGCCGCGCAAGAACCAAGGCTATCTACTGGATGTTATTGCGGCGGCGCACGGGCATGGCACGGCACTACGTTTGACAATCGTGGGCGACGGACCGGATCGTGCGGCACTGGAGAGCAAGGCGCGCCAGTTGCGCATCGCGCAACTGGTTCGATTTGCCGGTTTTGTCAGTGATGCCGCATATATGCTCTCGCGGCATCGAGCATATGTGCATGCGGCCCAATTGGAAAACATGCCGTTGACGCTGATCGAGGCACTCTCCAGAGGTCTGCCGGTATTTGCGCCTGCCGTCGGTGGCATCCCGGAGATATTCGACGATGGCATTGAAGGTCGCTTTTTGCCGTTGGATAATGCGAACAATGCAGCCATGACGATGCTGGAATGGTTACATTCGCCGCAGAAAATGGAGCAAGCTGCGATAGCGGCAAGAAGCCGCTTCTTGGCCCATTTTCAGAGCAAAGAAGCGGCCCCCCGCCTGGCGGAATTCATTACGTCTGTCGGCACGCATTCGTGACGGAGGGAATGCCGCATCCCGCTTACTGGTTCTCAATCAGCACCGGTTTCATGCCAACGGAAATCGTTTGGCCGCCACTGATAGTCGAACTCTGTGCATCGATCGTCCTCAGCCTGACATAACCACTCGGTACGGTGTAGCCTACCGTGCTGCCGGTGCTCCAGATAATCTTTGCCTGATAACCGTTAGCACGCGAAATATCGCATTGGTAGACCACCCCGTTGGCGGTACAGGGACTGAATGTGGCACCGATCATCCAGTTGTAGACTTCACGGTAAGCGATGCCGGGCTTGCGAATCTGTTGCGTGGTTCGGTCATAGAGCGTTCCCCAGTCAAAATGCTCCCAGCCGTACCAGAAGCTGCGCTGAATCCCTTTGGTGTAGCTCAGCACGAGGAAACGCGCTAGCCACGCCGACTGCTGGTCCTCATTCGCTCCCATTGGCCATGTGTTATTGCCCCAGCTATGCTCGGTATCCCACAGCGGACGTGTGCTCAAGCTGTATTTGGCTTGCACGTTACGCATACTGTCGACCAGTGGGATCAGTGCTTCCGGCGCATCATACAAATAACTGTGGAAAGTAATGATATCGGCATACCATTGCCCGCCCGCCCCCAGATAAGCGTCCATCCAGGCAGGGGAACTGGTGCCTTGCGGTGCCGGAGTCAATACTATGCCGCCTGAATTTTTGATGATGGTGTACGCTTCCCTTGCCATGGCGACCAGATGCGTATTGGTGCCTTTCCAGAAATTGGTCGCATTGGGCTCGTTCCACAGTTCCCAGTACTTGATTTTTCCCTGATAGCGGGTGGTAATTTGGGTGACAAAATCCTTCCACGCCTGCAGGTTTGGCGGGTAGCAGCTGCCGGCGGTGTTGCCGTCGCAACTGCCGGTTGGATTGGTGGAGGCCCAGGCCGGCACGTAACCGAACGTATAGACCAATTCGACATTGTGGCTGAGCGAGTTGTTCACCAGGGCATCGAGATTGGCCCACGTATAAGTGCCTTGCGACGGATTGAGATTACTCCACGCCACACTCGGCCAAGAGTCCCAGATACGTTGCGTGGCGAATTTGACAGACGGCCAGCCAGTATAGGTTTGTGCCGCCAGATGCATGCCGAAAAATTCTGCCGGCACAACGGTGCTGCTTGATGTGGGGGGCGACGATGTAGCTGGAGTCGATTCAGGGGAGGTGTGTTTTGCTATTTTCGTTTTTGCTAGAAGAATACTTGTCTGATTGTTTTGCGCGGTCGTACCGATAGAGCCGCTTTCAGATGCGCTTTCACTACCGCCGCACGAAGAAAGAAGTACGGTAGTGCAAATCGCTACAAGACAACGAGAAGTGTCGAGGGTGAAACGAGATAAGAATGACATGAAATGTTTCCGCAAAAGAAGTAATTCTGATTAGCGGAAACATTTTTAGTTCCATGCGGAAATATTCCGAAGCCTTGATAAGTAAGTTGATGATTATGAAAATCCTGCAGACAGGTTTTGCCGGGTGGAAGGTGGCGTTTTGGGATCAAGGGAACGGAAGCTGCTGTAAAGCCCTGGAATCCTATTTTGCTAAACGTGCCAAAAAGGTAAAAAATCGCCTCACATGGTTCGCCGAAGTGCTGGTGAATAGAAATTCCGGATGAGTACACTGGATGCAGGCGGTGGA
>CBHCMF010000092.1:0-17988 GCA_965974465.1 uncultured Noviherbaspirillum sp.
CGCGCATCCAGCATTTTGACATAACCGCCAAAGGGCAAAATGGACAAGGCCCATTCCGTTTGATCTGGACCGATGCGGCGCGAATAAATCACCTTCCCCATGCCAACGGAGAACCGCAGAACTTTCACTCCGCACCAGCGCGCGGCCCAGTAATGTCCCAACTCATGCACAACCACTAGCACAGCAAGTGCCACGAGAAAAGCGACCACGGTATGCAGCAGTCCCATGTTCTATCCGCTATTGAATAAAGGTTTCAGCAGCCTCCCTTGCGCGACGGTCCTGCTCGAGCAAGGCACCAATATCAGTAATTTCGCCATGGGGAAGCGTCTCCATGACTTGGGCGATTAGTCGGTCAATCGCACGGAAACCGATTCTTCCATCCAAGAATGCTTGGACAGCAACTTCATTTGCCGCGTTCAGTATAGCTGGCGCCGTGCCACCAGCCAATAATGCATCATAGGCGAGCCTTAGGCACGGGAAACGCTGAAAATCCGGCTGCTGGAAAGCTAACTGGCCAATCTGCGCTAAGTTCACCGGATTGACGCCGGAGACAATACGGTCCGGATAGGCTAATGCATGCGCGATCGGTGTACGCATATCTGGATTTCCCAGCTGTGCGAGCACCGATCCGTCGACATAAGACACCATTGAATGAATGACGCTCTGGGGATGAATCACGACATCAATCTGATTTGCTTCGGCGCCAAATAACCAGTGTGCCTCGATCACCTCCAGGCCTTTATTCATCATCGTCGCAGAATCGACTGAAATCTTACGCCCCATCACCCAGTTGGGATGCGCGACCGCCTCTTCCGGCGTGACAGTCTCTAGCGTTTCAACGGCTCGGTTGAGAAATGGGCCTCCGGATGCAGTCAACAATACTTTCGCAATACCGTGATCACTAGGGCTACGTCGGTAAGGCTGAGGAAGACATTGGAAAATGGCATTGTGTTCACTATCAATCGGCAGCAATGTAGCGCCACTTTCAGAAACCGTCTTCATGAATAGACGCCCGGACATTACCAGCGCTTCTTTGTTTGCGAGCAGCACTTTCTTCCCTGCTTTTGCTGCCGCAAGCGTTGGTGCTAAGCCAGCCGCACCGACAATCGCTGCCATGACGACATCGCAAGCAACATCTTCAGCCACCTTGCACAAGGCCGTTTCACCATACTCAACTTCCGTCTTCAGACCCTTCTGATCCAGCAGTTTTCTTAGTTGCATTGCTGCCTTGGAAGACCCCACAACGGCGACCTCAGGCTGGAATTGCTCACACTGCGCTGCTAGTTCAGCCACCCGGTGATGCGCCGTCAACCCATAAACGGAATAGCGGTCTGGATGACGTGCGACAACATCAAGCGTGGAGGCACCAATAGATCCCGTTGCCCCCAGAATCGTAATACGTTGCATGCTGCGATTACCTATAGATTAAAGCCATGAACCAACTAGTACTGCGAGCGGCAAAGTCGGTATCAACGCATCGATTCTATCCAACACGCCGCCATGGCCTGGCAACAAATTGCTGCTGTCCTTCATGCCAACACGGCGCTTAAGTTGAGATTCGAACAAATCGCCGACAATACTAGCAGCAACCATCAACGTCATGACGAGAATAAATCCAGGCAGCCCCCAATGTTCGCGCACCTGAGCTGCAAAGGTATCGGCCAACAATGGATGCAGGCTGGATGCACCTGCGATCAGCAATACGGCAAGCCATCCACCGACCACTCCCTCCCATGACTTACCAGGAGATATAGACGGTGCTAATTTACGCCTACCAAAAGCCTTTCCTGCAAAATAGGCGCCAATATCCGCCACCCAAACGATCGCCATCACTGACAAGAGATACCATGCCGAATGCCAAGCAAGCGCAATAATTGCAATGAAGCAACCAAGAATAGCAATACCATAAATACCGTTTAACAGCCAGTTGCCAACACCTCCAACCGGCGGTAATCCAAGTGCTAATGACGGTATCAAACGGACTATCCAAATCGCGACACAGAGCCCGAACAATATGGCGGGGGCACTGAAGACCTGATCCTTGAAAAGGATAAATGCAAAGACGCTAGTCCAGAGTGCAGCTCCCAGTATTGGCCGACGATTCTGAAATAGGCGCAAACTTTCCCACACGGCTGCAGCAAAAAAGAGTGCTGCAACTAGTGCGAAGAAAACCAACGATTTCGAGTACAGGACCGAAAGCAGAATTGCCAGCAATACCAACGCAGTGAGGACACGCGTTTTCAGCATTACGAGGCCTTTTTCTGTTCAACTAACTGCTCACTAGTACGGCCGAAGCGACGTTCACGTTGTTGGTAGGACATGATCGCCTGCTCTAATGCAGCCGCATCAAAATCCGGCCAATAGGTATCGGTAAAATAGAATTCAGTATACGCAAGCTGCCATAGCAAAAAATTGGACACACGTTCTTCGCCACCAGTACGAATAAAGAGGTCTGGTTCGGGCGCGTATGCCATCGCAAGATGCGGCTCCAACTCCTTCTCTGAGAATTCGGTAGCGCCTGGCTTTTCTTTGATCATTTTGCTAACCGCCTGCATGATGTCCCAGCGGCCACCATAATTAGCACAGACAGTTACAGTCAGCCTAGTATTGTTTGCAGTCCGGCGCTCTGCATTGGCAATCAGTTCCTGCAACTTCGGATCGAAACGGCTTAAATCGCCAATGACCTTCAGCCGAATGCCATTGACGTGCATTTTCGACACCTCGCGCTCTAGCGCCGTCACGAACAGACGCATCAGAAGTGATACCTCGTCAGCGGGACGGCGCCAGTTTTCTGAACTAAAGGCGAACAACGTCAGATATTCAACACCGCGCTCTACGCATGCTTCCACTATGGTGCGCACAGCATCCACCCCCTTTATATGCCCCGCAACACGAGGCATGTATCGCTTGGTCGCCCAACGCCCGTTGCCGTCCATGATGATGGCAATATGGCGAGGCACGGAAGAAATGTTCGGCACTGCTTGCGTTGAACTCGTATGCTTCATGAGGGGCTTGATGCGAAAATGGGTGGTCGCGGATGCAGGTCCGCCAACGGAGCCTGACATATCTTCATAGAATGATACAACGCTGTCTCTCCGTAATTCAGATACCGTCGAACGGGGTGCGCAGCGGTGCTTACCTGGCGGCTCACGTATTGATGAGCACGCCGGCTGTCATCAAACAGTCAAAAGCTCTTTTTCTTTCTCGGCGATCAGTTTGTCTACTTCCGAAACAAACTTATCTGTCAGCTTCTGCACATCGTCTTGTGCGCGACGCTCATCATCTTCGGAGCATGCCTTATCCTTCAACAGTTTCTTGAGCGCTTCGTTGGCATCGCGACGAATGTTACGTATGGCCACCTTGGAATCCTCGCCCTCTCCCTTCACAACCTTGACGATTTCCTTACGCCGTTCTTCCGTAAGCGGCGGAGTCGGAACTCGGATCAGATCGCCCTGGGTTGATGGATTTAATCCGAGATCAGACTCACGAATCGCTTTCTCGATGACATTCACCATTTTCTTTTCCCATGGTTGCACACCGATGGTGCGCGCATCAATCAAAGTCACGTTAGCGACTTGGTTAATCTGAGTGGGAGTGCCGTAATAATCGACCAAAATATGATCGAGAATACCGACGTGCGCACGTCCGGTGCGAACCTTGGCAAGATCCGCTTTCAGAGTCTCGATCGACTTATGCATCTTTTGTTCAGCGGTTTTCTTGACGTCAATGACTGTCATGCTGCTCTCCTCTTTTGCAACGAGTACAACTTAATTTATACGTGAACCAGCGTTCCCTCGTCATCACCCATGATGACGTTCTTGAGGGCACCGGGCTTGACGATGGAAAAGACCTTGATCGGTAATTTCTGGTCGCGACACAGTGCAAACGCGGTCGCATCCATGACCTGCAAGTGCTTTGCAATAGCCTCGTCGAAACTGATCGTCGAATAGCGCGTTGCGTTGTGATCTTTGTTCGGATCAGCGCTGTAGACGCCATCGACTTTAGTTGCCTTCAACACGATCTCGGCACCAATTTCTGAACCACGAAGCGCAGCTGCCGTATCAGTAGTAAAGAACGGATTACCAGTACCAGCTGCAAATACCACGATCTTTCCTTCTTCCAAGTATTGCAGGGCCTTGGGGCGCACGTACGGCTCCACTACCTGTTCGATGCTAATAGCTGACATCACGCGGGCAGTAAGACCGACATGGCGCATGGCATCAGCCAAAGCCAGAGAATTCATCACGGTAGCAAGCATACCCATGTAGTCCGCGGTCGCACGGTCCATGCCTTGCGCTCCCGGTGCTACGCCGCGAAAAATATTACCGCCGCCAATAACGATTGCCAGCTCCACCCCCAGCTTCGCCACTTCGGCCACGTCGGCCACCATACGCTCGATGGTAACGCGATTAATGCCGTAAGCGTCATCGCCCATTAACGCCTCACCGGAGAGCTTGAGGAGGACGCGCTTGTAAGCCGGTTTTACCATGGACAGAGACTCCTAAAAATTGTCCGATTTAAGATCAAGTATCGTTTTTCCGCTTCCCCTCTTGAAGACCGTCACAAGGCTAAAGAATAGAGGAAACTTGAGATTTTTCCGGCGCACTTCAATAGGAATGAAACGCAAAACAATGATATCGAGCAATAACGCGCCGCTTTCACACCTATCGGAATACACCACTAATAGTGATATTGAATCACCTAGAAAAACGGGCCTTTCGGCCCGCCTTTCTTGCTTACGCCTGCTTGGCCGCAGCTACTTGTGCTGCGACCTCGGCTGCAAAGTCATCTTGCTTTTTCTCGATGCCTTCACCAACCACGTACATCGTGAACGATTTCACGGTTGTATTCGTAGCCTTCAACATCTGCTCGACGGTCTGTTTGTCGTTCTTCACAAACGCCTGGTCGAACAATGAGACTTCCTTCAAGTATTTTTGCACCGCACCGTCAACCATCTTGGCAACGATATCAGCAGGCTTACCGGACTCAGCAGCCTTTTGCGCTGCGATCGAGCGCTCTTTTTCGATCAGGTCACCAGGAACGTCTTTGGACGACAATGCCACCGGCTTCATCGCTGCGATGTGCATTGCCACGTCTTTGCCGACTTGTTCATCCGCACCTTCGTACTCGACCAGCACACCGATACGTGTACCATGCAGGTAAGACGTCAACTTAGCCCCAGTTTCATAGCGCTTGAAACGACGGAACGACATGTTTTCGCCGATCTTGCCAACTAATGCAGCACGCACGTCATCAAAAGCCTTGCCATCGACAGGAAGCGCGGCCAACGCAGCGACATCGGCCGGGTTATGCTCTGCCACCAGCTTTGCTGCCGTATTGGTCAAAGCAATGAACTCTTCATTCTTGGTCACGAAGTCGGTTTCGCAGTTAACTTCGACAATCGCACCGACACTGCCAGAAATGTAAGTTGCAATCACACCTTCTGCGGTGATACGGGACGCGGCCTTAGATGCCTTGCTACCCAGCTTTACGCGCAGAATTTCCTCCGCACGAGCCATATCGCCATCGGCTTCGGTCAAGGCCTTTTTGCACTCCATCATCGGCGCATCGGTTTTCGCGCGCAGTTCGCCTACCATCGCTGCGGTAATTGCCGCCATATTCTTCTCCTAAATTCAATGAGCGTCTTTCGGACGCATTCAATCAAAATACGTTCAGGTCGGCTAAAAAAAAGGGGCGAACCGCTGTTGCCCCCTTTTTTGAAGCTCAGCACCTCAGGCACCAAAATTAGGCCTGCTCGCTGACCTCGACGAATTCGTCTGCGCCACCCTTGACAGCCTCCAGCACCTCATTGGTTGCGTTGGCACGCCCTTCCAGAATTGCATCTGCTACGCCACGTGCGTACAGGGTAATAGCCTTGGAAGAATCATCATTACCAGGAATGACATAGGTGACACCATCCGGGGAATGATTGGTATCAACCACACCAATGACTGGAATACCCAACTTACCAGCTTCGGTAATGGCACCCTTGTGGTAGCCAACATCAATCACGAAGATTGCATCAGGAATGCCACCCATATCCTTAATACCACCCATGGACTTCTGCAGCTTTTCCATTTCACGCTGGAACA
Source organism: uncultured Noviherbaspirillum sp. (assembly GCA_965974465.1). Classification (GTDB taxonomy): domain Bacteria; phylum Pseudomonadota; class Gammaproteobacteria; order Burkholderiales; family Burkholderiaceae_D; genus Noviherbaspirillum. Next base: position 6,093 of record CBHCMF010000092.1, read on the forward strand.
TCAGCGCTTCTTTCTTGCTCAGCTTTTCGATAGAACCATCTTCCATCGCCGCTTCCATGTCCTTCAGACGTTTAATGGAGGTCTTGATGGTTTTGAAGTTAGTCAGCATACCGCCCAGCCAACGCTGATCCACGTAAGGCATGCCAGCGCGCTGCGCCTCAGCAGCAACGATCTCACGCGCTTGACGCTTGGTACCAACAAACAGGATGGTGCCGCGATTGGACGCCAACTGACGAATGTACTTCATCGCCTCCTGGTACATACCCAGGGTTTTTTCCAGGTTGACGATATGAATCTTGTTGCGATGGCCGAAGATGTACGGGGCCATTTTGGGATTCCAGAAGCGAGTTTGGTGACCAAAATGGACGCCAGCTTCCAGCATTTCGCGCATAGTAACGGACATAAATTTCTCCAGGGTTAGATCTGGAACCCGATCAGTCACCCAATCTGTTAGATTCAGGCACCCTTTGCGACCGGATTCGCGTTTTTAAAGAGTTCACTTGAGAAAACACCCAAGCTAACCCGAGATTCTACCTTAATTCCAATAGATTATTCAACACTAAACCTCGCTTTGCTTTAGACGAATATCTACAGCCTCGTCTATAATTTCGAATTGACTATCATTGCGCCACCTGAGCGTATCTTTGCTTGCTATGGGCTCTATCACTATCAAAACTGAAGACGACATCAAAGGCATGCGCATCGCTGGCCGCCTCGCTGCCGAAGTCTTGGATTTTATCGCTCCTTATGTGAAGGCTGGGATAACAACCGGCGAGCTTGATCGTCTTTGCCACGAGTACATGCTTGATGTGCAAGGCAGCATCCCCGCTCCACTGAACTATTGCCCGCCGGGCTACACACCGTATCCAAAAGCGATTTGCACTTCGGTTAATGATGTCGTCTGCCACGGCATTCCTGGCGACAAGGCGTTGAAAAATGGCGATGTGATCAACATCGATATTACCGTAATCAAAGATGGCTATCACGGTGATACTAGCCGCATGTTCTTCGTCGGCGAGCCGTCAATTCTTGCCAAACGGCTAACTGATGTCACCTATGAATGTATGTGGCTGGGCATTTCCAAAATCAAGCCCGGGGCGCATCTAGGAGACATCGGTTTCGTCATCCAGCAGCATGCGGAGAAGGCAGGCTATAGCGTGGTTCGCGAGTTCTGTGGACATGGCATTGGCAAGGTGTTTCACGAAGAACCCCAGGTATTGCACTACGGTCGCCCAGGAACCCTTGAAAAATTAGTCCCTGGCATGATTTTTACGGTCGAGCCAATGATCAATGCCGGCCGTCGCGAAATCCGCGAAATGGGTGATGGATGGACGATCAAAACGAAAGATCGCAGTCTGTCCGCCCAATGGGAACACACAGTCCTGGTTACGGAGACTGGTTACGAGGTCCTGACGGTGTCGGCAGGCATGCCTCCGCCACCTGCAATCATTCAACAAACAAGCTCCCCTCAGCCCATCACCGCATAAGAAAAAATATGGCGTCTCTTGCATTGACGCTCAAGGAGCAGCTAAAAACCGAGCGCCAAGCAGCAATAACGGCTTTTCAGGAAGACAGCAAACCAGAAAGGTTGCTTGCCAGATTGCGCCAGAACGTCGATGTCGCATTAACATGCGCATGGCAAAGCTTCGATCTTCCTGAGAATGCCTCTCTTGTAGCAGTTGGCGGCTATGGTCGAGGCGAACTATTCCCACATTCCGATGTTGACGTTCTGGTGCTACTAGAGTCCGCGCCCGATGCGTTGCTACAAAGCAAGCTGGAAGCACTTGTGCAGCTATTTTGGGATATTGGCCTTGAAATCGGACACAGCATCCGAACAGTAGATGAATGCCTAACTGAATCGGTAGCCGACATCACGGTGCAAACCAGCCTTCTGGAAGGAAGGCTGGTTACTGGCAACCGCAAATTATTCCAATTTCTCCGGGATCGGCATACAGCCACGGTCAATCCACAAGCATTTTTCCAGGCAAAGATACTGGAGATGCGGCAACGCCATGTCAAATACGAGGACACGCCGTACAGTTTGGAGCCAAACTGCAAAGAGAGCCCCGGTGGTTTGCGCGACCTCCAGGTGATATTGTGGGTAGCCAAGGCTGCCGGCCTGGGCGACTCCTGGCGCAAGCTGGCAGAGCGGGGATTGATCACCCCTACCGAAGCACGCCAGCTAACGCAGAAGGAACGCGCATTCAAAGACATTCGTATTCGCCTGCATATCCATACTGGCCGGCGCGAGGATCGTCTGGTGTTCGATGTGCAGACGCCGATTGCGGAAACCTTCGGATTCAAGACGACGGAGACACGGCGGGCCAGCGAATACCTGATGCAGCATTATTATTGGGCAGCCAAGGCAGTCACTCAGCTCAACACGATTCTGTTGCAGAATATCGAGGCACAGCTATTTCCACAGCCGGGCGCATTACAACCGATCAATGACCGCTTCAATCAGATTAACGGCTTAATCGATATTGCGCAAGATAATACCTTCGAGGTAATACCGTCTGCCATGCTTGAAGTCTTTTTGCTGATTGCGCAGCATAGGGAACTGAAAGGCATGACCGCGCGAACCTTGCGCGCGTTGTGGCATGCTCGTTTTAAAATCGACAGCAAGTTCCGGCGCCATCCGGCCAATCGTGCATTGTTCCTGCAGATCCTTCAGGCCCCCCAAGGTATCACGCATGCGTTGCGTGGCATGAATCAGACCAGCATTTTGGGCCGCTATCTGCCAAACTTTCGCCGCATCATCGGCCAGATGCAGCACGATCTCTTCCATGTATATACGGTAGACCAGCATATTTTGATGGTGGTCCGCAATGTGCGGCGCTTCACCATGACCGAACATGCGCATGAGTATCCATTCTGCAGCCAGTTGATGGCAAACTTCGCACAGCCTTGGCTCTTGTATGTCGCAGCGCTTTTTCATGATATCGCCAAAGGTCGTGGTGGTGACCACTCCAAACTAGGCAGCATCGACGCGCGCAGGTTTTGCAAGGAACACGGCTTGTCGAAGGAAGAATCTGAACTGGTGACATTTCTGGTGGAGCATCACCTTTCGATGTCAGTGGTGGCTCAGAAACAGGACCTATCCGATCCGGATGTCATTCGTAATTTCGCAAGCATTGTGAAGGATGAACGGCATCTCACCGCACTTTACCTGCTTACCGTGGCCGACATTCGTGGCACAAGCCCGAAAGTCTGGAATGCCTGGAAAGGAAAGCTGCTCGAAGATCTCTACAAAATGACCCTTCGCGTCCTGGGTGGCGAAGATCCATCGACTGAACACGAGCTCAAGAATCGACAGGAAGCTGCACTGAAGACCTTGCGGTTATACGGCTTGCCCGAAGATGCCCATCAGCGCCTGTGGCAGCAATTGGACGTCGCCTATTTCCTGCGCCATGATGCGGCGGACATCGCATGGCAAACCCGATCACTGTACAACAAGACCGACAGTGCTACGCCAGTAGTGAAGTGTCGCGTGGCGCCAATCGGCGAAGGTGTGCAGGTTGCGGTATATGTGAAGGACCAACCGGATCTGTTTGCACGGATTTGTAGTTATTTCGACAAAAAGAATTTCAGCATCCTTGATGCGAAGATTCATACTACCCGGAATGACTACGCGCTAGACACCTTTCTCGTGACCGAGCCGGCCTTTGCCAACAACTATCGCGATATCATTAGCCTGATCGAACACGAGCTTACCGCGTTGCTACAGTCGCATACCGCCCTGCCCCCACCGACAAAGGGGCGACTGTCACGCCTTTCTCGTACTTTTCCGATTACGCCGACCGTTGACCTGCGTCCGGATGAACGAGGCCAGTATTACCTTCTGTCCGTTTCTGCCAATGACCGCAACGGCTTGTTGTATTCCATTGCGAATGTTCTTGCAAAATACCGGATCAACTTGCACACCGCGAAAATCATGACGCTCGGCGAACGGGTGGAGGATGTCTTTCTGGTTGACGGCCCAGTGCTAAACAACGCACGTAGCCAGATCCAACTGGAGACGGATCTCCTTGAAGCGCTACGCATCTGACACTCATCATTTCACTATACCCATGACTGAACCTGTACGCCTTTCCAAACGCATGTCTGAACTTGGCCTGTGTTCGCGCCGCGAAGCCGACGAATGGATCGAACGAGGCTGGGTGCGTGTAGATGGCCAAATTGTGTCGACACTGGGAAGCAAGGTATTGCCGAACCAACGCGTCACGGTCGAACGTCAAGCTAGCGCGCAGCAAGCGCGCCGCGTAACTGTATTGTTGAACAAGCCTGTCGGCTTTGTCAGTGGTCAGGCAGAGGACGGATACAAACCGGCGGTAACGCTGATTAATGCCGATACGCGCTGGAAGGAAGATAAGGCACAGATGCAATTCCATCCAAGCCAATTGCGCAGTCTGGTACCAGCCGGTCGGCTGGACATCGACTCAGTTGGCTTGCTGGTACTCACGCAAGATGGCCGTATCGCAAAGCAACTGATTGGCGAAGGCGGTTCGGTGGAAAAAGAGTACCTTGTTCGGGTGCAATATACGAAACCAGGCAGATTGCCGGATGCTGATTTAAAACTGCTGAATCACGGTTTGTCTCTGGACGGCAAGAAGTTGTTGCCAGCAAAAGTGCGGTGGCAAAATGAGGATCAATTGCGCTTCATTCTGCGCGAAGGAAAGAAACGCCAGATCAGGCGCATGTGCGAAGCCGTTGGATTGAAGGTACTCGGACTAAAACGAGTTCGCATTGGGCGCGTTACCTTGGGCGATTTACCGGTGGGTCAATGGCGTTATTTGCGCGCTGACGAAGCATTTTAAAAAGGCCCCGGATATCGGGATTAGCGCTACGCGCCAGCCCACAAATCGCCTGCAATGAAAATGGTCAACAACGTATGAAGCGCTAATCGCCCCGGGTCGCGTCCAGTTCTGGAAACAGGACATCGACATAGCCGAAACGAGAGAAATCTTTGATCCGCATCGGATATAGAATACCGGCGAGGTGATCGCATTCATGTTGCACCACGCGCGCATGGAAGCCCTCGACGTCCCGACTGATTAGGTGTCCGTATCGATCAAAACCTTCGTAATGCAACTTGCTCCAGCGGGGCACAATGCCACGCAGCCCAGGTACTGACAGACACCCTTCCCAATCTTCCTCCAATTCTTCCGAGAGTGGTTTTAACACAGGATTGATCAGGACCGTTTCCGGTATGGGCGGCGCCTTTGGATAACGCGCGTTCTGCTTAAAACCAAAAATCACCACTTGCAAATTGACACCAATTTGCGGCGCAGCAAGACCTGCACCATTTGCTGCTTGCATGGTATCAAACATGTCTTCGATCAGCGCATCCAGTTCTGCCGTTCCGAACTGGACGACTGGTTCAGCTTGACGCAGTAGACGAAAATCACCCATTTTAAGTATATTGAGAATACTCATTTCAAGTGGTCCAGGTAGCATGTAAAAGAAGCACCGATCTCCGGGTGCTTCAGCCCCATTGCTACGGTCGCCTGCAAATAACCGAGTTTAGAACCGCAATCATAACGCCTTCCCGCGTAGCGGTATGCCAGGACTCGTTCTTGTTTCATCAGAGCAGCAATCCCGTCCGTGAGCTGGATCTCGCCGCCGGCGCCTTTACCAATGTTCTCGAGGCAGTTGAAAATCCCGTTATTGAGAACGTAGCGCCCAACTACTGCAAGCGTTGATGGAGCGTCTTCCGGAGAAGGCTTTTCGACAATGCTATCCACCACATCAAGCCCCGACTTGTATGGTCTGGCGCTAACAATGCCATATTGCCGGGTTTCTTCCCGTGCGACATTCTGTACGGCCAGAAGACTGACGCCTTCCTGAGAATAGACCTTGGTCATTTGCGCCAGCACAGATTCCTGCCCTTGATCGACATCCATCATGTCATCCGCCAACAAGACGGCAAAAGGCTCGTCGCCAATCACAGGCCGTGCACAGAGTACGGCATGACCAAGCCCCAGAGGGGCCGGCTGACGAATATAGATGCAGTGAATGTTCTTCGGCACCGTACTGCGCAAAGCATCAAGCAAACCGGTCTTGCCACCTGCCTCAAGCTCCGATTCGAGTTCATAAGCGGAATCGAAATGATCTTCGATCGCGCGCTTATTGCGCCCGGTAATGAATACCATTTCGGTAATACCTGCAGCAACCGCCTCTTCCACCGCATACTGAATCAGCGGTTTGTCGACGACCGGCAGCATTTCCTTAGGTTGTGCCTTTGTCGCTGGCAGAAATCGAGTACCTAGCCCCGCAACTGGAAACACGGCTTTTCTGATTTTTTTCATTTTTTGCCCAGTAGCTGAAGTAGCCCTTCTTCATCGATGATGGCAACACCAAGCTCTTGCGCCTTGGCGAGCTTGCTGCCGGCTTCTTCACCGGCGACCACATAGTTCGTTTTTTTAGACACTGAACCCGCCACCTTGCCACCAGCAGCTTCGATTTTTGCCGCTGCTTCATCACGCGTTAGTGTGGGCAACGTTCCCGTCAGTACAAATGTCTTACCTGCAAATGGCTTGGGGATATCGACCGTCTGAGTGCTTTCCTCCCAATGGATTCCCGCCGCCCGCAATTGTTCGATCAATTCCAGATTCAGCGGATCGGATAGAAAGGCAATAATGGAACGCGCAACAACGGGGCCAATGTCGTCGACTTCAAGCAATTGCTCTTCGGAAGTCTTCAGAAGAGCATCCAGATTGCCGAAATGGCTTGCCAATGCCTTTGCCGTCGCTTCGCCGACATGGCGAATGCCGAGTCCATAAATGAAACGCGCCAATGTTGTCGATTTTGATTTTTCCAATGCGTCCAACACATTCTGCGCAGACTTTTCCGCCATGCGGTCGAGTTCGATAAGCGACGCCAGGCCGAGCTTATATAGATCGGCAGCCGTGGTGATCACATGTTTGTCCACCAGTTGCTCGACGAGTTGTTCGCCCAGCCCTTCGATATCCATCGCCCGACGTGAGACAAAATGGAGCAGACCGCCCTTGCGTTGCGCGGGGCACTTGACCCAGCCGCCCGAACAACGAGCGACCGCCTCTTCTTCCAGTCGAATAATAGGCGACCCGCACACGGGGCAGTTCGTCGGCATCGCGAATTTACGCGCGTTGGCCGGCCGCAATTCCGGCACGTAGGTAACGACCTCAGGAATGACATCGCCTGCGCGACGTACGATAACCGTGTCACCGATCTGAATGTCCTTACGGTTAACTTCGTCCTCGTTATGCAGCGTCGCATTAGTTACTGTAACGCCACCAACAAACACGGGGGCTAAGCGGGCAACAGGTGTGATCGCTCCGGTACGTCCAACTTGTACACAAATGTCCTGCACCACGGTCAATGCTTCTTCTGCTGGGAACTTATGGGCAACCGCGAAGCGAGGGGCACGAGCGACAAACCCAAGCTTCTTCTGATGCGCCAGCTGGTTAACCTTGTACACCACACCATCGATTTCGTAAGGCAATCGCTTGCGTTTTGCTCCGATGGTATGAAAAAAACTGAGTAATCCCTGCGCACCCATTACGACCGCGCGCTCATTGCAGACCGGCAGGCCCAGTGACGAAAACCAATTCAGCAACGCCGAATGCGAAAGCGGCATCTCGGCGCCGTCTAATACACCAATACCATAGGCAAAAAAGCGCAACGTACGTTGTGCGGTAATGCGGGAGTCCAGCTGCCGCAAACTACCGGCAGCCGCATTACGTGGATTCGCAAACTCCTTCTGCCCGGCCTCACGCTGTCGCTGGTTGAGGCGAGCGAAGTCTGCCTTATACATCAGTACCTCGCCGCGCACGTCCAATACCGCGGGCGGGGAATCCGTATGCAACCGCAATGGCACTGCGCGGACGGTGCGTATGTTGGCCGTTACGTTTTCCCCCGTGGCACCATCGCCACGTGTCGCTGCCTGAACAAGGATGCCGTTCTCATAGCGTAAACTGATTGCCAAACCATCAAACTTGAGTTCCGTGGAATACTCAACTTCTTCATCCGCTTGCAATCCTTCACGTACACGGCGATCGAAGGCGATGACCTCTTCGTCACCAAAGGCATTATTCAATGACAGCATCGGCACCGTATGCCGCACCTGTTCAAATTGCGGTAAGGGCTTTCCACCGACGCGCTGGGTCGGCGAGTCCGATGTGATCAGATCGGGATGTGCTTGCTCCAGCGCCACCAATTCGCGGAACATTTTGTCGTATTCCGCATCTGGAATGGTCGGATTGTCGAGTACGTAATATGCGTGGCTATGGCGATTTAATTCCGTCTTAAGCCACGCTGCGCGTTCCAGCCAATGATTCGCTTCAGGCGTTGCTGGTGTGTTGCCGACTTCCACCGGCATGGAAAACAGTTTCGATTGCATCGATCAGCTAAACAGGCGTAATGCACGGGTCGATCCCGCGGGAATGTTTGCGGCCTCCATCTGGCTGTAGAATGCCGCGACCTGCTCGGCGATTTCCGATAGGGATTCATCCGACAGCGGCGCGTTGCTATCATCGACAACGACGCCATCCAGACGAGCGGCAAGCATTTTGGCGCACGCAATCATTGCGCCGAAACCATCCCGTAACGGCGCCACACGCGGCACATCAAGCAGCAGTGTCAACTTCGAGGTCGTTTCAGCTGCCAGCGTGACATTGGTCGAGAGCGAGAATAAAACGCCGCCGTCCCCATCCGGCATGACAAGTCGGCCATCGGGACGTAAATCAAAGCCCTGACGCTCCAGCGCAGCGAGCAGAGTTTGGATTGGCCATGGAGTCCCTTTTGACTGCACGTTGACACTAAGCTGCGCATCGTATTCGACAACGAACTGATGCAACGCCCGTGCACTAGCCATGACATCGGCCATATCGGGAACATCAGGCTCAGCTTCCATCTCATCGCAAATCTGACGCAAGCGAGTAATAAGTTCAGAATATTCGATTTCGTTCAGCGCACTGTTACGGTTGGCGATTTGTACGCCGGCAAACAAACTGTAATACACACCACCGTGCGCGATCGGCTCCCATTCGTGGTCTCCGCGCTGCCCAATAAAATGAACCGGCTTGTTGCCAACGTGGCGCAAAGACTGAAGTTTCGGCAGAATCTTTTCGCCACGCACGGGCGCATCCAAAGCAAGGGAAATCGCGCAGTCGATCAGTTCATCGACGGGCAAGTCTTTGGGTGATACGGAAACATTATCCTTGAGGCTTTCTGCCGCTTGTTCAGAGGTTACGTTGGCATTGCCATGATCAACGGAATCTGCGGCCAGTATCGGTTCTTGTCGAACCTCCGTTGTGGTTGCGGTTGTGGCTGCGGGACTCATCAAGACGTCGTCATGTTCCGAAGAGAATGCTCTTTGCACGCTTTTCTTCGCTTTATATTCCTGCCATTTGTTATAGCTGATGACACCAACGACGATCGCGCCGCCGATTGCCATCAGACTTGTTTGAAGATCTAGATCTGTCATGCGGTACGCACCTTGATCAAATTCAGATGAGCAAGCGGCCCTCTGATGTAAACGAATCGGGTCATTTTAGGAGTCCAGTTTTCTGAGACCAGCTTCGCCAATACAGTCATGGCGAATCACGGAAGCTATGATAAGGGTGGTAAACGAAGGCAACACCCATAGTAGGCCCAGCGTAGTGTTCGCAAATAAAGTTGTCAAGTTGAACATAGGCGACGATCAATGCCAGTCTTTTACCAACCCTTAAGAAAAATGTTCGTCGGAAACTTGATCATTGCCGTCCCAGCATCTTCTGCTCGTTGACTCTGCTCAAGACAAAGACATTCATGCGACTAATAGAATAGCAACTATTCCACCCCGACATGGTTGTGACAACATTTCCGTCGCGGCGCGAGAAGTCTCAAATTTTAGATTGCATCGGGACCACATTTAACACTTTCTTTCCACATTGGAGGATTGCATGGGATTTGACTATGGAACAGGCGCAACCACATCTGACGTATTGAGTAGGCATAAGGAAAGCCCTGCTCACGACGCATATGCGGAAAACAGGCAGCAGTGCATTCAATCGACCTCTATCTCAAATAGCCTTAATATGCCGGCCGCCAAATTACGTTCCGATATTGGTTCCTCAAAAGAATTTAAATTGCATGAGCTCGCCACCCTTTCACTCAACCCACTTGTCCGTTTCGTTCAACGTTGGTGGTTGCAGCGCGCTGAACGGCATTACCTGATTTGTGCAGATGTAGAACAGCAGCGCGCACGGGAAGCGCAGATGAATGTTGCGTATTACCAAAAGCAAGCCGCACTTGCCCGTTCCGCACGACATTAATTGTCACTTCGGCCGCGCGCGGGTTAGCTACTTTATTTAATCCTTGCCTCCCGCGCTGCTGTTATGCAGCTTCCGCTGCAAAGTTCGCAGCCGACTCCATGTCCACCGCAACGATACGCGACACACCCTGCTCCTGCATCGTCACACCAATCAGTTGCTGCGCCATTTCCATCGCGATCTTGTTATGAGAAATGAACAGAAATTGGGTCTGCGCAGACATACGCTTGACCATGTTACAGAAGCGCTCGGTATTCGCGTCGTCCAAGGGAGCATCCACCTCGTCTAGCAAACAAAACGGCGCGGGATTCAGCTGGAACATCGAGAATACCAATGCCGTTGCCGTCAGCGCTTTTTCGCCCCCTGACAGCAGATGAATCGTCGCATTTTTCTTGCCTGGAGGTTGCGCCATTACCTGCACACCAGAGTCCAGAATTTCATCCCCCGTCATGATCAGCTTTGCATTGCCGCCACCAAACAGCATAGGGAACAGCTCACCGAAGTGCTTATTGACCTTATCGAAAGTGTCCTGCAGCAGTTCACGGGTTTCCTTGTCGATTTTGTTAATTGCATCTTCCAGCGTCGTGATCGCTTCCGTGAGGTCAGCATGCTGCGCATCAAGGAAATTTTTACGCTCCGAAGCTTGCGCCAGTTCATCAAGTGCAGCCAAATTTACTGGGCCTAGCGCATTGATTGCATTGCTCAAGCGCGTTACCTCGCCCTGCAGATAGGAAGGTCGGATATCGGCGCTCAGTTTTTCGGTCAACGCGGCTTCGTCAGCTTGTGCTTCAATAAGCTGTTGGGCGTACTGTTCGTGATTCAGCCGTGCCGCCTGTTCTTTCAACTGTAATTCCATAATCTTGTCGCGCTGTGGCTGCAGACTGCGCTCCGCTTGCATGCGCGTTTCTTCCGCATGGCGTAACTTCTGTGTCAGCTGATCGAGTTCGTGACGCGCATCGGCCAACGCCCGCTCCTGATCCATGCGTTTGTCGAGCAAGGATTGCAACCCCGCCTGCGCCGCTTGGTCGTCCAGGCTTTCCAGCTCCAGATGGCCCTGCTGCATACTGGCAAACAATTTTGCCGACTGTTCAAGCGCCGTAGCGATGTTGCGTTTCAACTCCTCGATTTTATTGCGATGCGATTTTTCCGCGAATTCCGCTTCCTGTGCAGCGCGCTCTAGTTCACGCAGCCGTTGACGGGCGTCGTTGAGCTGCTGTTCTTTCACGAGATAGTCGGTCTGGCCGTCTTCGTGCCTTGACTGAAGTTCGGCAAGCTCAAGATCAAGTTGCTCGAATTTCGCTTCAGACTCAGCTTTTGCTTGCTGCTGCTCCGATTCCTGTGCCGCAATTTCGGCAAGATCGCCCTCGATTTGAGTGCAGCGCTGATTGAAGCGCTCCTGTACTTCCGACAACTTCATTACGTCGAGTTGTAAGCTATGCACAGCCTGGGTCAGCATATTGACGCGCTGACGCAATTCTTGCAAACGCTGCATGATTTGAGACAATGCAGCCTCCGTCCGGACAGAACGCGATTTCGCTTCATCTGCCAACATCTGCTGCGCACGCAGTTGTTTGGTAATGTTCTCGATTTCCTGTTGACGCGCA
>CBHCMF010000093.1:0-17785 GCA_965974465.1 uncultured Noviherbaspirillum sp.
CTGCCTCGCAACTCGCGCGCCATCACTCCGCGTCCTGGTGAAATATCCGGGCTAGCGCGGAAAAGCGACGCACTGCCGATTTACGCCTATATAAAACCTGTTCGAACTCTTTATCGGTACGTTCAACCAGCGCTGCTTGTGCCTTGCCCGGCGATCAGGATGGCACCACAAGCTGTCATATCCCCCTGCCGCGCAACGGGACTACCTTCCACGATGCACGTACTGTCTCCCGAGACAATGGGATTTGCGCCATGGCCGGGGATCGGGCACGTTGTCATGTCGCCGATGCGAGCGGCTGGCTTGCCCTCCACAATGGTTGTCGGCGCAGCGGAGACAACGACACCGCCGTGGCTGGTGGTATCCCCAAGACGAACGATGGGCTTGGACATGGAAAGTACTCCTCTCTCAAAAATTGTTTGACTAAAGGCAAAGGGAATCACGCAAAGAGTTGCCAGTTTGTTATTATAGCGAACGTTGTCCAAAATAAAATGTTTATCGGAAGTCCCTCATGTATTCCTACCGCCAGGCCATCGTTACGCCCTCTGTCTGGGACAAATTGCTGGATGACAATCCCAGAGAACCGACAGAAAGCGATGCCGCGATGTATTTTGATTTAAGGAAATTCAAGCAGGCGGTCGCCCGTGATCTGGATGCCTTGCTCAACTCGCGCTGTGTCGATCTGAATGATGACATCGAGCGTTATCCTCATGCTCGCAAGTCGATGATCAACTTTGGCATCATCGATCTGTCCAGTCTCAGCTTGCTGAACCCGGACGACCGGGCCCTGCTGCGAGACAAGATCCGAGTAACGATCGAACGCCATGAGCCTCGTCTGACCAGGGTCAGAGTGACCCTGGATGCACCTAAAGAGACGGAGCGCATGCTGCGCTTCCGGGTCGATGCGGTCTTGAAAGTCCATCCCAACAAACCACCCGTGACCTTTGACGCCATGCTGCAGCTGTCGTCGAACGCATATCAAATCCAAGAACACTGACCATGCTCGAAGACCTGCTGCCGTATTACGAACAGGAACTGACTTATCTGCGCGAGCTGTCCGGCGAATTTGCGCAGCGCTATCCGAAAATAGCGCGGCGTCTTTCGTTAGAAGGCGACCAAAGTGAAGACCCGCATGTCGAACGCATCATCGAGGCGTTCGCCTTCCTGACTGCGCGGATCCATCGCAAGCTGGATGACGAGTTTCCGGAAATTACCGAAGCGTTCATGCAGGTGCTTTACCCGCATTACACACGGCCTTTTCCATCCTGCTCGATTTTGCAATTCGAAACGGATCCGGACAAGCCGGAGATTGCTGCCCGCCATACGATTCCGCGCCATCATCCTGCGATTTCCCCTCCCGTTGGCGGCATGCCGTGCCGCTTTCGTACCTGCTATGAAGTCGATCTGTATCCGCTGACGCTCAAAAATGCACGCCTCCAGCTTGCGCAAGGCTCGGAGTATTTGCGCCGGATTGCTCCTAGTGCTGCCGCTGCGATTACGCTCGACTTCGAAACACAAGGCGCATTGCCGGTTGGTCAGATCAAGCTTGATAAGCTCCGCTTCTTCCTCGATGGCGATGCGGCATTGATGCATCTGCTGTACGAATTGCTGATGGCCAGTGTCTTGCGCGTTCGCGTGTCGAACGGCACAGACGATCCAGCAAGGGTGGTCGAACTGCCAGCCAGCGCTTTGCGTCCGGTCGGCTTTGAAGCGGACGAGAGCCTGTTGGACTACGATGAGCGGACGTTTGCCGGCTATCGCTTGTTGACGGAATACTTCGCCTTTCCAGACAAGTTCCTGTTTGTGGATCTAACCGGGCTGGACGCGCCGCAGTTGCGACATACCGGCAACCACTTACGCGTGCAAATTCTGCTTTCCCGTTTCCCGGATACGGAGCGTCATAATCGCTTGTCGCAGACCCTGTCCGTCAACAATTTCAAAATGGGGTGTACGCCGGTCATCAATCTGTTCCCACAGGCTGCGGAGCCGATCCGGTTGTCGCATCAAAAGTCTACCTATCCTGTCGCGGTAGACGGTCGCCGCCCGCTTGCTTACGAGGTAATTTCGATTGATTCGGTGACTAGTGTCGAAAAAAACGGGACGCAGGACAGCATTCATGAGGTGCCTTCCTTCTACTCGATTCACCACCATGCGCGTGAAGAAAAGCAGCGTGCCTTTTGGTATGCGACACGGGAGCCATCTGTCCGCGAATTCGACAAAGGCACCGACTTGGACATCGCTTTTGTCGATTTGAATTTCATGCCGCAACGGCCAGAATTCGAGGTATTGTCCATTAATCTCACCTGTAGCAACCGCGATCTGCCAGCACAGCTTCCTTTTGGGGGCAGTAGCAGCGGTACGCATACCGACTTTACATTGCCGCAAATTTCCATCGTCAAGCGCGCCCGTCCATTGCGCAAGCCGACGGCAAGCCTGCGCCCGCCGAATAAGCGTGGATTGCAATGGCGCTTGATTTCGCATCTGTCACTCAACCACTTGTCGATTGTGTCGCAAGGCAAGGAGGCGCTGCAGGAAATGCTTACGCTGTACAACTATACGCAGTCGCAAAGCGCTGCGCGCCAAATCCAGGGCATCTTGTCGATCGATAGCCGGCCAAGCACAACGCGCGTGGCCGGCAAGCATTTTTCCGGTTTTGTGCGCGGCATGGACGTTACGCTCACCCTCGACGAGCAGGCATTTGTCGGTACCGGCATGGTGTTGTTTGGCAGTGTGATGGAGCGCTTTTTCGCGCTGTATTGCGGCCCGAACAGTTTTACGCGTTTGACACTGCGCACGCAGCAACAAGAACAGGAGATCGCTAAATGGCCAGCACGGACCGGCGAAGCACTCGTGATCTGATTGAGGAGATCAGTAAGGACGGCCCGCGCTTCCGCTTCTTCCAGGCGGTACGCCTTCTCGCGCTCGCTGCACAGGAGGAAAACGGTCCGGCGATTCCGTCGAGCTTGCGCTTTAGCACGCCGCTCTCGCTTACTTTCCCTGCTAGCGAAGTTCTGGGCGTGCAGGCTAGACCGGCGACCAACGAAAACGATGCAGAAGCCGAAGTGGACCGGCTTGCGTTGCAACTAACTGTTGGCTTCATGGGGCTGACCGGCCCATCAGGGGCGCTGCCGACCTCTTATACCGAAGCATTGATCGAGCGGCGCAACTTTTACCGGGACACGGCTGCGCATGGCTTTTTGGATCTGTTTTCCCATCGAGCCGTCAGTCTTTTTTATCAGGCTTGGCGCAAGCACCGTTTCTATCTCGACTATGAGGCAGGAGGGCGGGGCAATTTCACGCGCAATGTGCTGGATTTGGTCGGTGTTGGCCTGACGGCGCTGCAGGCACGTCTTGAACGCGACGGCGGCATACCGGACATGCTGCTGAATCATTTTGCGGGACTCATGTCGCAAAAGCCGATTTCCGCCACCAGCCTGACCGCCTTGTTACGCGGGTATTTCAAGGTCGATGCCGAGGTTGAGCAGTTCGTCGGCCAGTGGATTGCCGTTCCGGACAGTGAACAAAGTCGGCTCGGCATGCAGTCATGCGTGCTGGGTGAAAGTGCATTTGCCGGCGAACGCATATGGGACCGGCAGAACAAGATCCGTATTCGCCTTGGCCCTTTGGACGAGAAACAATTCGCCGATTTTTTACCGGGACAAGCGGGCGCGGTGGCCATGACGGAACTGGTGCAGTTTTGCGTAGGCCAGACGCTGGCATGTGATGTCACGCTGCGCCTTCACAAGGATTGCATTCCCGTTGCTCGCCTCGGCGGGCCGTCGTCCACACCACTGCGCATGGGCTATAACACCTGGCTCCATATGCAGCCGCCGCCGGCGCATTCCGATGATGCTTGCTTTGCCTTGTTGAATTAAAAAACCTGATGATCGTTAAGCTTCTTATATTGCTGATTTCTGCTATCGCCTGGGTGGCCACGTTGTGGCTGGTGATCGCGCCTGATTTTGCTAAATGGACCAACCTTGGCGTCATTGTGCTGCATGCATTGCCCCCGTTGCTGCCTTGGACGCTATGGATCGTGTGGCGTCGCCATGTGCAACGCAAAAAGGCACTTGAGGCGCAGACCCGTGAAGCAAACGCGCAAGCAGAGCGAACCGCGGCACGAGAAGCGGCCCAGAAAAAACATGAAGAAGAACTGCGGCAGCGCCGTTTTGCCTGTGATTGCAAGGCACTTGCCATTGCCAGTTTGAACGTTGGTTCAGAAGTGCCGTTACTCGATGCCGACACGTCGAATGTGGATATTCTTACTCATCGGCCTGACGCCGCCGAGGAATCGAGCAGCAACTCAATTCTAGACCAGCTGTCGCCAGCGATGACGGAGGCGTTGACGTCACTCTATACTGCCTGTGGGGCCAGTGTTGCCTTCCCGATTTACGTCATGCCGCCGGCGGAGGTATCGGGTGAAGAGGTTGTCGCACGCGTGCGTGCCATCCACGCCAACCTTGTCGACACCATGCAGCCGAAGATCAAATCAGAAAGCGGTGCTTTGTCCGTTCTGTTTCTTCCTACGAGCGATTGCACATCGAATAGTCTCATTTCCCTGTTCGAGACGACGCCGGATCTTCCTGGGGCGGTCGTTCTGGCCTTCGATTCACCACACTACCGCGTCGCGCTACATGACGATGAGATCGATGACGACCTCGATTCGGAGCAATTGAAGAAGCGGCAGTATATGGGCAAGCCAAATGAGGCCGTCACCGCGCTGCTACTGACCAATACCGAATTGCCCTCGATGCTGACAGCCGTCTCCGGCATGACAGGAGAGAAAAATGAGCAAGACAGCATGACGCCCTTCTGGGAAAAGACGATGCAAGCCAGTGGAAATCTGGCCATGCTGGCCCGTGCCAGTTCGGTGCTACGTGAGGAGCTGGCACAACTGCCGACATTGGGGCGGCTACATAAGGCGGTGTTCCGGCAGCCCACGCAGCCACGCAGCGGCGTTCTGGACATGACCAGACTGCTACAAGGAGCGCTGGAACGCGCACAGGTCAATGCAGGCCTGATTAATCCCCCCTTCGTATTTGAAGATGCACCGCAGGACCAGTCTAACAAAGCACCCGAGGAGGAAGCTACAAATCGCTGCAGTCATGTCATTCATAATGCTGGCGGCGTTGATGTGGCGGGATCGCGACTGGCGGCGTTGAGCTCTGCGCTCTATTACTTTGATATCGATCTGAACCTGGTGGATGTTGCTACAGCGACCAACATTGTCACGCGTATCGGTGATATGGGCAGGGCCAGCGGTGTGAGCCTGCTAGCGCTCAGTGTCGCTCACGCAGCGCAGCAGAGCGGACCGGTCTTGTGCGCAGAGTTTTCAGAGGGCGAGGGGATCGCCACCTCCTTTGTCATGCCGGCATTGGCATGATGTGTACCTCGCAAGCGACCGCAGAGATAGAACCTAAAAAATAGAGGAGTAATGCAATGGATCAGGACCTTTTAAACCGGTTGGGCGCCCCTATTCCTGGCGACCATCCCTGCGGCCAAGACATCTCGTTTTCGCAAGAATTCGATGACGTGCGCGAGGCACGCCGCCAGGATGACCTCACTCTGAATCAAGGGGAATGGGAAACCGAGCTAAAAACAGCGCAGTGGCCGAAGGTCAAACAGTTATGTGAAGACATCCTGCAGAACAAAAGCAAGGACTTACAGATCACCTGCTGGTATACCGAAGCGTTATGCCATCTTCACGGCTTTAAGGGGTTAGGGTTCGGTCTGCAGGTGTTGGAAATCCTTGTTAACGATTTCTGGGAGTTCTTTTATCCGGAGCTGGTTTCTGACGATCTGGAGGAACGCGCCGGCAAGATCGAGTGGCTCAATAAACAGCTGCCGACAACGATACGCACTATCCCGCTGACCGACCGCGCCTCAGGTGGTTTGTCCTGGCTGAAATGGGATGAATCCCGTGCTGTCGACAATCTCGGCCTGAAGGATCCAGCCGCGAAGGAAAAAGCGGTCGCGGATGGAAAACTGACCGGCGAAGTGTTCGACCGCGCGACCTCCGCCTCAGGCTTGTCTTTTTACCAGAAGCTGCATGTGGAGATACGAGAGGCAAAGGCCATCCTGGCTAAGGTAGAAAAGCATGTGGATGACCGCTTCGGCATGGAATCCCCAGGACTGAAAGAGTTGCGCGTCGCGGTAGCGGACTGCGACGACGTGGTCGGCAGAATCATTGCGAGGCTTGGCGGATCCACCAGCACCGCTGAAGTGCAAGCATCGGTATCCACTGGCGGGAGCATGGTAAACAGTCCAATAGTACAAGAAGTGGTGTCGATGGCTCCTGCCATGCCGGTGGGTTCCATCCGCACCCGTGCAGAGGCCGTCAGGGCTTTACGCCAGGTCTCTCAGTATTTCAAGCAGAACGAACCGCATAGTCCGGTAGCCTTGCTCGCTGAACGTGCCGCCAAATGGGCGGAGATGCCGCTCGAGCGCTGGCTCGCTTCGGTGATCAAGGATGACGCAACGCTAGGTCAATTGCAGGAACTGCTTGATATACCGCGAGAAGGCTAAAAGCCGTTTGAGTAGGAATACCTTAGAGCGGTTTGATTGTGCGTGTAGGGGACGTCAGGTCGGGCTGAGAAGCGCAACCGTACGTGAGGGTGAAGTGGGGAATTCGGGCGGCATGCCGCCCCCCCACGCAACGGCCCAGGCTTGCAAGCCTAGGCGCGCCCTACGAGGGCGGTGAGCATCCCAGGCCCGAGATGGCCTCTTTCATGCATAGGCAAATCGCTCTAGAGGTCAGCGCAAGCTGAGCTGATGTTGTAGACGTAAAAAAGGGCACCGTGTCATGCGCCCTTTTTCTTATCCTGCTGAACCAAACATGGCCGCCGCGCGTTTTTCAAGCTCCTCGGGTGGCACATCTTCCACATGAGTGGCAATCCACCATTTATGGCCGAAAGGGTCAGAGATTAAGCCACCGCGGTCACCGTAGAATTGATCGGTCACTGGGCGCTCCAGTTTCGCGCCCGCTTTGACGGCACGGTCGACCAGCGCATCGGCATTCTCGACGTACAGGTGAATCATGACAGGAGAACCACCGAGCGACTCCGGGCTCTTTGCCCCCATATCAGGAAACTCGTCGCTGAGCATGATCGCAGAATCACCGAGACGGATTTCGGCATGGCCGACCTTTCCATCCGGGGAAGCCATCCGGAACATTTCGTCGGCGCCGAAGGCTTTCTTGTAGAAGTCCAATGCCGCCGCGGCATTTCGGATTGTCAGATAGGGTGTTGCGGTGTGGTAGCCATCAGGGATCGCTTTCACTTTGTTCGTCATCGCATACTCCTTGTGTGCATTTACAAACCGCGCAGCAGCATCTGCGTATCGACCACGCGCACGCTACCACGCACTAGTACGCCGTCTTCCATGAACCATCGTTGTGCGACATACGGCGCAAGTCCGGTTTCCTTGCGAATCGCAAACTGGAAAATCGCATCCCAGTCGGTATCGCGCGGCATCACCCATACCACCTGGCGGCCGTTGTCGGTACGGATGCCGGCATGCCGTAGGTTGGTGCGAATGCGTTCGGCGCGCTGCTCACGATTTTCGTCGTAAAGACCGTCACCATTCGGTAACGGCAGCACCGCCGGTACTCTTTTCTGCACTAGCGCCGAAGCACCGGTGCGAAACTTTGCCCAAGGTCCGACCAATGCTTGGCTGACAAAGTGCAATTCATCATCGGAAAGTGGGTCATCAAGGTAATAACAGGACAGGACCAGGGCCATTGCGGATCGGATTGTGTGGATGAAGACCCTAGAATAAACTGTCTGCTACGCCGATTTAAGTCATTGACACATCGATCCTGACTAAATTCGCCAAATTCGTGAAGAAGGGTGGCGTTTTATGTTTCCAGCAAGGCCGCCGTCTGCGCGGCAATCTCTGCCCCCAGCGCAACCCCCATGCCATTGCAGCCAAAGCCGAGCACGACGCGCTCCGAAAGGCGTCGTACCAACGGCTGTTTGTTGACACTGAAACCCATGATGCCCGCCCAGCGCTGCGCAATGCGGACTTGGCGTCCAGGCACGATCGTGTCACGCAGTAGATGTTCGAGCGCTTGCTGCACAGTATCGGTAATGGCGAACTCGGTAGTGGCCTCTGCATCGAAGTCGAGATGGCGCGCGCCGCCCAGCAATACGCGCTCGCTGATATTACGAAAGTAATAAAAACCGCAGTCGAGATGATAGGTGCCGCGCCATGGCAGACCGGGAATCGGATCGGTCACCAATACTTGTCCGCGCCCCGGCTGGATGCCGCTATCGGGCAACAAACCACTCGTAAAGCCATTGGTGCATACGGCGACACGCGCTGCACGAAATGTCGGGCCGGAAGTATGGATATGCACCGCACCATCATTCTCTTCCAATGTTTGTACCTGAACACCCGTATGCATGCGGATGCCATTCTGCGCGGCAAGCCGGGCCAACGCATGCATCAGCCGACCGGAATGTAACTGGCCTTCGAACGGATTGCGTACCAGCGCCTTTACCTGCGGGCCAAAATAGGCAGCTTGCAGCGCGAGCGCATCGACACAAAACACCGGTTGCGAAAACAAGGGATGCAAGCTGCGGTTCAACGTATCAAGACGTTCCAGCGCCGGCAAGCCTGCTTCATGCAGCAATTCAAAACCACCCAAGCATTCATACCCTATGGCAGCATCGCCAAGGCGCTGTCGCAAGCGTGCCAAGCCACGCCAGCGTTGTTCCACCAGAGCGAGTGTGGCGGGCTCGCCTATCGTATCGATATCGTGCAACAGTTCCGTCAGGCTGCCAAAACACGCGAAACCTGCATTGCGCGTCGACGCACCTGCAGGCAAGATGCCACGTTCCAGAACGACAACACGCGTACTCAGGTTTGCCGCTTGCAATTCAAGCGCGGTCTGCAGTCCGATCAGGCCACCGCCGACGACGACGACATCGGCATCAAGCATTGCGTCTTGCTCCCAAAAACTCGGTTGCATTCCGCGCTTTCACGATGAGGTAGGCAGTGATGCTTGATGATGCTTTATTGGATGGCTACCTGCTTCGCACTACCGCCGCCTTTCTTCGGTAAGGTCAGACGCAAAACACCATCCTGGTATTTCGCTTCAGCTGCCGCATCATCGACGGCCTGAGGCAGGGAAAAGCTGCGGTATTGCTGGCCGTAATAGCGTTCGCTACGGACAACGTTACCTTCGCTTTCCTCCTTTTCTTCTTTCACTTCCGCTCGGATCGATACTTTGTTGCCGTCGATCTCGATCTTGATGTCCTCCTTCTTCACGCCAGGAATTTCCGCCTTGACAGTGTAGGACTGGTCCGTTTCCGTGATGTCCATGCGAATGCCTTGTTCGTCCATGCGGCTCCATGGCGTCATCAGGGGAAAGTCACTGAGCATATCTTCAAAATTGCGAAACGGATCGAAACGCGCGATGTCACGCATCGGATTAAAGCGTGTCAGATTGCCGGCCATAATGACCTCCTTGTTTTAAATTTAAGCATAGAAAATCGCGGTACGTTCACCTTGCGGCGGCGCCGCTGCATCCATCATAGGAAGCAGCCGGTACTAAAGCATGAGCAAACTCAATGTGCGCACACGCTAGAGATGGGATTACCAACAGCTAATGGAGTTGCGGCCTTAATGCATCACGAAGAGAGGGTCAGCGCTTGTCGCGCGGACGGTTCTTGTCGAAGATCGCAAATAAGATCAACCCATACGCAAGCAGCCGAATCAAGTAGTAGGCTGGTGCGTCGTCGTTGGATTGTGCCCCCCCTCCCAACAACACCCGGTTGATGCCATCAATGAAAAACGACAGCGCAAAGAACAGAAAGAAGCGATCACCCGTGCTGCGCCAGAAACGTAAGAAGAACAGCGCAGCGACGATGGAGGCGGTGGCAATCGCACCGATCAGCATATCGTTCATGGCACACTCACTCCTCTTCCCAGATCAGACCGTACAGCAAGGGCAGCAGGGCAATCAATGCCGCCACAAGCCTCCAGGTAATGAGGTCGAACTCTTTTGGAAATATCACACGGTCCACAACCAGCAAAATGTTGTTGAGTGACAAGCCGACAAAGCACACCCCGCTCCACAACAGCAAGCGATGCCCGTTGCGCCGGTAGCTGCGCAATAACAGCCACGCGCATAACATCGAGGTGAATGCGCAAAGCGCATAGATGACGGGTGCCATATCAGGAATCCTTTCGCCATTTGAACGCGTCAGCGAACTGTTGCGCTTTTTTGCCGGTTTTGGCGTGAATCAGATTGGTGACTTCCACCAGATGTGCTGAATACGCGTCAGCCAGACGGTCGATCATTTGCTTCAACTCATCATTCGAAGGGGCGAAGCGATACTGTGCTGAGGACTGTTCTTCTAGCGCCAACATGCCGGTTTCATGTAACTCGGCCAACAAGGCCGCTGCTGCTTTCTCCGAAAGATAAAGCCGCTGAGCAAGCCGTGCACTATCCCACGGCAAGCTTGTGTCGCCCCGCAGCAGGAGCGTCGCTTCCAGATAAGGCACCGACGGAATGCTGGTAAGAATAAAGCGCTTAATATCGTCGGCAATGCATGCGCTATTCGTCATTACGGTCGTCTGTCGGGAGTGCTTACGAAAAAGGTCTTATTGGGGTCTTCAGCCATTTGCTCTCAGACAAACCTTGACCACGCTCCACTCTTCTCAGTTCCCGCAAAACCAAAACCATTACTGCTTGTCCAATTTTCAACCAATCGGAAAGGGCCCTGAGCGTGGACAATAAGAATCCGCAGCAGCAAGAGCAAGAGCCAAAGAAGACCGACGAGGATGACAAACCTCCTGCCCACCGCAAGTTAGCCTGGGCTGCGCTGATACTGACCGTTCTGGTGGCCAGCGCTCTATTTGCCGCTACCTCTTGGCTTGCCCAACTTGTCCCTAAGACACCAAGTATCGAAGACCTACGCCAAGCGCGTGCCGCGCAGGCGAGCGTGCTGCTAACGGCCAACGGCACTCACCTTGCCATGTACCGTCGTGGCCAACAAGAAGCCGTGGCACTGGATCGCATATCGCCATTTGTGATCAAGGCCTTAATCGCCACCGAGGACCATCGCTTCTACGAACATCATGGTATCGATATAGGGCGCACCTTATCGGCAATGCTGCATACCGCGCGCGGCGAAGCACAAGGAGGATCGACCATCACCCAACAACTGGTGCGCAACCTTTTCCCGGAAGAAATCGGCCGTGCGCGCACCGTCGAACGCAAGATGCGTGAGATCATCACCGCGCTAAAGCTCGAAAAGACCTACACCAAGGAACAAATCCTTGAAACCTATTTAAATAGCGTGCCCTTTCTGTACAACGTGGTCGGCATCGAAATGGCGGCGCGCACGTATTACGACAAGACAGCCGCCGACCTTGACGTACTGGAAAGCGCAACGCTGATCGGCATGTTAAAGGGCACCAGTTACTACAACCCGATTCTCAATCCGGAACGCGCCTACAAGCGTCGTAATGTTGTGCTAAGCCAGATGGTGAAGCATGGCGTGTTGTCGGCGGAGGAATACCAGACACTGCGCGAGCGCCCTCTACAAGTATCGCTGAACCGGCAGCCTGACCCGCTCGACGGCAGCGCCCCCCATTTCGCTACCTACCTCCGCCGGCAACTGATCGAATGGGCCGACGCCAACGGCTACAACTTGTACACTGATGGCCTGATGATTTACAGCACCATCGATGACCGTTTGCAATCTGTTGCGGCTAAAGCGGTCGAGCGGCAGTCGCAGGTGCTGCAAAACATCGCGGATGTTGAATGGGGGAAAAGCACTGAAGAGCTTATCTCGCATACTCCCGCCCAATACGAAGCACTGCGCAAAAAGGTGGAGCCGTTTCGCTATTTCTGGGATGCACGGCCGGACCGAGTTGATGCATTCGTACGTGAAAGCATGGAGTACAAGAAAGCCATTGCCGCTGGCCACCCGCCACGAGAAGTATTGGCAAAGCTCAAGGCGAATATGGTATTCATGACCCGCCTGCGCGACAGCAAGACACGGCTGGAAGCCGGCTTCGTTGCCATGGACCCAGCCACCGGCGAAGTCAAAGCGTGGATCGGCAGCCGCGATTTTGCACACGATCAGTTCGACCATGTCGCACAGGCTGAACGCCAACCAGGCTCGACCTTTAAGCCGATTGTGTACGGCGCTGCCTTAGAGCAAGGATTCCGTCCAGACCGTACCTACCCGGATGGCCAGGTAGAAATCCCCGCACCCGACGGCAGCATCTGGCGGCCAACTGACATGTCCGGCTTTAGTGGCCGCATGATGCGCATGCGCGATGGGTTGATCTATTCCAAGAACACGATCACCGCCCAGGTGATGCAGGATGTCGGTGCGCCAAATGTCATTCGTCTGGCACGTGCCATTGGCATTACGCAGAGCCCCCTTGACCCAGTGCCTTCGTTGTCGCTTGGCACCAGTCCGGTTACTCTGCTCGAAATGGTGTCCGCCTATTCGACCATTGCGCAGGTAGGCGAATACCGCAAGCCTGTCTTCATCCGCAAGATCACCGACCGCCACGGCAATGTACTAGCCGAATTCAACAGCGAAGGGCAACGCGCCATGTCCGAGGAAACGGCAATCGAACTGATCGACATGATGCGCGGCGTGATCAAGCGAGGCACCGGCACCTATATGCACAACCGTTTCCACATCGCAGCGGATATTGCAGGCAAGACCGGCACCACCCAACACAATACCGACGGCTGGTTCATCCTGATGCACCCAGGGCTCGTGGCCGGCGCGTGGGTCGGCTTCAATGATTCACGCGTCACAATGCGCAGTAACTACTGGGGGCAGGGCGGTCACAATGCAATCCTGCTGGTCGGCGACTTCTTCCGCAGCACATTGAAAACCAAGCTGATCGACGCCAAAGCGACATTCCCGCAGCCAAAGCGCTCTCTGGTCGTTAATACATCGTCCGAAGACATAGACCTCGACGCCGTACCGCCCGGTCATGGTGTCATCACGCGCCATGACAGCAATACCACAGTCGTCATCGGACCGGACGGCGTACAAAGCGTGGAGGGAAAAACGTCCCTGTCGCCAGAAACATCAGAGGATGAATTGGGGCGTTTTATCAGTGAGCTCGGGCGCTATCCGACTTCTGGCCGCCGCCTCAAAAACAGCGGCGCACCGTGACGGCGATCTACGTCCCACCATTGGAGGATAAGGCGCCCCTACACGCTTGCCTTGTGACACCCTCAATTCGAACCGGCTTGATCTGCGTCATGAAGCCTCCGATGCCAACCGTGATCTAACCGATTTGACCAACAGAGCCAATGGAGAATCGACCATGGAAATCAACATCGGCATTTCCGACCAAGAACGGCACAGCATTGTGGATGGACTTTCACGTCTGCTGGCAGATACCTATACGCTGTATTTAAAGACGCATAATTTTCATTGGAATGTGACTGGCCCGATGTTCCAGACCTTGCATCTGATGTTTGAAACCCAATACACAGAACTGGCGATGGCAGTTGACGTCATTGCTGAACGGATCCGTGCGCTTGGCAGCCCGGCACCGGGAACCTATTCGCAATTTGCCGCGTTGACGACGCTGAAAGAACCGGATGGTGTGCCACCCGCAGAGGAAATGATCCGGCAACTGATGCAAGATCAAGAAACCGTGGCGCGCACCGCACGCGCCATGTTTAAAGCCGTTGACCAAGCCAACGACGAGCCCACCGCCGACCTGCTGACACAGCGCATGCAAATCCATGAAAAGACAGCATGGATGTTGCGCTCATTGCTGGAAAAATAAGGTCTCTCGAACGTAATCACGCTCAGAACGTGTAGCTGATACCGATGCGCAATACTGGATATACCTTGAATTTGCGCACCTCTTCTGCCAAAGCGGAATTTTCGCGCGCCACGTCGGAGGCAAACTGGTTGCACAGTGCAGCGGATGCTGTGCAACCAGTGCTAGCCAGCGAAGTTTTCGGCGCACCTTGAAACAGCACGCCGAGATCAGTGGAAAACGACCAACCCTTTTCATCCTTCGCCTGCCGGCCCCAGCCGATGCCAAGATAGGGGGCGATCTTGTTGAATTTGATCTTACCGTTGACCCCTCCTACATTTGCGGCATTATAAACATTGCCTTGGAAAGTATAGTTGCCTGCCGCGTTTGGCAGCGCATGCACATCAATCTTGTTGCCGTTGTACGTAAGGCCACCGGTGATACGAAAAGCACTATCTTTGTTCGGATACCAGTCAAGCAAAGCGTCGTAGGTATTTGCCTTGAGGTCAAGATCGTAATCCATGTCGCTAGTGTTGCCTTGATAGTTGTAGCTCAGGTAACCCATCCCTAAGCGGGCATTGACACTGGGATTGATTGGTATCGTGGTATGGAAACCGATACCGGTAGTACCGACGTTGCCAACAAGGCCGACGTCAGCGCGTGCAGCCGTTATTGTCAGCAGGCCTACGAGCAGACTAAAAGCGGGGAGACATCTCTTCACGATTACATTCCTGTTCACTGAGTGAGAAGTGAGCAAGTCAATTTCGACACAGCAAAATTGCTTGCGGTACAGGCGCTTGGGACCGTCGATGTATGCACCGGTTCCCGCCTTTCTTCTCTGCGTACAAGAATGAAGAAAGCAAGGAGGAAACCTTTTTCCCTCCTTGCAATGCCATTCATTTATTGAGAATGTCAGAAGTGGATAACAAACCCTTAAGGGACATGCATACAATCATGCGCGTTAGTAAGCCGACACGACCTCCAGTACACGCTCCACATCAGCCCGATTGACATCCAGGTGGGTAACCCAGCGAATGCGTCTCATCGTGCGATCCTTGGTCCGCTGTGTGCCACTGGTCACCTTAATGCCATGCGCAGCCAGATGCTTCAGCAAGTCATCCGCAATCGTTGCATCGACGTCATAGAACAGGATATTGGTCTGCGCCGCATGCACTATCGATTTGCCCCCCAGCCGAGGATGAGATGCCACCAGCTTCGAGAGACCTTCCGACAAGAGGCGCGCATTCGCATGATCGTCCGCCAGTCGGTGCACATGATGTTGCAATGCGTGCAGACCGGCTGCCGCCAACATGCCAGCCTGGCGCATGCCGCCGCCCAGCATCTTGCGCACGCGCCGTGCCTGATGGATGAAATCCCTCGCGCCGAGTAGCAGCGAACCGACCGGGGCACCCAGCCCTTTTGATAAACACACTGATACTGAGTCATAACCCCGGCAGAGCTCGCGCGCCTGGCTGATCGGATCACCGCCATGCTGTTCAGCGAGGGCAACAGCAGCATTAAACACACGCGCACCATCGATATGACTGCGTAATCCACGACGCTTTGCAAGATCGCTGACCTCGCGCATATAGGCCAACGGCAGCACTTTGCCGCCCGTGGTGTTTTCCAGCACCACTAACCGCGTTTTTGCGAAATGCGGATCGTCCGGTTTGATCGCGGACTCAATGTCGGACAACGCCAAAGTGCCGTCGGCCTGGTGTTCCAACGGTTGTGGCTGGATCGAACCGAGCACCGCCATGCCGCCGGCTTCCCAGCGATAGGTATGCCATTGTTGACCGACGATCGCTTCGTCGCCGCGCTGGCAATGCGTCATCAACGCGATCAGATTGGTTTGCGTGCCGCTCGGCGCAAACAGCGCCGCTTCAAAACCAAGCATGGCTGCCGCCGTTTCCTGCAGACGATTTACACTCGGGTCGTCTCCTAACACGTCGTCACCCAGCGGGGCCTCCAGCATTGCCTGCTTCATTGCTGCCGTCGGCAGTGTCACGGTGTCGCTGCGAAAATCGGTCATGTGTGCCTCCCAAAGTGATCTGAGCCGCCATTATGGCCGCCTTTGCGACCACGATGATTGCCGAATGCGAAACTGATCTGTGCCTATAATGCACAGATGAAACTTCCACCACTAGAAAATCTGCGTATCTTCGAAGCCGTCGCACGTCTGCGCGGCTTCACCGCTGCGGCGGAGAGTTTGGCGCTTTCGCACAGTGCGGTGAGCCGTCGCATATCGGAACTGGAAGCACGGATCGGTGTGCAGTTATTGCACCGAACCAGCCGCAGCGTATCACTGACCCCTCAGGGAAAGATCCTGTTCGATGCAGCGCAGGAAGCATTGCGCCGCATCGAAGATGCCACGACGGAGATCCTGCGGCCCGCCCAACAGCGGCCCTTGCTCGTGTCATGTGAGCGCTCGCTAGCGATGCGCTGGCTCATTCCTCGCCTGTCGCATTTTCAAGATACGCACCCCGACCTGCCGGTGTACTTGTCGACTGGCGGCGGACCGATTGATCTGGTACGCGAAAACATCGACCTGGCCATTCGCCGCGCTGATTTCATGCTCGATCCGAACACCCTCAGCCTCCCCTTGTTCCCCGAATATATCGGCCCGGTGACCAATGCACAGAACGCCCGGACGGCGTCGAAAAAGGCGGCGCAGACACGCCTGCACACCACCGGCCGGCCCGATGCCTGGAAAGTATGGG
This sequence comes from uncultured Noviherbaspirillum sp., assembly GCA_965974465.1. Classification (GTDB taxonomy): domain Bacteria; phylum Pseudomonadota; class Gammaproteobacteria; order Burkholderiales; family Burkholderiaceae_D; genus Noviherbaspirillum. The sequence continues at coordinate 16,476 of CBHCMF010000093.1, forward strand.
AGCGCCATACGAAGACAACAAAGCAGATGGTGGCGCGCAGCACGTCACGTGATCAGTATTTCGACCATTTCTTTCTCAGTCTGCAGGCTGTTGAAAGCGGGCTCGGCGATGCCATCGCGCCCTTGTTCATGGTGGTCGATAGTCTGGCAGCGGGCACGCTGCTTGCGCCCTCTGGCTTCATTGCTGACGGCTCACAGTACATCGCCCTGCTCCGCAAACTGCCGGAGCAGGGCACGCCGGAAGCCCGTTTCATGGCATGGCTACAAGAAGCGGTTGCCGAGACGATGGCGCAAACGCGTGCGCATCGTCCCCAATAAAATGCGGTTCTGGTATTGTGGTATGACGTGCAAAAATGGAAGAGGCAGTGGTAATTATGTTATCATTTAGCCAATTTCGCCCGGGCCGGGCCTTACTACTCCGTTCCACAGGCCGCTCCTCCTATGAATATGGCACCTCCACCAGAGAAAGCACAAGCTGGCACACGCCGCTTTATCCTTGAAATGCTCGGTTTCTCCGACGCTGAAAAAAGTCTTTTATCGTCCACATTCCGTCTCACCGGGCGGCGTGCATTCTGTTATACCGAGGCGAGTACGCCCAATGAGCGCACCGACATTTACCTGGTCAATGCAGACTGCGCCGACGGCATGGCGCTGCTACGACAGCGCGCACCAAACGAGCACGCCCCCGCAGTCCTGATCGGACGTCCTGGTACGCAAAGTGTATGGCCGGTTGTGGAGAAACCGATTCACTGGATACGTCTGTTCGATCAGCTTGATCAGCAGATGGCTGCCGCCCTGCAGATGCGTGCACAACGGCAGGCCTCAGCAAACAGTCAATGGGATGGTCACACACGCCGCCGCGCCGTTGACAAGCAGACGTCTCCGGAGCCGTTTCTCATAGAATCCAGGCCCGTCGAATCAGTGCTGGTGGTGGACGACAGCGCCACCGTACGCGCCTTCATGCGCACCAAGCTGGCGCCGTTCCGCTTCGACGTCGATTATGCAGAAAACGGCGAAACTGCGATCGACATGGCACAGGCAAAGCTCTACACCTGTATCTTCCTCGATATCCTGATGCCCGGCATGGACGGCTACCAGGTATGCAAACGTCTCAAGGCAAGTAGTGTCACAAAGGATACCGCTGTCGTCATGTTGAGCAGCAAGTCCTCGGCATTCGATAAATTCCGTGGTTCTTGGGCCGGTTGCGACGCTTATCTGGGCAAACCGGTGGCAGAGGACCAACTGCTGACGACCATCGCACGTTTCCTGCCGAGCGCACGTCGAACAGCGCAATCTATTCTTGCACACCCC
>CBHCMF010000094.1:0-17785 GCA_965974465.1 uncultured Noviherbaspirillum sp.
TTTCCCTTTCGGTATCATCTCATGACCTCTTGCACACAAAAAATATGACAGGCTCATAAAGCGGGGTGCGTTCCACGCACCAATTCAACTTGTTCTGCCTACTTTCTTCAATAACCTCATACATGGACGTCCCCTTTTGCAAGAACAAATCTTCAAGTATTGCCAGGACGTAGTTGATTGCAGCCATACATTCGGTCTTTGTTGCAGCCGACCGACGTATGGGCTGCTGACACATGATGAAATTCGCTGATGGTTGCTTAATCAGTTCTTCGTGCATGAAGCACACTGAGGTTACCGAGTTTCAACCATCCCGGTCTGACCTGTCCTGTCATCACTTGGGATTGCCCCTACAATCGGTCGGTGTTCCGCTTCATTTCGCTCTTCGTTTGTTGCCTCCTTCAGCCGTGCCGATTAAGTGCAGACGACTTTTGTCTGCGCGTAATTGGCACGGAATACTTCGCCGTTTTGTAGCATGGCCCAGAGGCGTCGCGCACCCATCTTGGCACGCCGCAAGAAGTCGTCAGTGAAGAGGGCAAGGCGGTATGGCTGGCGCGGTACAAGGCATGGGGGCAGGATTCACCAGCTCGGCAAGAATGAAGTCAGGCAGCCGTTGCAGTTTCAGGGGCAGTATGAGGATGAAGAGACGGAACTCTACTACAACCGCTTCTGCTACTACGATCACGATACGACGCGGTATCTCGCGCAGGACCCGATTGGGCTATTAGGCGGAAACAACCTGTATGCATACGCACCAAACCCGACGAAGTGGATGGACCCGGTGGGATTGCAAACAAAATCAGCAGATCCGCTAAGGCAAAAAGGTCCTACAGGGCAATGGGTAAAGCATCCTGAAGAATTTGCGGAAGCGTCAAGCCTTAATGAAGGCCGCAGAAAAGCTATGGATTTATCAGGCCTAAATAAAGAAGTATCCACCACCCCACACCTTCAGGTTTTGGGGCCGCAGAAAGGCCGAGTCAGTGGCTCTTAATCGATTGATAAAACAAAGGGATGGCGCCTAGATTATGATCCCGATGATCCTAAAAAAGATTTCCACATCAACTGGTGGCTCGCTGAGAAATCAAAGGATGGAAACTGCCATCTCTATCGAGGAGTGATTCAGATGCCGGGAGGTAAAGATGGATACCATGACGCTATGGGTAGAATGCCAAAGTTGTGAGGATATAAATGGAAAATGCGTTTGACGATCTCGCTCCAATGCACTCGGCCATTCTTGACAAGATGCTTTCCGAAGACCTGAATAAAGTACTTTGCCAGCTAAAGTGGAATTCGGCAGGTACAAGAATAAACTGGAGCGAACAAGGCCCTCATAAGTCTATAAAGTTTGGATCAGGAATAGAGCTTGGAGAATTGGATCAAGCGGAGCTTTCTGAATTCAATGTTTTGAAACACGACAAAATTGTTCTACTCTTCTCTGCCGATGAAAATGCTCTTTTAATCCAAAAAGAAGCACTGCTAAGCAACTGGGGGTTATTAGATTGTTTCATTGCTGCAAAATTCTTCCTGATACCCTATCAGGACGTGTTGAATATGCAACTTAGTAGTTGCATTGAATGTGACCCGCTCAGCTTCATAGCCGGTCATATTTAAGCTAAGACTTAGGTAAATCGCATCTTGATGAAAGTGCTGCAGAAGAGAATTGAGAGCTCTGGTTAAATTGCCGGTAAAAATTGATTGTTTTGGTGTTCTTGAATGAAACCACTACAATGTCGTTGCTATTAGCCATTGCATAAACCGCAATCACATATAGTTTGGCGCTCGGTACGGGCCACTGCATTTATTTGGTTGCGATTACTACATCTCGTTCTAGAGGAGGCAATCATGTGGATGACCTGTACCCGCCGCACGCTGCTTGCGTGCGCGTTCGCCCTTGTTCCGCTATCTGTTTTCGCGCAAGGCAATGACACGCTCAAGATAGGCGTATCCGGCCCGTTCTCCGGCGGTTCTAGCCCGATGGGGGAAAGCATGCGCAACGGCATACGTTTGGCGGCAGAGGAAATCAATAGCATCGGCGGTATCAATGGTCGCAAGATCGAACTGATCGAACGCGACGACCAGGCGTTGCCTGAAGTGGGGGCAAAGATCGCCGACGAGTTCACTCAACAGAAAGTCGTGGCTGCCATCGGCATCGTTAATACAGGTGTCGGCCTGGCGTCTATCGACGCCTATCAGAAGGCGAAGATACCGCTATTGATTGCCGTATCGACGGGCACGTCGTTGACTCGCAAGTTTGCGCCGCCGGCAGCGCCGGAGAACTATATCTTCCGCATTTCGCCTACGCTCGACCTGGAAGTCAAGGTGGTCGTGTCCGATCTTAAGCGCAAGGGCTTGACTACTGCGGCCATCCTCGCTGATGCGACTGCGTTCGGCGAAGCCGGGCTGAAAGCATTCATGGAACAGGCAGCACTTGCCGGAATCGAAGTCTCTTCCCAGGAGCGCTTCAAGATCGGCGATCAGGACATGAGCGCACAAGTCAAACGCGCCAAGAATAGCGGCGCACAGGCGCTGGTGATGTGGGGCATCGGCCCGGAACTGGCGACAATTGCGCGCAATAAGGATGCGCTTGGTTGGAAAGTCCCGTTACTTGGGGGCTGGACTCTGTCGATGCGCAACTTCATCGACCTGTCGGGCAAGGCGGGACATGGGGCGCTAATGCCACAAACGTTTATCCAAGACCCTGGCTCCACGAGCAAGAACAGTTTTCTACTTGCATACAAGCGTGCTTTCAAGACCGACCTGATTCCATCTCCGATGAGCGCTGCACAGGGGTACGATGGGATGCACCTTCTGTACCTGGCGATGAGGCAGGCAAATTCGACCGATGGCACCAAGATCAAGGAAGCGCTGGAAGCTCTGAAGGGATGGTACCAGGGTGTGATCACCAGCTACAGCAAGCCGTTTTCGAAAGAGGATCATGATGCTATTACGCAGAACATGCTGCTGATGGGCGTAGTATCGAAGGGACGTGTTGATTATGCGTATGAGGACGATCGGAGAAAAAGGGCGTTGCTGAGAATGAAGACTGACAAATAATAATTAATAATTAGGAGAGATAGATGAGAGGAACGCTACTTCGGCTTTTGATGACGCTGGTGGGTATGCGCTAGGAAAATTGGTGCTTTACCGGTAAGTCGCCGGTAATCGTTTGCCTCAGTTTCTGCGACTCAAGCGCGCAGCAATCATGCTTGCCGCTCAATTTGACGCCAGTAAGGCGGGCATTACGAGCGTCCTTGGCATCAAACCCAATACACCTTCCCGCTGGCGACCAAAGCAGTCTGACAAGGTGGTAAAGGAGGGCTGTCGCACTAACCATTCCTTTGCGGATTCGGCGAGCCGTACGCGTTGAGCAAGATCACGACGGCAAACAGCACCCAGACCGTCGAGAAGTTAAGAAATATCGCAAGTGACGCGACTGTGGAAACGCTGCGAAACGATGGCAAGCCCTTGTTATGCTGCTCTCGATGTAGCCGTGTGACAAGCGACTCTTAGCATTCGAGATATGCTAGTGGTCCATCACACCCCAATTTTCGGCTTCTGCCGGTCGCTCGAAGGCGATTGCGGCGTTGCAAATGCTCGTCAGGGGACCACCCTGACTGTGCTTTGCGCCTTGCACTCGCCTCCGATCACCTCGGCATACACCGAAAATTGGAGTGTGACGGACCACTAGAGCGATTTGACTGCGCGTGAAAGGAGGCTATCTCGGGCCTGCGATGCTCACCGTAGCTCACGTACGGTTGCGCTTCTCGGCCCGACCTGACTCCCTTTTACGTACAGTCAAATCGCTCTAAGGACCTAGAAAATGAACGCACCGAACAAGGAAGAGTTCGACGCATTGGAAGCAGGCATCGAAGAACAAGGAGTTCCCGTCGAGGAATTGCTAAGGGCGTATCGGGATTTATTACTGAAGCTTATCGCAGAGGGGCGATTTAAGACTATCCCGTCGGTTGACCTTGATCGCATTTCGAATCACCTACGCAAATCCGTGGAGCTGTTGCTGTCAAAGCAAGAAGAAGAGAGGAGCAAGATTCGAAATGCGCTGTGGTCCTTAGCAGACGACCATCAGCAAGAAAATCCAGACCTTTATCACTTGGCGCGATGCGCCATACTGACATATGGCAAAGTCGACGAATGGAATACCGCTCAAGACTCACCGATCTTTTACTGTCTTCTGTTCTTAAAAAGAATAATCCCAGAAATCGAACCAGAGTTTGTGAAACATTTTCAGCACATACTCCTTCATTCTTAGACGATATCACTAAAGGGAGGTCTCAATGAATAAGAAATTGGTTTTTTGCGGACTGCTAATGGCGGCAACAAGTCTTTCCGCATTTGCTGATGCAACGGTAATGTTCGAATCCAATCCTGCGCAAAAAATAAGTGGTCGTTCTTCAGCGCAGTGGGCGGATGCGTGGTGGATTTGGGCGAACAGTTGGAACGATAACGAGGGGCCGTTGTGGAGTTCCGACGGCGCGGATTGTTTGAGGGGGGCGCAGAAGGATATTGTGTTCATCGGCGGTAGCTATACGAACGATCCTGTGCATCGGACCTGTCGCGTCAACAAAGGGAGCCGGTTATTCTTCCCTATTTTTACTTCGTATCAAACCAAGGAGCGGAGCGATTGCAAACTGGTGGCACAAGAGCTCCGCTCACAAATTGCGGAAATCGAAAGTATGTATTTAGCAGTCGACGGCACGCGACGCGAATTGCCACAATTGCAGAGCCATCAAGTAGCGAGTTGCGGCGCAATGCGGCAACGTTCTAGACCTGAGATATCGGTAGGACAAGACGGTTATTGGTTCATGACTCAGCCGCTCAATGTCGGTAAATATCGATTTGAATTTGGCGGTAAATGGGGCGACTATCAGCAGGACGTCATATACGATGTCGAAGTAAGGTGAGAGGCGCAATGGGGTTAGTAAAATGCACGCAGCATGGCGCAAAAGGCATAGAGTTTGTTTGGCCGCCGGTTCGGAACATGATCCTTAGCGACAGCCGATATCCAGGAAAAATTGATGAAATCTCTCTAAGGTTTGAAGATCTGGCATTCCCAAGTTCCATTACCGGAGACGAGCTTAGAGATATGGGATTGGAGCAGCAATGCTCTAATGGCGTAGTGGAGTTCGATAATGAACATGATGCGGAACAGGCGATAGGCTTATTTGTGCCAGTATGCGCTGCATGCTTTAACGAATTCATGCAGAAATACGAGCCGTTATAAATACCTTCTCTCATATCAAACATCGTTTTAGTTCTGCGGGGATGACAGCATCGAAGTGGATGTCAGCCTATGTTCTGCACCAGGTTGTGTGCTTGTCGTGGAGGGTAGCATCGACTTAGGTTTCATGCGCTGAATAGAAATGAATGTTTGCAGGATAAAGTAAGAATGAGTACCGCTGGCAGAACGAGAAAAAGCTAGCGCAGCAATGGGCGGTACGCGCGAAGCCAGTCGTATGATGGTTGATAAGGGGCGTACTTTAGGGCATGAGAGAACGGTCTTCATAGAGGGGGAGGCCTGCCTGGTGACCTTCGCGATAGGAAAGCGAAATGGAAAATATGTGGGAAGTGTTACGAAGCTTCCCATTAGCAAAATGGATATACATGAAGATGGTGAAAAATACGAATGTATTGAAAATGAAGAATTTGATATCGCGTTTCAGATCTTAGAGCGAGAGGGAATCACAATATCCGAGTTGCGGATGAGAAAAGGAGTGCCCTATGTCGCTTAAGCTGAAGCTAATTTCGCCCTTGTCACAAGAAGGTCTGAAATTATGACGACAGGGCCGCACTATGGAATAGATGACGAGCTCATGATGTGGGTCGAAGATGAAAATTCGATTCACATAAAGGCAGTGTCTCAATATGGAGATCCTGTTGAACTCACGTTCGATCAAGCAGAAGAATTGGCCCTTCGGTTATTGGACTGGGTGAATAAATACCGTTGAACTCCAGCTGCTGTTGCAAAAGCACGCGAGACGGGGCATCAAATGCTTTTTGTCGGTATGCACGATGCAAAGTCCTAACGAATTGCGCGTACGTTAACAGCACGCTTATCCACGCTCATACGAAATCCAGTTCATCTGTACGATGATCCAACTTGCTATTGAAAAGCTCAAAAATTTTGGGGCCAAAAAATCTCAGTATTCTGATGCGCAGACTATCTCCGCGTTCAGTGTTTTCGAATCGCAGGTGGGACCGGTGCCAACCGAGTACAAAGCAATATTGCTTTATTTTGGCGGAGACATCGAATTCGACGATCGCGTTATCTATGCGCCTTTCATCCGCAATCCATGGTCTGATGACGAGGGACATAACTGCCTTGCGTATCTTTATGGCCTCCGTAGTCAGTATGCCTCCGGCTCTCTGATTGAAAAACATGAGATATACCGAGGCCGTGTTTCGTCGGACGTGCTTGTCATCGGTGAGTCCCCTGGAGGGAACCAGATTTGCCTTGGACTGAATGGAAATGGGCCCGGTAAAGTATTCTTTTGGGACCATGAGGGGGAGATAGCGTGTGGTGCAGTCGGCAGCCATTCAACAAACCTCTATTTGATTTCAATGACCTTTGAGAAGTTCGTAGCATCCTTGGAAAAGGATGCATCCGGTGGAGATGGAGCAGAGGGCGTAGCACTTGATCTTCAATTTTAAGCCTCTCTTATAGAGTATAAACTGGGAGTTGATCGAACGGGATATACGAGATTCGACTGTCTCAGTTCGACCCAGTCCAGCTGGCGACGTGAATTTCTTGAGCGCCCATAATCCAGTGAAAGCGGTCTTTCGATTTTTTTGCGTAGCAGGCGATAAACGTCAATCAGACATTAATGCGGCTTATCAATTTGACATTGATCCGCTGATTTTGTAGTAGTAGCATCATTGATAATTATTCCTTGAACACGCTGCGCTCCACGCAGGTTTTTGATTGTACGTGGCGCTTTATGCAGTAACGAAAAAGGTGGTACGTGAAGCGTAGCCTCCTCTCTTTTTTCGTGTAAGCAGTTTGCAAACGCATCGCGAGAAATCTTAAAACTGAAGTAAGCAGTAATCGTCAATTCAATAGGATGGCGTTGCTGATACTTTTTTGATGATGAACGCTTAACCGCTATATATCCTCGTGCCGTATGCAAAGATTTGTATCGATGGCAGGGTGCCTGATCAGCACACTCCTAGCGGCCTTAATGTTTAAGCGCGTCATGAGGTCGAAAACATCTAAAGCAGGAAATTTCTGGCAGGCCTCCGTCGTGCAGTTTGCCTGACGGCTTGCAGCGACAACGGAACTTCGTATCGCTCACCACCCTCAACATATTGGCGCTGATATCTTCTAATATCCCGAGAGCATTACCCTATGAATAAGCTCTTTCGTGTCATGAGCTTAAAGACCCGCGTACTATTGGTGGTCTTGATTTTGCTGATCATGGGTATTTGGGGGGTAGCCATACGTGTTTCCTCAGCACTGCAAAGCGATCTTGAGAAGATGGTCGCAGATCAATTGTCAGCAACGGTAAGCTACATTGCCGTTGATATGGATGCCAATTTGAAGTTGCGCGTGAAATTATTGAGTGAAGTTGCGGCGCTGATCACGCCGGATATACTGAACGATCCTGCAAGAATTCAATTTCTCTTGGAACAGCGCCATCCTTCTCCATCCATTTTTCCACATGGACTTTTCGTCTTCGATAAGAAAGGCACTATCGTCGGCGATTATGTGCAAGGAGGGGGACGTTCGACCGACGACGTCGGGAACGGTGAAAATTTTCATGCGGTTGTAACTGGCGGCAAGCCGTATTTCATCGCCCCTTTTACGAGTCAGCGGACGGCGGAGCCACTCATTTCAATTACAGTCCCGCTGCGCGATGCCACTGGCAACCCTGCCGGAGCACTTATGACATCGGTGTCTCCTTTGGATATTGATCTGTTTAATTTTCGCGACAGTCCACTGATCGGAAAGGTGGTACGCGTCGTGGTGATCTCTCCCAGGGCGCGCCAAGTGATCTCTGCGTCCGACACCAATCGCATCTTCAAATCGATGCCACCGAAAGGTGCGAATCCGTTACTTGACCGAAGACTTGAACAGAGATTTGAAGGGATGGGGATTACCACGACTTCCTATGGCGCCAAGACATTGAGCGTCAACCGCAACCTGCGGATGACAGATTGGACAGTCATCGCGGGCGTTAGTACCGAGCATGCTTTCGGACCAATCAAACCGCTTCAGCGACAGATTTATTTGACTGCGATATTGATATCGATAGCCGTTGCTTTGATGCTACGCGAGACTTTAATGTGGCAACTGGCCCCATTAAAGGAAGCTGCCGATGCCATGCGCCGCATGGCAGAAGAGAAGGAGCCTTCGCTGCAGCCGCTTCCTGTCAGACGGGAGGATGAAGTCGGTTTATTAGTCAGTAACTTTAATCGCCTCATGTTGGAACGCAACCGGCTTTATAACGAATTACAAGAAACCACACGCACACTGCAGAAAGCACAATCCGTGGCGAGCGTTGGCAGCTGGAAACTGGATATTCCTAATAAAAAATTGACTTGGTCAGATGAGGCTTACAAGATCTTTGGCGTTCCGACAGGTACTCCGTTAACCTCGAAAACCATTCTTCGATGCGTTCTGCCTGAGGATCGGAAGGCAGCTATTCAAGCCTGGAAGAACGCACTGTGCGGAGAACCGGTTGATATCGAACATCGCGTCAATACATGCGCGGATGTCAAATGGGCGCGGCAAAAATTGGAAGTCATGTGTGACGAGGCGGGCAATCCCTTAGTGGCCATTGGTACTGTGCAGGAAATCACGCAAAGCAAGGCATCTGAAGCGCGTATCGAGTTTATGGCTTTCCACGATGCCTTAACCAAACTGCCCAATCGCCTGCTGGCCAGGGATCGCATGGCACTGGCCATGGCTTATGCCGACCGTTTGGGTGCCAAAGCGGCATTGCTATTCGTCGATCTCGATAAGTTCAAATCAATCAACGACTCGCTCGGGCATCTCGCAGGAGATGCATTGCTCAAGGAGGTCGCGAGCCGATTACGCGAATGCGTGCGTGAAACGGAAACCGTCTGCCGCCAGGGAGGGGACGAATTTTTGATCATTCTCTCTGCGATGCATGACACCGACACAATCGCAAAAGTCGCCGATAAAATTTTGGAGAAAATGGCGCCTCCTTTCGATATCGAAGGCCATCACCTATTCACCAGCTTGTCTATCGGCGTGGCAGTCTATCCGGATGATGGTAATGATTTTGAAGTCCTGGTCAAAGCAGCTGATACGGCGATGTATCACGCAAAGGAAGCAGGGCGCAATACTTACCGCTTTTATGCGGAGCAGATGAATGTGGATGCTACCTCTCACCTTAAAGCACGCAATGATTTACGCCAGGCTTTGACACATGGAGAATTTGTACTCCACTATCAACCTCAGATTGACATTAACAGTGCTGAAACCGTTGGTGTTGAAGCACTGATTCGCTGGAATCATCCCGAATACGGCCTAATTTCCGCAGATGACATCATTCCCGTCGCCGAAGACTGTGGTTTGATCATACCGATTGGTCAATGGGTGCTGAAGGAGGCATGTAGACAAGCAGTAGCCTGGCATGAAGCGGGATTGGCCGACATTGTCGTAACCGTCAATCTATCATCTGTGCAATTCAAACGAGGCGATCTGGAAAAAACCGTCATGTTTGCGCTCTCCGAATCTGGCCTGAATCCCAAATACCTCAGCCTGGAGTTAACCGAGTCAATTCTGATTGAGGACAGCGAGCATGCATTGATGCTGTTGCAGCGCCTAAAGGCGCTCGGCGTCAAGCTTTCAATTGATGATTTTGGTACTGGATATTCGAGTTTGGCTTACTTGAAGCGATTTGACGTGGACAAACTCAAGATAGATCAGTCGTTTATCCGCGATCTAGCCAACAATAAGGAAGATGAAGCTATCGTGCGTGCCATCATTCAAATGGCTCACAGCCTCGCCCTTAAAACGATTGCTGAAGGCGTGGAGCAAGAACAAGCGCTTAAAATACTTCATGATCTGAATTGCGACGAGGTGCAAGGCGCCTACTTCGCGATGCCGCTGCCAGCCGATAAAATCGTCAATTATTTTGACGCACGCGTAATAGCATGAGAGAAACCTCGTTGGAACAACGAGGTTTCTTATAAGAAGGGAGGTCGATGGTTTGTGATCTCTACTATGTCGGTCCTCCTTTACGCAGCCGGTCTGTTAGAGCGATTTGCCTATGCGTGAAAGGGGCCATCTCGGGCCTGCGGTACTCACCGTAGCTCATGTACGGTTGTGCTTCTCGGCCCGACCTGACCTCCCTTTCACGCCCAATCAAATCGCTCTAGTTATCCCCTAAGCGCGGCAGAGTAGGACGCAATGCTGTGTTGAGTATGGCTGCGCTTGACATACCGTCGCGTGTGCCGTCGATATTGGCGGCTCCGCAATAGCTCGCCGCACTGGACGCCCCACAGTAGCTGGTTTGTTTTTCGGTCAAGTGGACATCCTTGCTTGTGGCGGCGCCGCAATAGCTTACGCCATGGAAGGCTCCACAATAACTTGTTGTACTAGTGGCGCCACAGTAACTGGATTGCTTTTCGGCCAGTTGGTCTTTCTGGCCTGTGGCGGCGCCACAGTAACTTGTTGCACTGGTGGCACCGCAATAGCTCACCGAAGCCGCAATACCACAGTAACTGCTTGCTTGAGCAGGCTGTACCTCATCGAATTCCTGGCGATAAAGGCGATTCATTGTGGCCGCAGCAGCGGCAAGATTGGCGGCATCTTCTTCTCCTCTCATGCCGAAATAAGGAAAGTGGTGCAGAAAATAGCCGAAGACATGGTTGCAATCTTCCGCATACTTGAGCGTGTCCAGAATATGTCCATGCCAAAATTTGTCGACATCCTTGCTTGGTGCAATGGATGCTTGCGGGTACTTCACCAGCAACGTTAGGAAGCGTTTGTATTCAATTTCAATATGGTCGGCATATTCATGCGACCAGCCATGTCCTTCCTCTTTGTCCATCAGTTTGACTTTGATGGGAGAAAGATCAAGAGCATGAATTTTCGCGATAACTTGATCGTGCGCTTTCTGCAGGCCATGGGTGTTCATAAATCATTCCTTTACATAAGTACCGTTCGTTTGCCGCAAACAATGGAATGTGAAGCGGCCTTTCTTAGGATCAGAAGCTTTTCAACTTAGTTTCGTTTTTGCTCAAAAAATATTCGATTATTTTTTAAGCGGAAAAAGTTTTTCTGTGAAAAAGGCTTATGTTTCCCAAGAAAAACAGCCATTTTTCACGTGGCTTGTGACATTGTTCCCTCCGATGCAAGAAGAGCCTAAAGGGAATAGATGAGGTAACTACCTCAGTCGCATTGGCTATTGCTTTTAGAATCGATTCTTCACTTACAAAAGCTTTCGTTGCGCCAGAAAAATTTATTATGCCGGGGCAAGAGAAAAGAAAGATGTCATGTTTTTTGAAAACGTCGCCTGTGAGCGGCATGCGATAGATCATGTCCTTTCAAGAGAAGATGTCTAGCATGAGCTCCAAATAGTATGGGTTTGATGCCAGTGCAGGCACCCAGGACTTTTTAAAATTAGCGCTGAGTATTTCTCTGGCATCAGTGCCTTGGACGGCAATTGTTGAGAATGGAAGTGGCAAGATAATCGGGATGACCGAGGTTCGCGGCAACCTGCTTCACACACCGAAGAGACCAGTATGCGGCATATTTATCTGTGTTATCTGTGGCTAGCAAAATTGTTGTTCGCCGCCGTCTTGGGGAGCTTTCTTAACAATCCAGCGATGGCGCAAACCGCGGTCAGCCTTGAGGGGGTGTTCGATACATTCATCGGCTCCATGCAGAGCAGTGGCGATGTTGGTCATAGGGCGAAGGTTGATGGTGGTGGCATGGCAACGTCCTGGATTGGCTTAAAAGGCAGCGAGAATCTTGGTAGCGGCATACAAGCAACTTTTGCGCTGGCTTCCTATTTTCGTCCGGATACCGGCGAAGCTGGCCGCTTTCCCGGCGATACGATGTTCTCGCGCGCGGCAAACGTTGGGCTGTCCAGTCGTTTCGGCACCGTGTCGCTGGGACGGGGTACGGCGCCCAATACCTTTTCGATCCTGCGATTTAACCCGTTCGGTAATTCACCGGCCTTCTCGCCGCTTGCATTACATTTGAATGTTCCATTGCTCAACGCAAGCAGATGGGTCAATTCACTGGCAGGGGATAACGGGTGGAGCAATCAGATCAAATACACAACACCGACTGTGAACGGTTTGACCGTCAACCTGCACTATCAATTTGGCGAGGCTACGAGTAGCAACAAGCGCAATATCGGTGCCGACTTGTTGTACATGGGCAGACCATTGTCGATAACAGCATTCATTCATCGAGTGGAGATCAATAATCCGCTCGATATACCTGTTGGCACCGTAAAATCCGTAGAAGGCTTGAGGGCAACGCGCCAGACTGCGTGGTTCATCGGCGCGAGTTATGACTTCAAACATGCCAAGCTATTTGCGACGTACGACCAAACCGCGCACGATATTGATCTGCATGACACAACCTATTCGATTAGCGTCTCTGTTCCTGCAGGTAAAGATGAATTCATGGCCACCCACGCGCAAACGCGCCGTGGTGGCACTGGTATTTCCGACCGACGACGCGAAACGACGTCCATTGGCTATTCTTATAAGCCATCCAAGCGTACTGACCTGTACCTCATTGTCATGCACGATAAGATCAGTACATTTGAAAGCGGCAGTAGCATTGGCGCAGGTATTCGGCATCGTTTCTGATTGTGCTATCAACGCCAAAACATCGCGCCCCGTGCTAAGTTATGCAAACGCATTTCGGAGATGGCGGCCGGCTTTGTAGTCTTGCCTCTCTATACTCTCTATGGACGTGCGCGCTTCGCACAGCTCGAACCCCTGAAGGCGGGGCGCGATATTGCTTGTCAGATGGTCCAGTCCACAGTAGTACAGTAATACGCCGCGCATTCGAATACGTTTGCATTGCTGAAAGTGGAATAGCTTCCCTCATTGACAATCTTGTGTGGGCAATCATCTACCAGCTCGTAGAGCGCGGCTGCTTTCGGGGCGCATTTAAAAGCTTCCTTACTGTTTTCAGCACGGATATCTCACATTGCCCAAGCCAGAATGGTGGTTATTTTGGGTGAAAAAATTTCGTGATTTTTTCTGCAAGTCTCTTCTTTGTGCCGACCAATTTGTTTTTTGCGGCAAGAAAGTTGCTTCATCTACGCTAGTAGTCGTTTATTCGTTTTTCGAGAGCGGGAGAGTGGAGCCCGCGATACAGAACACATAGACTCATCCAGCAACGCTACCGATTTTATACTTTTCATTCAGTAAGTTGACAAGGCCCATCCAGACACTGTTTCACAAGGCGAGGAAGGTTTTCCGAAAATTTGCACCCAAACCTCATCGAACACTTTCACACCACGAAAATTTCTTGGAAAGCACCGTGCATCGACTATGGTGCTATATATAGTGATTAATGTAGGCACGCGGTAATAATTCGAACAGAAGAGATTTCCGAAGTGAACGATGGCTAACTGCATGGCAAGGCAGGGGCTGAAAGAAGCAAGGAACAATTGTCTTAGTCTGCACAGCCCTCGGGCATGGAAATTCGATGAATATAGGAAACTATCAGGTCATTGAGCAGATAGGTGTCACAACCAGTGGCGTCCTCCACCTCGCCCGGCATGTTCAGGACGGCACCGTCGTCCTTCTCAAACTCCCTGTACATGACAGCGCTGCCGATGACCTGCGGCATGAATATGCCTTGCTGCAAACCCTCGATGTCCCGGAGATCCTCCACCCGCTTGCCCTGCACGAGGAGGGCGCGCGCTTGGTCCTGGTCCTGGAATCCGTCGCCGCTGAGAGCCTGGAAGAGGTGCTGGCCCGCCAGCCACGCCTGATCCTGCCGGTAGTCCTGGCTATTGCCTGTCAGTTGGCTCGCGCTCTGGCGGCGGTCCATGCGAACGACATCGTGCATCACGATATCCGGCCCGCCAACCTTCTGCTCACGCGCAGCGGGGGACAGGTCAAACTGGCGGACCTGAGCCGGGCGGTCTCCCGCGAAGGGGCAACATTTGCTCGCCCGACTGCCGACAGTGACTGGGCTTATGTCTCGCCTGAGCAGACCGGGCGCATGCACCGCCAGATCGATTACCGCACCGATTTCTATTCGCTGGGGATCGTACTGTATCGCTTGTTAACCGGGCAACTGCCGTTCCAAGCGGACGATGCGCTGGGATGGGTACATTGCCACCTCGCCCGCATGCCTGTAGCGCCACACCAGCTGGTACCGGATATTCCCCAGATTGTCTCGGACCTCGTACTCAAACTGCTGGCCAAGGTGCCGGAAGAGCGCTATCAGAGTGCGGCCGGGCTCATCGCCGACTTAGAACATTGCCTGGCCGAATGGCAGGCGACCGGAACGGTTGAGCCGTTTGCGCTTGGCACGCGGGACGTAGCCGACCGCTTCCAGGTCCCGCCTAAGCTGTACGGACGCGAGCAAGAGAGAGCGGCGCTGCTGGCGGCGTTTGAAACGGTAGCCACGACCGGCACACGGATGCTGCTCACGGTGGCCGGCTATTCGGGGGTGGGAAAATCCGCGCTGGTCAACGAGCTGCAACGGCCTATCGTAGAAAAGCATGGCTACTTCATCTCCGGCAAGTTCGATCAGTACAAGCGCGACATTCCCTATGCCACCCTGGCCCAAGCCTTCGACAGTCTGGTGCACCAGCTCTTGGGCAAAAGTGACGCTGACATCGCGCACTGGCGAAAGACCCTATGCGAGGCACTCGAACCCAACGGCCAGCTCATGGTCAATCTCATCCCTCAGCTCGAGATCGTCATTGGCCCTCAGCCGCCCGTGCCCGACTTGCCTCCTCAGGAAGAGCAAGGCCGCTTCCAACTGGTGTTTCGGCGCTTTGTCGGCGTATTCACTCGGCACGAACATCCCCTGGTGCTGTTCTTGGACAACTTGCAATGGGCGGATGCGGCCACCCTCGCCCTACTTGAACACTTGATACCTCATCCGGACGTGCGCCACCTTTTGTTGGTTGGTGCCTATCGTGACAACGAGGTCGATGGCAACCACCCGGTGATGCATAGTCTGGAGGCGATCCGCCAAGCGGGCGGCACCGTACAAAACATCGTGCTCGCTGCCTTGACCCTCGACGAGGTCGCGCAGCTTGTTGCAGAGTCGCTGCATTGCCTGGTTGCAGAGACGCAACCGCTGGCGCAATTGCTGGTGGGCAAGACCGGCGGTAATCCTTTCTTTATCCGCCAGTTCCTCTCTTCTCTGGCCGAGGAAAAGCTGCTGCGCTTCGATGTCATCCACGGGGTCTGGAAGTGGGAGTTGCCCCGTATTCACGCCAAGGGCTATACGGACAACGTGGTGGACCTGATGGTGGCCAAGCTCTCCCGCCTGTCGCATGACACGCAAGACGCCCTGACTCAGTTCGCCTGCCTGGGCAATGCCGCCGATGCCGCTACACTTGGACTGATCCTCGAGCAATCCATGGAGGTAGTCCACACCTTGCTGTGGGATGCCGAGCGGGCAGGCCTGGTGTGCCGGCAGGAGAACACCTACACCTTCCTCCACGACCGAGTCCAGGAAGCGGCCTATTCGCTGATTCCCGAGGCATCGCGGGCTGCGATGCATTTGCGCATCGGCCGTCTCTTGGCCTCCAGCTGGGCGTCTGAGGCGATCCGGGACAGGATATTCGAGGTGGTCAGCCAGCTCAATCGCGGCAGCGAACTGGTCGAATCGCAACAGGAGCGAGAACAGATTGCCGAACTCAATCTGCTGGCCGGCCAACGCGCCAAGGCAGCTACGGCTTATGCCCCGGCGCTCATCTATCTCCGTACTGCTCTCGGCCTGTTGACGAAAGATTGCTGGCAGAGGCGCCATGAGCTGATCTTCCAGGTGGAACTGAACCAGGCCGAATGCGAGTTCCTGACCGGAGCGCTGGCGGAAGCAGAAGAACGCCTGGCCGGATTGGCACGGTGCGCTGCCGGTTTCGTTGATCTGGCCGCCGTCACCTGCTTGCAGATGGAACTCTTTCTCGTAAAAGGTCGGCCTGACCGTGCCATCGAGGCAGCCCTCGACTACCTACAGCAGGTCGGCATCGCATGGTCGGCGCATCCGACCGAGGACGACATCCGGCGCGAGTACGCGCGCATATGGCAACAGCTCGGGGATCGGCCTATCGAAGCACTGCTCGACCTGCCGATGATGAGCGATAGGGGCGCACGCGCGACAATGGAGGTGCTAAATACGGCTGCTGCGCCGTCCGCGTTTACCAAACCGGATCTCTTCCGGCTCGTCGCTGGCCGCATGGCCAATCTCAGCCTAGAGTACGGCAATAGCGATATGTCGTGCTACGGTTATGTCACGCTTGGCATGATTATCGGACCGGCCTTCGGCGACTACCTGTCGACGTTCCGATTCGGCCTGCTGGGCCTGGAGCTGATGGAACGGCACCGGTTGTATCGCTTCGAGGCCCGCGCCTACCTAGGCTTCGGCGCTCTCGTAAATTTCTGGATGAAGCATGTGCGTACCAGTCTCGGCCTGGTCAAGCGCAGCCTCCATGCTGCACAACAGGTCGGCGATCTTACCTATGAGGCCTATGCACACCACGAAACGATCACGATGCTACTCGCCAGCGGTGATTCGCTTGTCGAGGTGCAGCGCGAGGCCGAAACCGGTCTCGACTTTGCATGCCAGACGCACTTCGGTTTCTCTATTGACTGTATCACCCCGCTGCTCAGGTTGATTCTGACACTACGTGGCCTCACACCGACGTTTGGCTCCTTCAATGACGCCAGTTTCGACGAGTCCGAGTACGAGCAGCATCTGGAGAAGAATCCGGGGCAGGCAATGCTTGTATGCTGGTACTGGATCCGTAAGCTTCAGGCCCTTTTTTTTGCCGGCAACCATACTGCCGCCATCGCCGCCGCATCAAAAGCGGAAGATTTTTTTTGGACATCACCATATGTTTTCGATTTGGTCGAGTACCACTACTTCGCAGCGCTTGCCCATGCCGCACTCGGCGATACAGCTCTCGGCACAGAACGCTTGCGGCATCTGCAAGCTTTGACGGAGCACTACCAACAGTTGCGCAAATGGGCTGAGAACTGCCCGGAGAACTTCGAAAACCGTGCGGCACTCGTCGCTGCTGAGATGAACCGCCTGGAAGGCCGGGAGCTGGATGCAGCGCGTTTGTACGAGCAGGCCATTCGATCGGCCCACGACAACGGCTTCGTGCACAACGAGGGGATTGCTCACGAACTTGCAAGCCGATTCTACTTCGCGCGTAGTCTGCCAACCTCCGGCCACGCCCACCTGGAACAGGCGCGCACCTGCTATGCCCGGTGGGGTGCCGATGGCAAGGTGAAGCAACTCGAAGAGCAATATCCGCAGTTGTGCGCAAGTACCGGACGCGCCGCGGCCGCTTCGGCCGTGGGCGAAAATCGGCTCGACCTGCTGTCGGTAAGCAAGGCCTCGCAAGCCATTTCTGGCCAGATCCTGCTTGACGAGCTGATCGATACCCTCATGCGCCTCGTGCTCGAAAACGCGGGAGCGCAGACCGGCTGCCTGCTGCTGACCCGGGGCGACGAGCTGGCACTGGTGGCCGAGGCCAGGGTCGAACAGCAGGCGGTGCAAGTGCGTCGGCATGCCGCACAACCACTTCCGCAGACGCACTTGCCCCTGTCCATACTGCAGTCTGTCCGGCGTCGTCGA
>CBHCMF010000095.1:0-17760 GCA_965974465.1 uncultured Noviherbaspirillum sp.
CCGATCAAGTCCTGCGCCGGCATCGCCCTGCGCGAAGCAACGCTGACCGCTGCCGGTCTGATGAGTGAACATATCTATGATCGCGAATGGATGGTGGTGGATGCGCAGGGGCAATTCATGACACAACGCGATTTTCCGAAGATGGCGCTGATCGTGCCGCGCATCAAGACCGACACGCTGGAGTTGCGTGCGCCCGGCATGCTTCGCCTCGAAATTCCGCTTGGCTTGCCCGAGCCGGAAGCTGCACAAAGTATTGAGGTACGCGTATGGAATGACACGGTGCAAGCTTACGACTGCGATGAGACAACTGCGACTTGGTTCTCCCGTTTTCTTGGCACGCCATGCCGGTTAGTACGCTTTCACGCGGAAGCCAAACGCCTTGCGAATACAAAGTGGACCGACGGCATGGAAGCTCCGACCTTGTTCTCAGACGGTTTTCCAATGTTGGTCATTTCCGAGGCGTCGCTTGACGATCTGAACGACAAGCTAAAGGCACAAGGACGAGATGCATTGCCGATGAATCGCTTTCGTCCGAACATTGTGGTCAATGGAATCGAGGCCTTCGAAGAAGATTATGCGGCGTCGCTCACGGCGGGCGACGCGATGCTCAAGCCTGTGAAACCATGTCCACGCTGCCCGATGCCATCGATCGATCAAAACACCGGCGAGTTCGGTCCCGATCCTCTCGACATATTGCAAAGCTATCGCGTTAACCCCAAAGTGGATGGTGGCATCACATTCGGCATGAATACGATCTTGCTCAAAGGCGAAGGCCAGTTGCTGCGTGTCGGCCAGGAAATCGACGTCGAGCTCGCCTTCTGAACCAGGCAACACGCTGACAGGCTCGCCAGTATTGCAGCGACAGGAGGCGCGCGGTAGTATTTGCGAGGGTTCTCCCGCATGTACAACAACGCTGCCAGGGACCCAAACGGTCAGCGTCCGTTGACCCTATTCGGAGCTTCCATGTCGCAACAGCTGGAGAGAGAGAATCGGCAACTTCGTCACCAGTTAACGCAGTTATTGGCCCAGGCGCAACAGAATCAGCTTATCCTGGAACGGCATCAGGCGCTCGATCTGCAATTCATCGCGGCAGACAGTTTCCAGGCATTGATGGACACCCTCTTCCACTCCCTGGCTGCTGCCACATCACTGGACGTTGTGACGCTCGCCCTGCTCGATCCTCAGTACGACATCCGCCGCATCCTAGTGGACCTCCATATCCCGCTCTCGACGCTGCCTCAATTGTTCTTTCTGCAGGACGACACTGAATTTGGCGAACTCTGCGGGCAGCTATCAGGGGGACCATTACTTGGCTGCTACGCCGAACAACAGCACGGCCTGATGTTCCCAGAACCGATTTCGCCGCCAGTCAGCGTTGCGATCGTTCCGTTGATCCGGCATGGCCAATTCATTGGAAGTCTCAATCTTGGCAGTAACGACCCAGGGCGTTTCGTCCCAGGTATGGCCACGGATTTCCTGGCACACATGGCCTCGATCATTGCGATTTGCCTGGAAAACGTCATCAACAATGAACGCCTAAAGCATATCGGCCTCACTGATCCGCTCACCGGTGTCAATAACCGGCGATATGTCGAGTGCCGCCTGCTGGAAGAGATCGGACGCAGCCAGCGGCAAGGAAATGCACTGTCGTGCATGTATCTCGACATCGACCATTTCAAGCAAATCAACGACCGTATCGGTCATCAAGCCGGTGACGAAGTTCTACGCGGCGTGGCAGGACGTATCAAGGCGGAACTGCGGTTGAGCGACGCGCTCGGCCGCTTCGGCGGGGAAGAGTTTGTGGTATTGCTCATTGATGCGGAGCTCGCCAATGCACGCGGGGTTGCAGAGCGTATCCGCTTGAGCATCGCCGAACAACCTCTAACGCTGGGCAATGGTGAACAGCTTGATGTGACGGTATCGGTCGGCGTAGCATCACTGGAGCACACAGAGACCGGCGAATCGGTTGAGAAAACGGCACAACGTATCGTCGCGCGCGCCGACCAAGCGCTTTACCAAGCTAAGGCAGACGGCCGTAACCGCGTAGTCTGCAGCGGCGAAGCTTAGGCCTTTTCCGCCTGTAAGCGTTCGTACTTTGCCTGGAGTTGTTCTTTAGACTCGCGCCAGTCCGGATTGAAGGGAATGCAGCTTACCGGGCATACCTGCTGGCATTGCGGCTCATTGTAATGGCCGACGCATTCAGTGCATTTATTGGGGTCGATTTCATAGATCTCTGGCCCCATGTAAATTGCGTCGTTGGGGCACTCCGGCTCGCATACGTCGCAATTGATACAGTCATCAGTAATCATCAAAGCCATAACAATCCCTGCTTACTGCATGCCTGCCGCGATTTTATTCTTCAGCCACCGCTCGACCGAAGGAAATACAAATTTGGAGACATCACCGCCCAAGGTCGCGATTTCACGCACGATTGTCCCCGAAATGAACTGGTATTGATCGGACGGGGTCAAGAACAACGTTTCAACGTCGGGCAGCAGGTAGCGATTCATGCCGGCCATCTGAAACTCGTACTCAAAGTCCGATACGGCGCGTAGACCACGAACAATGACCCGCGCATCATGGGCCCGAACGAAATCCTTAAGCAGGCCCGAGAAACTCTCGACCTTGACGTTTGGATAGTGCCCGAGGACTTCATTCGCAATTGTCAGACGTTCGTCCAGTGAAAAGAAGGGCCGCTTGTTCTTGCTATCAGCCACACCGACGATCAGCTTGTCGAACAAGCCCGATGCACGACGCACCAAATCCTCGTGTCCGCGCGTGAGCGGATCGAACGTTCCTGGGTAAACAGCTGTGACCATCGTGCCCCCTGACCAATATGAAAAACGCCAAAACGCGCATTATGCCTTAAATTCAGGCATAAGCATTGCGGCGCAGCAAGTGGTAAAAAACCATGCCGGCCTTGTCGGCGCGCACTACTTGCCAGCCGGCAAGCCAATCTGGAGGTGCATCACCATCGAGTGCTATTTCAGCTTCAGCATATACCAAGCCATCGTCTGCCAACAGGTGTTGGCAGAGAGGTAGTATTTTTGCCAGCCACTCGCGGTGATAGGGGGGATCCAAAAAAATAAGCTGGAAACGAGAGGCAGGATCAACGGCGCGTTCCGCCAGCCGACTTGCCAATACCAAAGCATCGCCGCGCAAGATATGCACTGGATCTGCCTTCAGCTTTTCTTTATTGGCTTCAAGTTGCCTTACAGCAGCAGAATTATCCTCCACCATAATCACCTTCGCGGCCCCCCTGCTAGCCGCTTCAAATCCAAGCGCGCCAGTACCAGCAAACAGATCAAGACAGTTGGTATTTCCCCAGTTGCCATTTAGCAGGTGATGGATCCAATTGAACACTGTTTCACGTACACGATCTGGTGTGGGACGCAGGCCTTCTGCATCTAACACCGGCAACGGTGTGCGCTTCCACTGCCCCCCGATGATACGCACCTGTTGCGCTGGGCGACTAGTACGTGGCGACCCGCTTGTTTTTTTAGGATGGCTCTTTTGCATCAATTTACCTTGCATTGCCGACAACGACCGTCGACATTTTATTGAGTGCAATCTTGCGCTGAAATGCCGCCTTAATATCGGCGATCGTTACCTTTTCCACATTGGTGGTCCAAGTGTCGAGATAATTGAGTGGCAGGTTGTAAAATCCAATCGCAGCGATGTTGTCAAGAATCTTCTTGTTATTGTCGATGCGTAACGGAAAGCCCCCAATCAAATTATCCTTTGCTGCTTTTAATTCTTGGGCGGTTGGGCCATCACGTAAAAAAGTCGAAATGGTGTCGCGTACCACCTTCAGCGCTTCATCGGCCTGATCCTTCTGTGTTTGTAATCCAGCCTCGTAAGGCCCTGCCTGTGCCAGCGGATTGAAATAACTGTATACGCTATAAGACAGACCACGTTTCTCACGTACTTCGCGCATCAGACGTGATACAAACCCACCGCCCCCGAGCGTGTAATTGCCGACCAACAGAGGGAAGTAGTCTGCATCGCCCCGCGCTATGGCCGGGATACCGGTGAGAACGTGGGCCTGCGAGGCGGGGTGAGCAATCCACTCTTCACGCGCTGGTGTCAACTCAACCTTTGGCAATGTCGGCAGTGGCGCGCCTTGCGGCAGGCGAAGTGTCAATTGCTGAGCAATCGCATCCGCCTCTGCGCGCGTCATGTCGCCAATCATCGAAATCACTGCCCTGTTTGCAACATAGTGCGTGTTGTGGAACGTGATCAAATCATCGCGGCTAATCGATTCAACCGATGGTGGGGTTTCCCGCTGCGCATAAGGGTGTGATCCATAAAGCAGGCGCCAGAATGCCTTTTCAGCAATCACCTCAGGTTTCGTTTCATCCTCTTTGATGGCGGAGACCATGCGCGCCTTATCGCGCGCAAAAAAGTTCTCAGGGAAACTGGGATGTGCCAGTACGCGAGCAAGCAAGGCTACGGATATGTCGCGCTCTGCCTTGCTCGACAATGTGCGTAATGTCATACCGGCACGGTCATCGCCCGCACCACCCCCATGCCGTGCTGCCACATCAGCAAAAGCATCAGAAATCTGCGCCTCCGTCATTGCCGGTTCAGCAACCGGTGAATCGGAGGCCCGCAATCCGCGCGCAAGCATTCCATTGGTCAGACTAGAGACACCCGCCTTGCCCATGGGATCCCGCCGTGATCCCGCGTCGAATTCGACACTTACATCGATAATCGGGATGGAATGATTTTCAACAAATAGAACCTTCGCCCCATTGGCAAGCATCCAGGACTGAATCTGAAGCGCTGCATGTGCAGGAGAAAAGCCTGCGCATGCCAGCAACACTACAAACAGAATACGTTTCATCATAGTCATATCATGAAATCAATGGCGTAAGCCTTTAGGCGGTTCCGATGGATTTTTTTCGGAAAGCGGTAGTGGGACCAAGGTGGCGACGGTCAATGCATCGTCACCGAAATATTTTCGGGCAACAGCCTGCACCTGCTCTGCAGTAACCTCTTTCAACTTGTCGATGATGCGGTCGATCTGAGTATGCGATAGGCCGGACATCTCCATCGTGCCAATTTCCATCGCCTGCCCGAACATGGAATCACGCTTGTAGATCTGACCGGCAATCAGTTGCGCTTTGACGCGTTTCAACTCTTCTTCAGAAATACCATCTTGTGCAATGCGCTGCACTTCTGCACGCAGCAACTTCTCGAGTTGTTCTGTGGTGGTCCCTGGGGTGGGCGTACCATCCAGAAGGAACAAGGCTGGACCGCGCGCAATGTTGGAATAGCCTGCACCTGCTGAATTGGCGACACGATCCGTGCGCACCAGCTTTGCATTCAAACGGGCATTGTCGTAGCCGTCGAGGATAGCGGCAAGCACATCAAGTGCATGGGATTCGTCATCCTTCTCGACATCGCGCAGCACTGGCACCTTGAACGCAAGGACCACGTAAGGATTTTCTGCCGGCGCCTTCACCGTTACGCGGCGGATGCCGCGCTGGGGAGGCTCCTCCTGCGGCTTGGTGACTGGTACCGCTTTGCGCGGAAGCTTGCCGAAATGTTTTTCCGCCAGGGCAAACACGTGTTTTGGATCAACATCCCCGGCGACCACCATGGTGGCATTATTCGGTGCGTACCAGCGGTCATACCATGCCTTTGCGTCCTGCACCGTCATGCTTTTCAGATCGCTCATCCACCCTACCACCGGATGGTGGTACGGATGCGCACCGAAAGCAACTCCATACAAAGTTTCGTACACCAATGGAATAGGCTGGTCATCCGTACGCCAACGGCGCTCCTCCATCACGACCCGAATCTCACGCGCAAACTCGTTTTTATCTAGAATCAGGTTCGCCATTCGGTCGGCTTCGAGCGCCATCACCTTTTCCAGTTTCGATTTTTCGATTTGCTGAAAATAGGCAGTGTAATCTTTGCTAGTGAAGGCGTTCTCCCGCCCTCCCAACGCCGCGACACGTTGACTGAATTCCCCTGGCTTCAGCACTTTGGTGCCCTTGAACATCATGTGTTCAAGAACGTGGGCGACGCCTGTGGTGCCATTCTGCTCATCCATCGAGCCGGCCTTGTACCAAATCATGTGTGCAACCGTCGGTGCACGATGGTCTTCTTTGACGATGACTTTCATGCCGTTACGCAATACGCGCTCCTGCGCGAGTTCGGCATGCGCGGCGGGCAGCCAGCTTAATACCCAGGCCGATAGTAATAAGGCGATCCGGAATTTCATACTCTCTGCTCTGATAAAATAGAAGACTGGTTTTTCAACGCATTGGCGTAGCAGGGCGGCGCCATGCAAATGAGGTTCCGATTGTATCTTCTTTCCGCGAGGCCGCTGCAAGCGCGCTAACTGCCTTTCTTCCCGCCATCAATGTTTAGTTTCTTCAAGAAAAAATCGAAAGATGTGCCTGCGGCAACGCAGACACCCGCACCGCAGTCCGATGTGCAAGACACCACTGTCGAGCAGAAACAATCGTGGCTGAATCTATTCAAGAAGGAGTCGTCCCCCGCTCCTGCAGCGCCAGTCATATCGGAACCCGAGGGCGAAATCGTCCCAGCCGAACCGCTCCCTGCAGAACAGAAGCACTCCTGGCTACAACGTCTCAAGGCCGGTCTCTCCAAGACCTCGACCAACCTCACTACGTTGTTCATCGGGGCACGGATTGACGATGACCTCTATGAGGAACTGGAGGCCGCATTGCTGGTATCGGATGCGGGGGTGGAGGCAACCCATTTCATTCTTGATGCCTTAAAGAAAAAAGTTAAGAACGAAAAGCTCACCGAGGCACAGCAGGTAAAGCTTGCTTTGCGCACGTTGCTGATCGACATGCTGACGCCCCTACAGAAGCCCTTGGTACTTGGCCGCGAGCAGCCGTTGGTGATGATGATTGCTGGCGTCAACGGTGCCGGTAAGACTACCACCATCGGCAAGTTGGCAAAACATCTGCAAGCACACCATCAATCGGTTCTGCTTGCCGCCGGCGACACCTTCCGTGCAGCCGCGCGTGAGCAATTGGCCATCTGGGGCGAGCGCAACAACGTTACGGTCATTGCGCAGGAATCAGGTGATCCTGCTGCCGTTGCATTCGATGCCGTTCAGTCAGCGAAGGCTCGCAATGTCAATGTTGTCATGGTCGACACCGCCGGACGCTTGCCGACGCAGCTGCATTTAATGGAAGAGATCAAGAAGATCAAGCGCGTCGTCGGCAAAGGCATGAACACCGCCCCGCACGAAGTGCTTTTGGTCATCGATGGCAATACGGGACAGAACGCCTTGGCTCAAGTAAAAGCCTTCGACGATGCACTACAACTTACCGGCCTCGTAATTACCAAATTAGACGGTACTGCCAAGGGTGGCGTGCTGGCAGCGATTGCCAAGACGCGACCAGTACCCGTGTATTTCATCGGCGTAGGCGAGAAGATTGAAGACCTGCAGCCGTTCAATGCCGAAGAGTTTGTCGACGCCCTTTTGACATGATTGAATTCCGGCATGTTTCCAAACAATATATGCGCGATGCCTCTGCGCTATCGGACATTACATTATCGATAGCCAAAGGGGAAATGGTCTTCCTGTCCGGCCCTTCCGGGGCGGGCAAGTCAACCCTGCTCAAGATGATTGCCGTAATGGAGCGCCCCAGTTCTGGCACGGTATCGGTCAATGGACAGGATGTTGGGCGACTTAACGCCACTGGCTTGCCTTATCTGCGTCGCAATCTTGGCCTCATCTTCCAACAACAATGTCTGTTGACCGATCGTAGCGTTCTGTCCAACGTGATGTTGCCATTGTTAGTCACCGGCACGGCAAGATTAGAGGCGGAAAAACGCGCACGCGCCGCACTCGACAAGGTGGGACTGCTCGACAAGGCGCTCTGGGAACCGAGGTCATTATCGGGGGGCGAACAACAGCGTGTCGCCATTGCTCGTGCGATCGTCAACCGCCCACAAATCATTCTTGCCGACGAGCCGACGGCCAATCTCGACCGCGTTAGCGCCAACAAGGTAATGGAAGCGCTGAATGATTTTCACGGTGTAGGCGTTACCTGCGTGATTGCCACTCATGATGACAATATCCTGCGTGACGCGCGACGAATTGTCTATTTAGAACGCGGCCGGCTGGTCGACAGACCGGCACACGCCACAGCACAAGGTGCCACATGATCGCTTGGTTAAGACAGCACGCACTAGCATTCATCAGCGCCTTCACGCATTTGGCAAAACACCGGGGTAGCTTTACCCTCAACATTCTGGTGGTTGCCATTGCCCTGGCTCTGCCCTTTGCCGGCCTGACCGTCCTG
This sequence comes from uncultured Noviherbaspirillum sp., assembly GCA_965974465.1. Lineage (GTDB taxonomy): Bacteria > Pseudomonadota > Gammaproteobacteria > Burkholderiales > Burkholderiaceae_D > Noviherbaspirillum. The sequence continues at coordinate 8,298 of CBHCMF010000095.1, forward strand.
GAAAACATACGTCCCCTATCAGAACAATTGGCAGTCGAACCGGAAATCAGTCTTTTCATGGCAATGGACACGCCACGCGAACACGTGACCGCCCTCTCTTCTGACATCCGGCAGCTCGTCCAAAGATCGGGGAACACCGCAAAACTTGAATTTATTCCGCGTGAGCGGGCGCTTACCTTGCTCAACAACAAGAGTGGTCTGGCCGATGCCATTACCGCCCTAGGCGAAAATCCCCTCCCTGACGGTTATGTATTGAAATTCTCCGGGGTGAGGAACACCGCAGACGCCGGTCGGGTCGAAGCACTTGCTGCGGAATTAAAGGCATTACCCGCTGTGGAATATGTGCAAATCGATTCGGCCTGGGTCAAAAGGCTCGCAGCCCTGATGCACGTGTTACGGCTGGCATTACTGTTTCTTGCCGCCACATTGAGCGTTGTCGTGGTGGCTGTGGTATTCAATACCATCCGCCTGCAGGTGATGACACAACGTAATGAAATCGAGGTATGCCGGATGTTCGGCGCGACCAATGCCTATATCTGCCGCCCGTTTTACTACACTGGAGCCTTGCTTGGCCTGTTTGCAGGTGGTATCGCTCTCGGATTCGTTGCCCTGTTATTACAGCCCCTGAACGATGCGATTGCAGAGTTCGCTCGTCTATACGCGTCGGAGTTTCGTCTGGCGCCACTCGGGTGGATTAACATTCTTGCATTACTTGCAATAAGCGCCAGCCTTGGCCTAATAGGCGCGTGGCTGTCGGTGCGTCGGCATTTGTCACGGTTTTCCTGAAACCCGTTTGCGGTGCGTTACGTCACCACCTGAATCTGTATAATTTATCAACATTTGACTGAATTCCCGTTGAATACCGGTATTAGCACTCACCCTATGAGAGTGCTAATATAATAGCGAAAGCGGATCACTCTATTTGCTTGGATCTTAGCTAGGGAAGTAAGGAGCAACAATGAAAGCAACTTCTGCACAGTCGGCATTGGTTCCGATAGGCAATCATGCCCTGACGCTGGGCTTTTCCGGCAGTCTCGGCAATATTGAAGCCTACATCTCAGCGGTCAACCGCATTCCTATGCTCACGCCTGAAGAAGAGACGTCGCTTGCACGTCGCTTGCGCGACAAGAATGATCTGGCCGCAGCGCAGAACCTGGTGATGTCTCACCTGCGGCTGGTGGTGTCCATTGCGCGCGGTTATTTGGGTTACGGCCTGCCGCATGCCGACTTGATTCAAGAAGGCAATATCGGCTTGATGAAAGCCGTCAAGCGCTTTGACCCGGATCAGGGTGTGCGCTTGGTGTCGTACGCAATGCATTGGATTAAGGCAGAAATCCACGAATACATCCTGAAAAATTGGAGGCTCGTGAAGATCGCGACCACCAAGGCACAGCGCAAATTGTTCTTCAATCTACGCAGCCATAAGGAAAGCCTAGACGCGATGTCGCCCACGCAAGTTGACGATTTGGCTAAGGCGCTGAACGTAAAGCGTGAAGAAGTGATCGAGATGGAAACCCGCATGTCGGGCCACGATATCGCTTTAGACGCGCCAACCGATGACGAAGACGATAAGTTTGCGCCGATCGCCTATCTGTCCTCCGACGCAAATGAGCCAACCAAGACACTGGAAGCGAAGCAGTTCGACCGTCTGCAAACGGAGGGATTGGAAGCGGCATTGGAAAAACTCGATCCCCGTTCACGCCGCATTGTCGAAGCGCGTTGGCTGGCTAATGATGAGGGGTCTGGTGCAACACTGCACGATCTTGCCGACGAGTTTGGCGTATCCGCTGAGCGGATTCGTCAGATCGAAAGCGCGGCGCTGAAGAAGATGAAAGGAACGCTTGCTGCATACGCGTAACTTGATCGTTGCACATGAAAAAGGCGTTCGGATGAACGCCTTTTTCTTTTAGTAAGCGACGGTGAGCACCTCAGGCCCGAGATGGCCCCCTTTCACGCACAATCAGATCGCTCTATTGCGATAGCAGCAATTTCAAGTCCTGCGCGATGGACCCTGCCCCCTGCCCATGCCGTATAAACAGACGAATGCGGCCCTGTGGATCGAACACGTAACTGCCTGCCGTGTGATCCATTGTGTAACTACCCGCTTCCTTACCTGGCACCTTTTGATAAAACACTTTGAAGTCTTTCGCAACCTTCTCGGTTGCCGCCTTATCACCAACCAGACCAAGAAAACGGGAATCGAAAGACGGTACGTATTTCGACAACAGCTCCGCGGTATCGCGCTCAGGATCCAGGGTAACGAACAGAACTTGGACTTTGTCTGCCTGTGGACCAAGCTGCTCCATCACGCTTGCCATTTCTACCATCGTTGTCGGGCAAACATCCGGGCATTGGGTGTAACCAAAGAACACCACCACTACTTTGCCCTTGAAATCTGCAAGCGAACGCATTTTGCCGGTATGGTCTGGCAACGCAAAATCCTTCGCATAGTCGAGGCCGGTAATATCCGTATTCTGGAAGGAGGACTTTACTGGGGACAGCATCATTTGTGCACTTTCCCCACCCTTGTCACACCCAGCAAGTAACGTGCTTGCGGCAACGAGTGTGAGTAAAATTGCCCGCCCAGTGGAAATAAGGCCCATAAGCTCAAACCTGAACATAATGATCAATCAACAGCGCAGCAAACAGCAGCGACAAATAGATGATCGAGTAGGTAAACGTCTTGCGCGCAATCAAATCCGTGTAATGCCTGTATACCTGCCATGCATACCAAAGAAAGATGGCGCCAAGCACCCCTGCACTGGCCAAGTAAATCAAGCCACTCATCTGCACCGCGAACGGCAACATGGTCGTTGCCACTAGCGCAATGGTGTACAGCCAGATATGGAACTGCGTGAATTGCACACCATGCGTAATCGGTAGCATCGGCAGGCCGGATTTTGCATAGTCGTCACGACGATACAGCGCCAGCGCCCAGAAATGCGGCGGCGTCCAGACAAAGATGATCAGAACAAGAATCCATGCCTGCATCGGCACATCGTTTGCTACCGCAGCCCAGCCAAGCGCTGGAGGCATGGCGCCGGACAAGCCACCGATCACAATATTTTGCGGCGTCGCCGGCTTGAGCACCATGGTGTAAATGATGGCGTAACCGACAAAAGTGGCAAAGGTTAGCCACATGGTCAGCGCATTCACAAAGTTGAACAGGACCCACATGCCAGCACCACCAATCACGCCGGAAAACACGAGTGTCTGCCTTACGGTAAGTTCGCCGCGCGCCATTGGACGACGGGCGGTGCGCGCCATGCGCGAATCGATCTCACGTTCGACCAGACAGTTGACGGCGAACGCGGCCCCAGCCAGCAGCCAAATACCGATTGTCGCCGCCACCACGATGTGCCAGTCAGGCACGCCGGGGGACGCCAGGAACATACCGATCACTGCGCAAAATACAGCCAACTGCGTCACGCGCGGCTTGGTCAGTGCCCAGTATTGGGAAAAACGATTGGGATGTGCGGTCAGCGTGGTCACTTCTACCTCATACGACCGGAAGCGGTGTTGCGGCCCGGTCTGACGCGGCTTGCGCCGGAATTCGAACCAAGTAGTTTAACATGGTCAGCAGCACCACAAGGACAGCGGCACCACCATTGTGGATCACCGCCAAGGCCAGCGGCCATTTTAAAAAGATGGTGGACACGCCAGTGATGAGTTGCACTGTAATCACGATCAACAGCCACCGGGCGGTGACCTGTAATCCTTCCGTTTTACGCGCTTTGCAAGCCAGCCAAATGACGAAGGCTGCTACCACGAACGCAAACATGCGATGTACCCAATGAATTGCGGTCAATGCTGCGAACGGCAGATATTCACCCTCCGCTGTTTTGCCTAGCTGCCGCCACAGCGTGAAACCGTTGTCGAAATCCATTGGAGGCAATATCTCTCCGTGGCACAGCGGAAAATCGGCACAGGCTAAAGCGGCGTAATTGGTGCTAACCCATCCACCTAATGCGATCTGGGTGAACAAAAGCACTATTGCAACGGTTGCCGGCACGCGCAATGACAATGCTTGCGGCGCGATCCCTGTATGGTGATTCTGTCTCGTGCCGAGCCAGGTTAGCAACGCAAGCAATCCCATTCCAAGTAACAAGTGAATGGTAACAATCACCGGCTGCAATTTCAGGGTGACAGTCCACGCGCCAAATGCCCCTTGCACACAAATAAAGCCAAACAGAAAAGTCGGTAGCCACGGCGAAAATGCGACATTTTGCTGCTTAGAACGCCACCAAGAACGCCAAGCGATTGCCATCATTGACACGACCAGCACGCCAACACCCATTGCAAAGTAGCGATGGATCATCTCGATCCACGCTTTTACGACCGTGACCGGCCCCTCAGGCATTGCGGCCTCCGCGGCACTGATATGCGCATGCGCCTGGATCGGGTTGGCATGCCCATAACAACCTGGCCAGTCCGGGCAACCAAGCCCGGAGTCGGTCAGACGTGTGAAAGCACCGAACATGATCAGATCAAACGTGAGAAATGCCGTCACCCAGATCAGCTTACGATATTTGTTGGTGTCGCTCGACACCCAGACAGTAATCAACGGCAACAGCGCCGCCAGCACGCCCATGATTGCGAGTTGTATCAGCATGGAAAACTTATCCTATGCGCGATGCTTTTAGCAGCCTCGCAAGATCTTTCTTCATCTTGTTGGGATCGGCATCTTTCGGAAAACGCATCATGAGATTGCCTAATGGATCGATGACGTAAAGATGTTCCGACGCCACAGTTTCCTGTTCAACAGGCAACCAGGCCTTTACGACTTCAGGTTTGACCCGCAGCATGTAGGTGCCATCGTACTCCCGCATCAGCAAGGTCTCCAGCGGCGCATTATCAGTAATCAGCCAGACGCGCTCAACGCGAGCCATCTCCTTGCCTTGGGCTAAACGCAACTGGCGCATGTTACTTAGCTGCGTTTCGCATGTCACATCGCAGTCAGCACTGCCTACCCGTAGCATGATCCATTTACCCTTCAATGCATCCAGGTTGGTCGGTCTGCCATCCAACGTGGTGGCGCCGAGTGCAGGGATCGGATAGGCACGCGGGTCGATCAGCGCACCGTAATTCGTACGTCCCTGCGGTTTAATGACGTAGTACGTCAGGTAGGAGGCTATCAGGGGGGATGCGCAGATCGCGATCACCAAGAAAAGCTTCCAGCGGCCCTTCTTTTGTTGATTAATTTTGTCCACGTCGAAATCCTGTTACCACAAAAAATATCAGCGCCGTGATTGCTAACGCATACCATTGGAATGCATAGCCACGATGTTTTTCTACACCGCTCGATGGCCGTGGCCAATCGCGGACCAAGCCATCCTGTATATCGGTTAATTGTTCGATGACGAAAGGCTGCATTTGCAGTTTCGCGGCTTGCGAAAACGCCGCGATATCGACGTTCTGCACAATCGCAGCAGGTCGAAGAGGTTCTGGTGCCCCTACCTGAAACACACGTCCTGGCCGGTTCCGGACAATACCTTCAATCTCGACTAGCCCTGGGGGCGTTGCGATAGACGGCAGTTTAGTCCGATCGACGGTATCGCGCTTGCCCCAGCCACGCATGACCAATACATGCCTATTCGATCCCTCGACTCTCATCGGCGTCAATACATAAAAACCAGCGGCACCATGATAGGGACGATTATCCAGATATACCGTCCAGTCCCGGATGAATTCCCCACGGACGACGACACGATGGTACTCCAACACATCGACCGATTGTTCATCAGCACCAATTCTCTTGGGGGCGGCGGATTCCCGGATGGACATTTTCGCTTCGATGGCTTCCTTTTCCGCTGCACGCCGTGTCTGCCATTGCCCCAGTAGCATACCGACCACCGCGACTGTCAGTGCAGCAATAAAAGGGATCCAGCGGAACCGGAATTTCAATGGCATTACAATGTCTCTTTATTTAATATGGGTCGTCTTCATGTTGCGATGTTGTACGACAGAAGCCGGCCACAATTCCCATGAAAATCGTCGTTGCCGTCGCCTTCATTCTGATCCTGGCCAGTCTCAGCTCTGCCCTTGTATTCCTGATGCGAGACAAGGGCAAAAGTAATCGTACGGTGAAAGCGCTCGCGTTTCGTGTTGGATTCTCGATCGCACTCTTTCTTCTGATCCTGGTAGCCTACAATCAAGGCTGGATTCAACCGACCGGAATACGTTGATCGAAACACCACTTGCCAGTAAAAAAGCCGCACCGAAGTGCGGCTTTTTCTTTATTTTTCTTTACTTAGAGCGATTTGCCTATGCGTGAAAGGGGACCATCTCGGGCCTGCGATGCTCACTCACGCATGGTTGCGCTTCTCAGCCGACCTGCCCTCCCTTACACGCACAGTCAAACCGCTTTAGAGCCAGTATACAACCACGTACAGCCCAAGCCATACTACGTCAACAAAATGCCAATACCAGGCAGCGCCCTCAAAGGCAAAATGATGTGTCGGCGTAAAGTGGCCTTTCATCACGCGGTACAGCACCACTGCCAGCATGATCGCGCCCATCGTCACGTGAAACCCATGGAAACCTGTCAGCATAAAGAAGGTCGAGCCGTAGATGCCGGAACTAAGCTTCAGGTTGAGTTCGCTGTAGGCATGCATATATTCATAGGCCTGAAAGCCCATAAACACCGTACCCAACACGATGGTGGCAAGCAGCCAGAACGCTGTCTTGCTACGATGACCGGCGCGCAGTGCATGATGCGCGATTGTCAGTGTGACACCAGAGGTCAACAATAGCGCCGTATTGATGGTCGGAATCGGGAACGGCCCCATGACTTGAAACGCCTCGACCGTACCCGCCGGCCCAGCATTGCCCCACTGTGCCGCAAAGTCAGGCCAGAGGAGTTTGTGGTCAATATCGGCCAGCCATGGCATCGTTACCGCGCGCGCATAGAACAACGCACCAAAGAAACCTGCAAAGAACATGACTTCAGAGAAGATGAACCAGCTCATGCTCCAGCGGTAAGAGACGTCAATGCGGTCACTGTACTTGCCACTTTCTGACTCAGCAATCGCATCACCGAACCATTTGTACAAGATCACAAGCAGCACCAAGATGCCAATGATATTGGCTACCGAACCCCAGCCATAGCCGTTGACCCATGCCGAGGCGCCTGCCATTGCCACAAGCAGTGATGCCCCCGCCAGTACAGGCCATTTGGAGGGCCCCGGTACGAAGTAGTAAGGCGCATTACCGTGCTGATGAGAACCCATCTCCATCTCCCAATACAGATTGCAAATAATTACTTTCCGACGACACTTTTGACGATCATCAACAGCGTCACAATAAAAATGATGGCACCAATCACACCAGCAATGATGACATGCACAGGATTGAGCTGCTGTGCATCTTTCTCATAATCGCTTTTCTTCCTAATACCGAAAAACGACCACAAAACCGCCTTCATTGTCGCGCCGAAGGATGCCTTGCGCTGTGTCGCTTTTTTCAGATCATCCATTCGAATACTCTATATTTTTCAACTCGCCTTCTTGCCCGGTCCACCTATTTCAAAGAATGTATAGGACAGGGTAATTGTCTTCACGTCTTTTGGCAGCGCCGGATCGATATAAAACACGACCGGCATCTGTTTTGCCTGATTCGGACCAAGCGTCTGTTGCTGAAAGCAGAAACATTCCATCTTTTTGAAGTAAGTAGCGGCTTGCTGCGGTGCGTAACTTGGGATTGCCTGAGCATCAATGCTGCGTGCCTGCGTATTCACCACTTCGTACACCACCTGTGCCATTTCACCAGGATGGACTTGCAAACTAGCCACTGTCGGACGAAAACGCCATGAACCTTGCATATTCGCATCGAACTCAACCGTGATGGTGCGCGTCTTGTCGATCTGCGTGTTGCTGATGTCGCCAACCATCGAGTCCTTTGGCGTCAACAGGTTCACGCCAGTAATCTCGCAAATCTTTTTATAGATCGGCACCAATGCATAACCGAAACCAAACATCATCACCGCGATGATGAACAGCTTGCCAAGCATCCGCGTATTCAGTTTGCCTTGGTCCTGTCGTTCCATTTCAGCTCAACCAAAGCCGCTTGATAAACAAGCCGACAAAGAACATGAATGCAATCGACGCCAGAATCAATGCGGTCTTGACGTTGCTCGGTTTCTTTTGTTCAGGCATAAACGGTTTAGAGGCGGGCTCTCACCCGCCATCCTATTACTTCACGGTCGGCGGCGTTTCAAAGGTGTGGAACGGTGCCGGGCTAGGAACGCTCCATTCCAACCCTTCCGCGCCATCCCAGGGTTTATCGGCTGCTTTTTTTCCGCCTTTGATGGAAGGCAGCACCACAGCAAGCAGGAAGTACACCTGCATCAGACCAAAACCTACTGCGCCGATCGACGCGATCATATTGAAATCAGTGAACTGTGCAGGGTAGTCTGCGTAGCGGCGCGGCATCCCGGCCAAGCCGAGGAAGTGCATCGGGAAGAAAGTGATATTGAAGGTAATCAACGAGCCCCAGAAGTGAATCTTGCCGCGTGTTTCGTTGTACATGTGCCCAGTCCACTTCGGTCCCCAATAGTAGAAACCAGCAAACAACGCAAATAGCGAGCCGGCAACCAGGACATAGTGGAAGTGCGCCACCACGTAATACGTATCCTGCATTTGAATGTCAATTGGGGTCACTGCCAGAATCAAACCGGTGAAACCACCCATCGTGAACACGAAAATGAAGCCGACGGCGAACAACATCGGGGTTTCGAAGGTCATCGAACCCTTCCACATGGTCGCAATCCAGTTGAACACTTTCACACCGGTCGGCACAGCAATCAACATGGTGGAGTACATGAAGAACAGCTGCGCAGTGATCGGCATGCCAGTTGTAAACATGTGATGCGCCCAGACGATGAACGACAGAATGGCAATGGAGGCGGTGGCATATACCATTGATGCATAGCCGAACAGCGGCTTACGCGCAAAGGCCGGAATGATGTGCGACACGATACCGAAGGCCGGCAGAATCATGATGTACACCTCGGGGTGACCAAAGAACCAGAAGATGTGCTGGTACATAACTGGATCACCGCCGCCGGCAGCATTGAAGAAGGAGGTGCCGAAGTGGCGATCCGTCAGTGTCATGGTAATCGCGCCAGCGAGCACCGGCATCACAGCGATCAGCAGGTAAGCGGTGATCAACCAGGTCCAGCAGAACATCGGCATTTTCATCAGCGTCATGCCGGGTGCACGCATGTTAAGAATGGTGGTGATGATGTTGATGGAACCCATAATCGACGAGGCACCCATGATGTGCATTGCGAAGATGCCCATGTCCATGCCAATACCCATCTGAGTCGACAGCGGCGCATACAGCGTCCAGCCGGCAGCGGTCGCACCACCCGGCACCAAAAAGGAGCCGACAAGCAAGAGGGCGGCGGGGGGCAGCAGCCAGAACGAGAAGTTGTTCATCCGCGCGAACGCCATATCCGAGGCAC
>CBHCMF010000096.1:0-17723 GCA_965974465.1 uncultured Noviherbaspirillum sp.
TTTTCACAATGATCGGCAACGCAGCATGGATCAACGCCGTGAGCTTGACACGACTAGTCTCTGGTAATGCTTGCAACTTCGGTGACTTGGAGGTGAGGAGCAGGCGCTGTGCCGCTGCCGATATCTCGTCAAAGCCAAGCGCCGCAAGATGCGCCTCGAGCGCCTCGCGGTTGTCTGCCTCGAAAAGCGAGGCATGTGCTGTCGCCTGTTTTGCTTCCGCCGGAACGGCCTGGGCGGTACGTTTGTCAGCGAAGATGGCATCGAACTGCGCCGCGACGACGGCGCGGTGTACATCTAACTCCTCCAGCAGGGACTCCACGTCGGTGAAGCCCATCATCTTGGCGATAGTCAGTCTGTCGTCCAGATTGGTGGGAAGCGTATGGGTTTGTGCATCATCGAGATATTGCAACCGATGCTCCAGATTGCGCAGAAAGGTGTAGGCCTGCAGCAATTGATCGGCTTCATCCTTCACCATCAGATTTTTCTCGGCCAGCGTGAGGAGCGTCTTGCGGGTAGAGCGATCGCGCAATGAGGCATCGCGGCCACCACGAATGAGTTGAAAAACTTGAGCGAGAAATTCGACTTCCCGGATGCCACCGCGGCCCAGTTTGACATTGTTGGTGCGGCCTGGATGGCGTGCTTCCTGGCGAATGACCTCGGCCCGGATTTGCGCATGCATCATGCGCAGCGCTTCGATGGCGCTGAAATCGAGATAGCGCCGATACACGAAAGGCCGGACGATCTGCTCCAGGTTTGCGATATCGTCGGCTCGTCCAGTAATTGCACGCGCCTTAACCCAGGCATAGCGCTCCCATTCACGACCTTGAACGATCAGGTACGCTTCCACCATATTGAAACTAGCGGCAAGCGGGCCGGATGCGCCATTCGGCCGCAGTGCCATATCAACACGGAAGGTAAAGCCGTCCTCGGTAATCTCAGACAGTGCGCCGATGAGCTTCTTGCCAAGTCTGACGAAAAATTCATGATTTGAGAGAGGTCGTTGTTCCGGAGAAGTGGTCCGGGTTTCTCCGTTTTCGGGGTAGGTGAAGATCAGGTCGATGTCCGAGGAAACGTTAAGCTCGTGGCCGCCCAGTTTGCCCATGCCAAGCACGATCAATTCTTGTGCCGTTCCGGAGTCGGCGCCAATCGGTGTTCCATGTGCCGCTTCCATTTCATTAGAAAGCGCCTTGACGTGGGTCTGTACCGCGAAATCAGCGAAGCTGCTGATGGTCGAAAGGACCTCGGCCAGATCGGCCCGGCCGCTCAGATCCCGTTCGATCAGGGTTGCCACAACAAGATTACGCACGCGCCGCATTGCGCGAGGCAAGGGCAGTCCCGCATCTGTTTCTTTTTGCAAAAGCTGAACAAAATGATCACGAGTAATGGATAATCCCGCAAGTTCGGCTACCATGCCTGCGCGGGCTGGATCGGCATTTAGCCATCGCGCATAGAACCGCGATGCAATGCCACTGGTCAAATAAGATTGAGTCACCATGTCTGAGGGCGTAATAAGAACGGTTCCCGGCACATTACATGGACGGCTGTCGAAATGCTACCGTGTCGGTCCATCATGTATTGGTTCATTGCGCCTTGCCGCTAGTCTTCCGGTCTGGCCGTAGCAGTACCAAGTTGGCCCTATCCATGCGAACATGTCGTTTGCACTGCCAATATAAGTCTATTTTACGCCGCCCGTTTTTTGCTGTTTTTATTGATGTCCATTGCCAAATACATTCCACGACAAATCGCCATTCCGGCAACTGTATGCTGGTATGCGATACGAGAGTGTTACCGCATCGCCAGTACTGTGGCTGGCCGCGCGTCTGGCACGCTTCTCAAGCTTGCAATATTCGTTTATTTCCTTTTTTGTGTATTGGTACTGGGATTACGCTATCTGGTTCTTCCCAACATTGACAATTACAAGCCAGAGGTAGAAAAGATGGCAAGCCATGCCATCGGCAATAAGGTTTCGATTGCCGATATCAAGGCATCCTGGTCTGGCCTGCATCCGCAGCTCTCGCTCGACGAGGTAGTCATCCATGACAAATTCGGCAATGCGGCGCTGACACTCCCTAATGTTTCCGCAACCTTGTCATGGTGGACCCTGGCCGTGGGCGAGTTGCGTCTGCACCGCCTGGAAATTAACCGCCCCGATATGGACATGCGGCGTGATGCAGATGGCAAGTTTTATGTCGCCGGCATGCTGGTCGATGTTGGCAAGAGCGGTGAGGGGAACAATGCCGACTGGGTGCTGCAGCAGCGTGAGATTGTGATACGCAACGGCAGGTTGCGCTGGAATGATTACAAGCGTGCGGCACCGGAACTCACTCTCGATGACGTCAATGTTGTCTTGCACAACCAATGGCGTCGTCATCGTTTCGCGTTGAAGGCCACACCGCCGCAAGCATTTGCAGCTCCGCTTGATGTGCGTGCCTCCTTTGTTCATCCTCGTTTCCACAGCAAGATCTCGGACATGATGAGGTGGAAAGGGGAACTGTATGCCGACTTGCGTGATGCCGACCTTACGGTATGGAAAACCTACTTCGATTACCCAATTGAGATGCAGCGCGGGAAAGGGTCGGTGCGTGCCTGGCTGAGTTTTGACCATGCAAAGGTTGCCGATTTTACCGCCGACCTCACCTTATCAAATGTCTCAGCGCGCTTGCGTAAGGGGCTCGATCTGATGAACTTGGCGGAAGTCAGCGGCCGCATATCCGTGCGCGAAGAGTTCGATCGCGAGAGCGAGGACGGTACGCCCACCCTGGGCGAAAACGGCCATGCTATTTCATTCACGGATTTCACGTTGCGGACGGATGACGGCCTGTTCCTGCCACGCACCACCATTAGCGAAAGCTATGTGCCGGCAAAAGCCGGTCGGCCTGCGAAAACAGAAATCAAAGCCAAGCTGCTCGATCTGGAGACACTGGCAGATTTTGCAGAGCGGCTGCCTCTTCCGGCAGGGCAGCGCCAGATGCTGGTTGATTTCGCACCGCGTGGGGTGCTGAAGGACTTTTCCGCGCAATGGCAAGGATCCTACCCAAGCATCTCGTCTTACAACGTTAAGGGGCGATTTGCGGGCTTATCGCTCAATCCGCAGCCGGCCCGCCCGGCACGACCGAGAAGCGGAACCACACCGGCACAAGCGGCAATACCCGCCATTCCTGGATTTGTTAACCTGACCGGTCGGGTGGATGCCAGCGATCGCGGCGGCAGCTTTAGTTTGGACTCGAGCAAGCTTACGCTGGAACTGCCTGGATATTTCGACGAGCCGGTGCTGCCGTTCGAGCGCCTGGACATGCGCGCGAACTGGGCATTTCAAGACAATGACCAGCTTCTGCTCGACGTGCAGAAAATGGACTTCATACAGGAAGACCTGGCCGGCTCCTTTTCCGGTAAACACTTGATGCCGCTCAGTCGGAAGCCGGGCAGCCCGCAGGGCTATATTGATATCAGCGGCAAGCTTAATCGGCTCGAGCTGCAAAAGGTCAGACGCTACCTGCCGGTGCAGACCCGCGACACATTGCGGCAATGGCTGACTGGTGCGCTGATCGGGGGAGCGGTCAAGGATGTCAAACTGCGCCTGAAAGGTGAGCTGGCGCAATTCCCTTTTCATACCACGCACGACAAGGCAAAAGGCGAATTTAGTATCACCGGCAAGATCGAAGACGGCAAGCTCAACTACGCACCGGGTGAGTTCGCCGCCGATGGCAAAGCGCCGCTTTGGCCGATTATCGAGGAAATTAACGGCACCATCGCCTTTGACCGGGCGCGCATGGAAATCACTGCGGATAGCGCCAAAACGTCCGACACCGTTCTGTCCCATGTGACGGCAGTGATTCCCGACCTATCGATAGAGGATATGGTACTGTCTGTGGACGGTGACGTCGCCGGGCCTTTGCAAAACTTCATTCGCTTTACCAACGATAGCCCGGTTGCGGGGTGGATTGGCCACTTCACTGAAGACACGAAAGCAACTGGCAATGCGAAACTGGCGCTGAAACTGCAATTGCCATTCCATCAAATGGCGCAGTCAAAAGTGAAGGGGACTTTACAATTTGCTGGCAATACGGTCATCCTGCAGAATGCCATGCCGCCGTTGACGAGCACAAACGGAAAACTGGAATTCCACGAAAAGGGATTTTCGATTGCCGGCATCAAAGCGAATTTTCTCGGTGGACCGGTCCTGGTGACCGGCAGCACGCAACGTGACGGTACGACCTTAGTCAAGGCGGAAGGCAATCTCTCAGCCGATGGTGTGCGTAAAGCCTATGCTGCCCCGCTGGCACAACGCTCAACTGAACGCATTAGCGGCAGTACGCATTACAGCACCTCCATCCGCGTGAAAAATAGTCGGCCTGAGATCGTGGTCGAATCCAATCTGGTCGGCATTGCACTCGATTTTCCCGCGCCTTTGCGCAAGGCGGCAAACGAAAGTTTGCCACTGCGCTTCGAGCTGTCCGGGTTGCCGGGAGATGCTTCAACGCTACGTGATGAAATGCGGCTTTCTCTCGGATCGGCGATATCGGCCCGTTATGAACGACAGAAATCGATGCAAAAGGACGCGGCATGGCAGGTGGTTCGAGGCGGGATTGGCGTCAATGTGCCCGCACCGCAGCCAGATAGCGGTCTCATTGCCAACGTCGATATGAAATCGCTGAATATCGATGAATGGCGGCGCGCACTGAGTTCAGTGGTGATGACCGCCAAACAGAATGAGGCGGGTACGCAATCGGATGCATCGTCCATCGCCCAATATATTGAACCTGAGGTACTCGCTGCACGCGCCACCGAACTGATTGTGATGGATCGTAAACTGGTTAATGTCGTCGTCGGTGCTTCGCATCAGAAAGGCGTCTGGCAAGCCAATATCGATTCGGAGCAAGCGTCTGGTTATTTAAACTGGACGGAGTCGCCCAGCGGCCAGGGGCTGGGCCGGGTAACCGCGCGGCTTGCATCGCTCGTTATTCCGAAATCCGCAGCTTCCGGCGTAACTGAACTGCTGGAGGGGAAAAATACCTCGACGCAAATTCCGGCACTCGATATCGTTGCCGAAAACTTCGAACTATTCGGCAAGAAGTTCGGCCAACTTGAGCTTGTTGCTCACAACGCTCGCGGAGATGCTGGCAACGAATGGCGTATCAGCAAATTGGCCATCACGAATGCCGACGCTGCACTGAAAGCCACCGGCAAGTGGACCAATAAGAATGGCGAGAACCTATCGAATCTTGTCTATACGCTTCACATTGCAGATGCAGGAGAACTCCTTAACCGCTTTGGCTTCGCTAACGTACTGCGTGGCGGTAACGGCAAAATGGAAGGGGAAATCCGTTGGAAGGGCTTACCCTTTTCGCTCGACATCCCCAGCCTCAACGGCCAGCTCAACCTTGACCTTGCAAACGGGCAGTTTCTCAAAGTCGATCCAAGCGCCGCCAAACTGCTCGGGGTGTTAAGCCTCCAATCATTACCGCGCCGCCTGGCCCTGGACTTCCGCGATGTTTTCTCGGAAGGCTTCGCTTTCGATGGCGTGACTGGGACCGCTACCATTCATCAGGGCGTGGCCAAAACCGACAACTTCAAAATGCGTAGTGTGGCGACGACCGTTCTGATCGACGGCACGGCCGATATTGCGAAGGAGGTGCAGGACCTGCATGTGGTCGTCCTCCCGGAGATTAATGTCGGTGCTGCTTCAGTGGTGTATGGACTGGCAGTCAACCCTGTGATTGGTGTGGGTACCTTCCTTGCTCAGCTTTTTCTGCGTGAGCCCTTGATGAAAGCCTTCACCTTCGAATACCAAGTGACCGGCCCCTGGAAGGATCCCGTGGTTACCAAACTGTTGCGCAAATCCACCAGTCCTACAGGCGCGGTCGCCAACAATGCCGGAATCAGTGAATGAGGAGAATGAATGTTGATCGACACAATGAAAATCGCTGCCGTGCAAATGGTTTCAACACCGGTGCTCGAGGAGAATTTTGCCACTGCGCGACGCTTGATCGGCGAAGCCGCGCAGCAGGGGGCGCAACTCGTTCTCTTACCTGAATACTGGCCCATCATGGGCATGAAAGAGTCCGATAAGGTAGCGCACGCAGAGCCACTTGATGGGGGACCGATCCAGCAATTCATGGCCGACATCGCGCGTGAGTTCGGTCTCTGGTTGATTGGAGGCACATTGCCGATGATTGCGCCAGAGGCCGACAAGGTTCTGAATACCGTGATGGTGTACAACCCGCAAGGTGAGCACGTGATCCGTTATGACAAGATCCATCTGTTCAGCTTTACCAAAGGTGCGGAATCCTACAATGAGGCACGCACCATCGTGCACGGCACCAAGGTGGCCACTTTTGAGGCGCCTTTTGGCAGAGTCGGTCTGTCGGTATGCTATGACCTGCGTTTCCCAGAGCTTTATCGGGCCATGGGCGACTGCGCGCTGATTGTGATGCCGGCAGCATTCACTTACACCACCGGTAGGGCACACTGGGAAATCCTGCTGCGCGCACGTGCCATCGAGAATCAATGCTATGTACTCGCTGCTGCTCAGGGAGGCCACCATCCGAATGGGCGCCGTACCTGGGGGCATAGCATGCTGATTGACCCATGGGGTGACATCAAGGCAATGCTACAAGAGGGCGAGGGTGTTGTTATTGGTGATATTGAAGTGTCGCATATACAGCGTGTGCGCGAGAGCCTACCCGCATTGAAGCACCGCAAGCTTTAATAGCCGCAACTACGACGAGAAAGTTTCCAGTACCGCATCAGTTTCGCGCAAAAGAACAAGCGCCGGGCAGATGCTCTACAATCTACTCATCTTTTGCGTCTAATCCCGATATATTTCGATTTACCCCAATTCGCGCAATCAACCATCATGAATCTATTCGAACCGAATCTCCACACCATGGCCATTGCTCGCGATGTCCTGCTCGCCCCCTTTGGTCTGGATGAATCCAAGCTGATCAAAGCGTTGAATGCAATCTTTACGCATCGTGTCGACTACGCTGATCTCTATTTCCAGTTCACCAAGAACGAAGGCTGGAGTCTCGAAGAAGGTATTGTCAAGACCGGCAGTTTCTCGATCGATCAAGGTGTTGGTGTGCGCGCCATATCGGGAGATAAAACGGCGTTTTCCTATTCGGATGAGATCTCTGAGCGTGCCTTGCTCGAAGCGGCTGCTGCTACACGCACCATCGCACGTCAAGGTGCCGGCAAGGTGAAGGTGGCTTCCTCGATTCAAACAGTAGGCGGCCGCTCGCTGTACCTGCCGCATGATCCGCTGAGCTCGCTTGACGCCACCGAAAAGGTGAAGCTTCTTGAAAAGGTGGAGCGCATCGCGCGCGCCAAGGATCCACGTGTAGTACAGGTCATGGCGGGGCTTGCCGGTGAATACGATGTCGTGCTGGTTGTGCGCAGCGACGGCGTGCTCGCTGCGGACATTCGACCGCTGGTGCGAGTGTCCGTCACGGTCATCGCTGAACAAAATGGCCGGCGTGAAGTTGGCTCCAGTGGTGGCGGTGGCCGTTACGATTACAGCTATTTCAGCGACGAGCTGCTTGAAAAATATGCGGCCGAAGCGGTCGAGTCCGCCATCGTCAATCTCGATGCACGTCCCGCACCTGCAGGGCCGATGACCGTCGTGCTCGGGCCTGGCTGGCCCGGTGTACTGCTGCACGAAGCGATTGGCCATGGCCTGGAGGGCGATTTCAATCGTAAGGGGTCCAGCACCTTCTCGGGTCGCATCGGCGAACGCGTCGCTGCGAAGGGTGTCACGGTGGTCGACGACGGCACCATTGCTGACCGTCGTGGTTCGCTCAACATCGACGACGAGGGCAATCCGACCCAGTGCACCACGCTGATCGAGGACGGCATCCTGAAGGGGTATATTCAGGACACGATGAATGCCCGCTTGATGAACATGTCGGTGACCGGCAATGCCCGCCGTGAATCGTATGCGCATCTGCCGATGCCGCGTATGACCAATACCTATATGCTGGCCGGTGACAAGGACCCTGCGGAAATCATTGCATCAGTGAAAAACGGTTTGTATGCGGTGAACTTCGGCGGGGGGCAGGTTGACATCACGAACGGTAAATTCGTATTCTCCGCAAGCGAAGCTTACATGATCGAGGACGGCAAGATCACCTATCCGGTCAAGGGAGCCACCTTGATTGGCAACGGACCGGATGTTCTGAACCGCGTATCGATGATCGGTAACGACATGCGGCTCGACAGCGGCATCGGCGTGTGTGGAAAAGAGGGCCAGAGCGTACCGGTTGGCGTCGGTCAGCCGACCTTACGAATTGATGGAGTGACGGTCGGCGGCACGGCTTGAATTGCATTGGCGTCATTTCGTTGGTTTACAGAAATGGCGCCGCAAAATACACAATTTGATGCTGATGACTTGCCAAATCCCTTGAGATACTGCACTATTAACCCAAATTTGCTGCAAAAATCTGGAAAAACATGACTTTCGCGCGCTTTTACTTTCATTTTTACTTTAGCTATTCCAGCCCCAAGGCGGTGGAAAGGCGGTAAGCGCACGAATAAAGAGCACAAACCAAATTTCTTAAAGAAACCGCCAGAGATGGCGGTTTTTTCATTTGTACAGTCTTAAAAACTTGACGAATCCAACTGGAGAACACCATGCCGCGCACCGATGACCTACGAATCAGAGAAATGAAAGAACTTATTCCTCCTTCGCACTTGATCCGCGAATTTTCCTGCACCGAGAAGGCGTCGAATACTGCAGCAAATGCGCGTATCGCATTACATCGCATCCTGCATGGCCAAGATGACCGTGTGATGGTCGTGATCGGCCCCTGTTCGATTCACGACACCAGGGCAGCCATGGAATATGCAAGACGTCTAGTCGAGCAGCGCGAACGTTTCATTGGCGAACTTGAGATCGTAATGCGCGTGTATTTCGAAAAACCGCGCACCACTGTAGGCTGGAAAGGCTTGATCAACGATCCATACATGGATAACAGCTTCCGTATCAATGATGGTCTGCGCATGGCACGCGAGCTGCTGTTAAACATCAATGAACTTGGCCTGCCTGCCGGCACAGAATTCCTTGACGTGATTAGCCCACAATATGTGGCCGATCTGATCAGTTGGGGCGCCATTGGCGCTCGTACAACCGAATCACAAGTGCACCGTGAACTGGCCTCTGGTTTGTCTTGCCCGGTCGGCTTTAAGAATGGCACCGATGGCAACGTCAAGATTGCCGTTGACGCGATCAAGGCAGCCTCGCAGCCGCACCATTTCCTGTCCGTGACCAAGGGCGGGCATTCAGCGATCGTCTCCACTAATGGTAACGAGGACTGCCACATCATTCTGCGCGGTGGTAAGGCGCCCAATTATGATGCGGTCAGTGTCGATGCTGCATGCAAGGATATCGCCGCCAACGGGCTGGCATCGCGCCTAATGATCGACGCCTCACACGCCAACAGCTCGAAGAAACCGGAGAACCAAGTGCCGGTTTGCGCCGATATTGCGCGCCAGATTGCCGCAGGCGATACGCGTATCGTCGGCGTGATGGTGGAGTCGCACTTGGTTGCCGGTCGCCAGGATTTGGTGCCGGGCAAGGAACTCACCTATGGGCAGTCAATTACCGACGGTTGTATTGATTGGGAATCGAGTGTAAAAGTGCTAGAAGGCATTGCAGAGGCAGTTAAGCAGCGCCGGCTGGCAGACACGGAATAGGTCTTTGCCTCATGCGGGCGCAGTGATGGCTGTGCCCAATTTTCTTCGCATTAGAGAAACTTGTTTGAGCATGTAAAACAGGTTTTAAGATAACACTTTCCCTGTACAGCCACCCCATCTTAGAGCGATTTGCCTGTGCGTAAAAGGGCGCCATCTCGGGCCTGCGATGCTCACCGTAGCTCACGTACGGTTGCGCTTCTCGGCCCGACCTGACCTCCCTTTTACATAAAATCAAACCGCTCTAGGGGGAAAATCTATTCGCAAATACAATCAAAAACGCTTGGTCAGGACCATCTTTTCTCCATCGCGCCGCATTTCGGTACGATTCAGGAAAGACATGCCGAGCAGAATAATATCCAATCCCTGTTCCTGTACCACCGCATCGACTTGATTGATCTCGATATCGCCAATTTTTACCGTGTCTAGTTTCACCCGGTAATGTGGGACGATGCCGTTAGCAGTACTCGAATAACCAATCTGACCTTTTAAATAATTGATTCCGAGCCGCTTGGCATCGGATGCCGGCAGAGCGATGGAAGTCGCTCCGGTATCCAGCAGCATGCGCGCTGTGCCGCCGTTGATTTGACCTTGTACGATGTAATGCCCGCGTGCATCCGCCTGCAAAGTAGCGCTTGCCCGGTCATTGGACACGGTGCGGTTGATATGTCCTCCCATGGCGATTGTTTGTCGCTTGCCGTTGACTTCAATCGTCGCGCTGGTTTCGTTCGCTGCCACGAGCTTGACACCGTCCGCGACAGTGGCGCCGACGGAATACGTTTTAGGAGATGCGCCGTTGACTACCAGCACCGCCTTGTTGGGGAAAAGGCCCACTACGCTGATATCGGTTGCCTGGGCCGCAGTGGTAAGCAATAGCAGAGCAGTGGTAAAGAGGGGCAAGCGCATAGAAAGTCCGGATGGAAAAAAGGCTGGAAAAGAATGGTTGGCGTGAAGGCAAGAATAGCATTTGGTGCTTCTGTTAAGCAACATTTCACTTTTCAGCAAAGCACGCCACAGGGCATTCTTAGTCACGAAAATTATTGAATTCCAGCGGCAGGTCGGTCACTTCTTTGCGTAGCAGAGCAATTGCTGCCTGCAAGTCATCACGTTTGGCGCCGGTCACGCGAACGGCGTCGCCTTGAATGCTTGCTTGGACCTTCATCTTGCTATCTTTAATGATACGCACGATTTTTTTTGCGGCATCGGATTCAATACCGTTCTTTACTTTGATTACTTGCTTGACCTTGTCACCGCCAATTTTCTCGATCTTGCCGAGATCAAGAAAACGCACATCGACATTGCGCTTCACCATTTTTCCGGTTAATACGTCGCGCACTTGGTTCAATTGGAATTCGCTGTCCGCATAGGCGGTCAGTTCACGCTCTTTCTGCTCTACGCGGGCATCGCTGCCCTTGAAGTCAAAGCGGGTGCTAATTTCCTTATTCGACTGGTCGACAGCATTTTTCACTTCGACGATATTGGCTTCGGATACGACATCAAAGGATGGCATGGCGGTTTCTCTCTTTCGTTATATGAGGGAGACAGCCCCGTTGTTATTTTTCTTACGGGCCGTGTTGGGAGGTTATCAACGGCGCATTCTAGCCGACAAAAAATCGGGTGGCTAGTTACTCCAGCCCGATATAATGCCAGCGCTATGATTCCCATTCTTCCTATTCAATACGATTTTTCGCTGCAGCGTCTGAATACCTTCGGCATCGATGCCAAAGCAAAGGCTTATCTGCGTGTGACGTCCGCTGATATGTTGACGCACATCAAGAGCGATGCATTCCTGGCACGTTTGCCCAAGTTAGTATTGGGTGGAGGCAGCAATCTGCTTCTGACAGACGATTTCCCCGGTCTAGTGCTCCATATGTGCACCACTGGTGTGGAAGTCGCTCGTGAGGACGAGAACACGGTCTATCTGAAGGCGGCAGCGGGGGAAAACTGGCACCAGTTCGTGCAATGGACCTTGCAACAGGGATTGGGAGGCCTCGAAAATCTGTCGCTTATTCCCGGCAATGTCGGCGCTGCGCCCATCCAGAACATTGGTGCTTATGGCGTCGAATTGAAGGAACGCTTTCATGCCTTGACGGCGTTCAATTTGGAAACTGGGGAAACGCTTGTCCTCGATAGGGCGGCTTGCAATTTCGGTTATCGTGACAGCGTGTTCAAGCATGCGTTGCGCGATAAGGCAGTGATCCTCGATGTGACCTTTGCGTTGCCCAGAAATTGGCAACCGAATATCCAGTATGCCGATGTTGCGCAGGAATTGGCTGCCCACGGCATTACTGCCCCGAATCCACAGCAGATCAGTGATGCTGTGATTGCTATACGAACCCGTAAGCTGCCTGATCCCTCCATCGTTGGCAATGCGGGAAGTTTCTTCAAGAATCCACTGGTATCAAAAGCACAGCGCGATGCTTTAATCGAACGCCATCCACAATTGGTAAGCTATGCGCAAACTGAGGGTATGTACAAACTTGCCGCAGGTTGGTTGATTGATCAGAGCGGCTGGAAAGGAAAAAGCCTTGGCGCAGCAGGGGTATACGAGAAACAGGCGTTAGTCCTGGTTAATCGTGGCGGAGCGACCGGCAAAGAGATTGCCGCTCTAGCTGCGGCAATTCAGGCAGATGTGATGTCACGATTCGGGGTAATGCTCGAGCCCGAGCCGGTTTTTATTTGAAAGAGGAGGGTGATCGAAGGAGTAGTCACCCGACCTCATTTATGCTGCAATGAAGTGACAGACGTAATCCAGTGATTCCAGCGTTTCGATATCGAAGCTGGAATCACCTGGCACTTTGAAGCTTTGCCCACCTTCATACGTATTCCAGGCATCTTCACCTTTGAGACGGATACGACATTTACCCGCGTTGATTTCCATCAGTTCCGGCGCGCCGGTATTGAAGGTCAGTAATGAGGGGAAAATCACGCCAATCGTTTTTTTGCTGCCATCAGCAAATAGGACAGTGTGTGAGACACATTTGCCGTCAAAGTAAATATTCGCCTTCTTGATGACGGAAACGTTGTCGAACTGAGTAGTCATCTGAGATCCTCGATGGTCTTTTCTGGTCGTCCCGGACCAAAGACAGTCCGAGACGATATGAGCGATTACTTCGCGCGCTTGTTGCGAGCGTTGGCTGCAATACGCATGCGCAGGGCATTCAGCTTGATGAAGCCACCGGCATCCGCTTGGTTGTAAGCGCCGCCATCTTCATCGAAGGTGGCGATGTTTTGGTCGAACAGGGAGTCGGTCTTCGAGTCACGTGCAACCACGATTACATTCCCCTTGTACAGCTTCACGCGTACCCAACCATTGACGTTCTGCTGTGTATGGTCGATCAGCGTCTGTAATGCAACACGCTCCGGCGCCCACCAGTAGCCGTTATAAATCAGGCTGGCGTAACGCGGCATCAGATCGTCCTTCAGGTGAGCCACTTCGCGGTCCAGCGTGATTGACTCGATTGCCCGGTGTGCTTTGAGCATGATGGTGCCGCCAGGGGTTTCGTAGCAGCCACGTGATTTCATACCGACGTAGCGGTTTTCGACCAAGTCGAGACGGCCAATACCATTCTTGCCACCGAGGCGGTTCAATTCGGTCAACACGGCGGCCGGTGACAGGCGCTTGCCGTTGAGCGCAACGATGTCGCCCTTTTCAAATTCGATGTCGAGGTATTCAGCAGCGTCCGGTGCTGCTTCGGGGCTCACGGTCCAGCGCCACATGGATTCTTCTGCTTCGGCGCTCGGATTTTCCAGATGACGGCCTTCGAAGCTGATGTGCAACAGGTTTGCATCCATCGAGTATGGGGCGCCGCCGTTCTTGTGCTTCATGTCGATTTCGATGCCGGCATCTTCAGCATACTTGAGCAGCTTTTCGCGCGACAGCAGATCCCATTCACGCCACGGTGCAATGATCTTTACATTTGGCATCAGCGCATAGGCGCCTAGTTCAAAGCGTACTTGGTCGTTGCCCTTGCCGGTGGCACCATGAGAGATCGCATCCGCACCAGTTTCACGTGCGATTTCGATCAAGCGTTTGGCGATCAGCGGACGTGCGATCGAGGTGCCAAGCAGGTATTCGCCTTCGTAAACAGTATTGGCACGGAACATCGGAAACACGAAATCACGCACGAACTCTTCGCGTACATCGTCGATAAAAATATTTTCCGGTTTGATGCCAAACTTGAGCGCCTTCTGACGAGCTGGTTCGAGCTCTTCGCCTTGGCCGAGGTCGGCGGTAAAGGTCACGATTTCACAACGGTAATTGTCTTGCAGCCATTTCAGGATGACCGAGGTGTCGAGGCCGCCTGAGTAGGCGAGGACGACTTTCTTGATATCGCTCATGTTTCGCTTTCCGGTTTCAGTTGAGAGGTTCGCCTAGCGGCGATTTTAAATTCAGGCGACTTTTCCAAGTACCAAGTATTCGAGCAAGGCCTTCTGCACATGCAATCGGTTCTCGGCCTCGTCCCAGACAACCGACTGTGGGCCGTCGATGACTTCAGCCGCAACTTCCTCGCCACGGTGCGCCGGCAGGCAGTGCATGAACAGCGCATCCGGGCGGGCACGTTTCATCTTTTCGTCATCGACGATCCAGCCGGCAAAGGCTTTCAGGCGGGCAGCATTTTCTTCCTCGTAGCCCATGCTGGTCCAGACATCGGTGGTGACCAGGTCGGCATCCACACAGGCGTCAGCGGGGTTGGCAAATAGCGTGTAGTTTCTGTTGTCCGCATCAACCAGCGACTGGTCAATTTCATAGTGTTTCGGCGTGGATACGTTCACATGGAAGTCGAACACCTGGGCAGCTTGTAACCACGAGTACAACATGTTGTTGGCGTCGCCGATCCAGGCCACTGTTTTACCCTTGATTGAGCCGCGATGCTCAATGTAGGTGAATACATCGGCCAGCACTTGGCAGGGATGATGCTCATTGGTCAGGCCATTGATCACTGGCACACGGGAATGCTTCGCGAAGCGCTCAATGATGTCCTGGCCGAAGGTACGGATCATGATGATGTCGCACATGCGTGACATCACCTGTGCCGCATCTTCGACAGGTTCTCCGCGGCCGAGCTGGCTGTCGCGTGTGTTGAGGTAGATGGCTGCGCCACCGAGCTGGTGCATGCCGGCTTCGAATGACAGCCGGGTACGGGTTGAGTTCTTTTCGAACACCATGACCAGTGTGCGGTCAAGCAGGGGGTGATAGGTTTCGTAATTTTTGAATTTGCGTTTGATGATTCGGGAACGTTCGATCAAATACTCGAATTCATCAAGCGTAAAGTCAGAAAACTGAAGAAAGTGTTTGATTGCCATAAATGAAAACGGCGGCTAGGTGGCGCCTGCCGCCGGAGGTTTGTAAGCTGTTCAATTATAAGGGTTTTGTATTCGGAAAGCAGCCGGTAAGGAAGTTTCAGTTATTTCAGTCTTGACAGAAATTTGTGATAGGCCTATTCTGCATCCATGGAACTTAAACCCGTTGCACAGAAATTCATCCTCCATTGGGGCGAAATGGGAACCCGCTGGGGCGTGAATCGGACTGTTAGCCAAATCCATGCGCTGTTATACATAGCCGGGCGCCCCATGCATGCCGAGGAAATCGCGGAGACTTTGGGCGTGGCGCGTTCTAATGTATCCACCAGCTTAAAGGAATTACAGAGTTGGAAACTGGTTAAGGTGGCGCACATCATGGGCGAGCGGCGCGATCACTTTGAGACCTCGCTCGACGTCTGGGAGTTATTCCGGACGGTGGTGCGCGAACGCAAGGAACGTGAATTTGATCCGACCATCGCGACACTGCGCGAGTGTCTTGCCAGCCCGGACTTGGTGCAGGAAGATAAGGCGGCACAGCAACGTATTGCAGAAACCTTAGCCTTGATGGGAACCCTGACGATCTGGGCGGATGAGATGTTGAGGCTAGAGCCAGCCACGTTGATGAAATTGCTGAAAATGGGGGCTTCGGTGCAGAAGTTTGTTCGTGGCGAGACCTCCAGTAAAAATGACCCGGGCGATTCTGAACAATCGATTTTGCCGATGCTGTAGCTCTCAGCCGGCAAAATTTTTTGCTTACTAATTTCTGTTTTGACTGAAATTAAAGAAATATTTGATGTCTTCTGGATTAAGGAGGTAAGCATGGCTATTTATCCACTCACTCTGTTGTACGAAGAGGCCTGTCCTTTGTGCAAGCTGGAAATCGACAACCTAAAGAGGCGCAATAACGCTGGTCTCCTGGACTTTGTGGACGTGTCGGCGCCCGGCTTTGATCCGACACCTTATGGTGTGCCGCTGTCCGATATGTTGGAAGCCATTCATGCTGTCAAGGCTGACGGCACTCTGGTAAAGGGCGTCGAAGTGTTTCGCCTCGCCTACGGCGCGGTTGGTTTAGAGTGGATTACACGACCGACAGGATGGCCTGTGCTCAGGCCCTTATTTGACCGTGGTTATGTGCATCTTGCCCGCAACCGGTACTGGCTGTCCGAAAAGTTTGCACGGTTGTTGCTCGGCCTTGCAGCAAAGCGGGCGGCGCGGCGCAGCCAGCGCTGTGCAAACGGTTATTGCGAACGTTGACGAGGAATACGGATAACCATACGAGGCCTTTCATGATCATTCTTGTTTGCGGCGCGCACGGATTCATTGGACGTCATCTTTGCGATGCATTGACGGTGGCCGGCCACACAGTGCGGCGCGGTGTGCGGCAGGCGCATGCGCCGTCGGACATCGTCATTGATTACATGCGCGATCTGAATGCCAGCGCTTGGCAAGCGCGGTTGAAGGATGTCGATGTTGTTATCAATGCGGTTGGCATTCTGTGTGAAGAGAAAGGAGCCCGTTTCCAGGTCATTCACCGAGATGCGCCGATTGCCTTAATGGAGGCTTGTGTACAAGCCGGGGTTAGGCGCTTTGTGCAAATCTCCACACTTGGCAAGGAGGATGCGACAGCGCCCTACCTGCGCACTAAGCGGGAAGCGGATGCCTGGTTGATGGCGTCGCCACTGTCTTGGACTATTCTGCGGCCATCGTTGGTTATTGGCGTAGATGGCGACAGCAGCCGCTTCTTTCGAAGCATAGCAAGCCTGCCAGTGGTCGGTTTGCCGGGTAAAGGTGATCAGCGCTTGCAACCTGTCCATATCGATGATCTAACTGACGCAGTGGTTCGTGCGCTGGAGTCCGAAGCATGGAGTCGCCGCGTTGTCGATATCGTAGGGCCGGTTCCATTGAATTACCGCAAGATGTTGCTGGCGTATCGCGTCGCGATGAGGATGCCACTACCTTGGTGGCTACCGCTGCCGATGCCGTTATTGAAGGCAGTCGCAACAATTGCGGTGAAGTTGCCCCAACGGGTGTTTTCACCTGATACCTTGCGCATGTTGGAGGAAGGCAATACCGCTGACAGTACAGGTGTGACGCGCTTGTTGGCGCGGCGGCCGAAAGGTCCGGAAGCATGGTTCGTCAGCATCGATGCCGATATGCTGCGGAATCAGGCTATTAGTACCTGGGCATTGCCGTTGTTCCGGGTTGTCCTGGCCTTGGTCTGGATTGTTACCGGCCTGTTGTCCTTTGGTCTGTATCCACTCAGCGATAGTCTGGCGTTACTGGAGCAGGTGGGGTTGCGCGGCAATGCAGCGACCGGGGTCTTGTATGGTGCGGCGCTGCTCGACTGTGCGCTTGGGGTTGTGACGCTGTTGGCACCAGGACGCTTTTTGTGGCGCCTTCAGATCGTATTGATCCTTGTTTATACGAGCATCATTACTCTCACCATCCCGCAGTTCTGGCTTCATCCGCTCGGACCTGTCCTCAAGAACCTGCCAATACTAGCGATGCTTACTGTGTTAGATGCTGCAGAAAATCGGTGACCTATCATGCTCAGTTATCTCTTCCTCAAAACAGTGCATATCGTCTCGTCAGTCGTCGGGGTGGGAGCCGGGATGGTTGTCGGTGCGACGGCTGCCGAGAGCGTTGCTGGTGTCAGACGTTCGTCGCCGTCCCCCCCGCTCAGCGCGACGAACGCGGTGGCGGCGATCACCGCCGTCGTCAACCAGCCGCCG
>CBHCMF010000097.1:0-17507 GCA_965974465.1 uncultured Noviherbaspirillum sp.
AGACAGCATGCTGCCGAAATAAAGCAGTACATGACCGCGCAGTACCTGCGCCACGAAATTGATGATCGTGAATCCACCGAATCCTAAAGCGAGCACAAGAAGTAAATCGGCATCGAACTTGGAGAGCGTTTCATCGACTGCAATCTGTAGATAAAAGGGGCTTGCCAGCACGAACAGTTGTAGAACGACTGACAGGGTGAATACCTGTACCAGATTCCGTTTCAATCCAAAGATGCGGCCCCAGAGATCTGATAATCGCAACGTCGTTTTTTCGGAGCGCTTGGAGAAATTCTCCGTTGGCGTCAATTCCAGTGCAATGCCGGTGAAGTGCGTGGAAAATTCTTCAATCGTATAGAGACGCTCGCCAAGCGCCGGGTCAAGCACGACGATCTTGCCGGCCGCTACCGATTTTAGGACGACGAAATGGTTCATGTCCCAATGGATGATCGCCGGTAGACGCACCTGTCCAATATGAGTAAGGGGCACTTTGATTGGCCGCGATGAAAGCCCCATCTGCCGCGCAATATCGATGACA
This sequence comes from uncultured Noviherbaspirillum sp., assembly GCA_965974465.1. GTDB lineage: Bacteria > Pseudomonadota > Gammaproteobacteria > Burkholderiales > Burkholderiaceae_D > Noviherbaspirillum. The sequence goes on from CBHCMF010000097.1 coordinate 536, forward strand.
GACTTGAGCGTCATCCCTTGCAACGATGTGGGGTATTTGCGGCGCAGTGTTGCCAGATCGGTTCGATAGCCGTAATAGCCTGCAATCATGGCAAGGCAGGCTAACCCGCATTCAGCCGCCTCGTTCTGCCGGATAAGGGGCAAGCGCATCACGCCGCCCAGATTGAGATTAGCGATGCTCATGAGCGCTCCCGCACAGCACGCAAGGGCTCAAGAAGCCAGGCAAGGAAGCTGCGACGTTCAAGGACAATGTTGGCGTTGAGCGTCATGCCCGGTTGTAAGGCGATGTCCTTTCCGCGTGACCTGATTCTGTCGACGGGAAGGCTGGCCGTGATGCGATAGACAGGTTCCTTGATGTCGAATGGTGCGACTGCTTCGCCTGGCATCAGAATGGTCTCCGTGATGCGTTCAATCTGCGCGGGAAAGGAGCCGAAATGCTGGTAAGGAAACGCATCGTAGAGAAGGCGGACTTCCTGCCCCTGCGCAACAAAGCCAGAGGCCCGACTGGGGACGAATAACTCCGCTTCCAGCCTACTGCCCGTAGGCAGGATGGTGAGCAGGGGCTGTTGCGGTAAAACGGTACGTCCTATGACAGGACTACTGATCGAGGCGACGACGCCGGAGGTCGGCGCGGTGATTGTGTAGGACAATCGGCCTTCGAGTTCAGCTTGCCGTTGCTCCAAATTTGTGCTTTCTACTTTGAGTTTGGCAAGACGTTGGTCACTTTCATTTGGCAGTTGCTTGAGGCGCAGAGCAAGCTGTTCGATTTTTGCCTCGGCCGCTTTCAGCTCTTGTTCTCGCAGGGAGAGCGCCTCTTGTTCTGAGATCCACGCCTGGCGGCGACGTTCGGATTCGGCCTTGGTCAGATGGCCTTTCTGCAGAAGCCCTTGCACGTCGTCGTAGGCTGCTTTGGCAGACAATGTCATTTCCCGCTGTAACGAAAGGCGCTGACGGAGAGAGACCGCCAAACCGAGCGCTTCCGTTCTTTCCGCTTGTAAGCGCTTTAGTTCCGTTTCCAGAAATTGATGTTCGAGCGCAACCTGCGACTGATTGGATCGCATCTGACGCTTGAGGGCATCCAACGCCTTTTCGGTTGAGGTGAGGCCATCTGCTGACTGCTCCGCAATGCGGATCGTTGCTAACACGGCACCGGCCTTTACTGTCTCGCCTTCACGCACCGTCAACGATTCCAGCGTGCCAAACTGGCCGGTCTGAATCTTGACCAGGCCCTTCGTCGGCACAAGATGGCCACGTACTTGTTCGGTGCGCGCATAACTTCCGGTGACCAGCATGATTGCTACGCCAGCTATCACGGCAAAGATAAGTGCTTCGATGATCGAAAAAGCAATCGGCTGCGCAAGAAAGACATCCCCATGAAGCTTCTGTCGATGGGCTTGCACGGCTTCCTGTCTGAATAGCACCTGAACACTCCTCCCTGAACCTTGCTAAAGCCCTATGCCATGCAATAGCCGTTTGCAGGAGCGGCGCTTTATTTAAAAATGCATGGGCAACGGTATTTCATGAGGGAATTTGCATTGATGTCGCAACTGGGCAACTTGCAGCCATCGCTAAATCAACCTTTTTTCAAATTTGAGCGAGTAAGGCTGGATCCCGAGGAATCCAAATGACGGAGGACAATGCCTTGGAGCGGCGGTAAGGACGGATTGCGCTTTTGCAGTCAGGCGGGGCAAATACATGGGCGCTATGGCTAGCTGTAATCGGTAATTGCCAAGATTAAGCCGTCACAGAATCGAAACACAGACTGGCCTCTTAACTTAAGCGTTTCTCCCGTTTTGGCACCGTTGGGAAGGTCGACCCGTAGAATACCTTCGTAGTCGATGTCAACAGTCACCGCTTCTCCATCGTGTTTGTATGCAGTGATTGTTTGACGGCGCGAGGAGAACAGTTCTTTCGACTGCTCGGCAAGTTGGCGAAATTGCGCGACACCGGACGTAGAGGTGTTAACCTCACCGCCAGATATATTTTGGAATGTGCACTCAGGATGCACCAACGCCACCATGCCGTCGATATCAAAGCCGTTATAGGCTTGAACGTAACGTTGAATCAAATGTTCTTTTTCGTTTTTGTTCATGCGTATTTTTGCGTCGTCAGCCGTTTCGGGTTATCGGAGAGGCTACCCTTCAAAAATAGTGGGTAGCCTCGATGCGTGGAGCAACAGTCCGCTGCTTACGGAGGACCACGAGAGTTAGTGCAGAAGAGGCTCTTTGCTCCTTTACTTGGACGGTGTGCGTCCCGTCGCCTTGGCGCCGCTAGCGTAGCCGGTGGGGAAATTGACGATGCGCGTATTACGCAATATCGAATGTCCGGCGACAGGCCGCCCGGCGTAGGAGGGACGACCGCCTGCGCGTGAGCCGCCCGTGATGGTAGACATTGCTTGTCGATCCAATTCGATGCTGTCAGGCAAGTCTTTGATGACGATGGTAGCCATGATGGAATCCTCAAAAGGAACGAGGGGAGTGCTCGCGCTGAAATGCAGTATAGCGATATGCGCGGAAGCCGTTTCTGATCCCCGTCATTGCGATGGCAAGGGAGGCCACGGGACCTCCGCTGCCGAGCGTGCTTAGAGCACGACGTGGGGGGTGGCCCATTGTGATGGATTGATGTCCAGCTTCAGGGGGCCGAAACCAGCACCGATGACACCGATATTGTTAAGTGCATTGACTTCAATGTTCTGCAGTTGAGCAATATCTTGGTTGACATCGACGTTGACGTTGGCGACCGGGCCCAATCCGGCGAGCCAGGAATTACCACCGCGTACGGTAGTCATCGCCTTGCGGTCGAGCTCCCGGCTTTGCGACAGGTCATGAATCATGAGTGTTGACATGAATAGTTCTCCTTGGAAGTGGGGCGATGCGGTGGAGGCATTGCAGCCTCCACTCGGATCGGGATTGTTTAACGATGTTTAGAAACTGATGTTGTTGTTGGCCGTTTGCGTTGGCTTGATGGTCGAGTGGATGTCGTACGAAAAAGCGACGTTGTTGCCGTTGTTGTTGACGACATTTTGCGTTTGGCCGATCAGTTGCGAAACGTCGAACTTAAAGTCGTACTTCGATTCGCCAAAGTACGGCAGCATGTGCGCAGGCACATTTTCTTTGCCATTCCCACCGCGCACAGCGCGCATGGCGCGGGCGTCGAGGGCTTCGGTAACGGACAGGTCTTTGATTTGCAGTGTAGTCATGATGATGCTCCTAGTAGATAGTGGGTTTGAAATTGAGCACATTTGTTGTGCTCGCATGACATACAGCAGGGACTGTGCCAGCAACCGGAAGAAGCATAGAGGATGCGTCTAAGGTATTGAAAATAAATGGTTTTTTTGAGGATGTGGCGTGTATCGTGCGAAATCGGCCGTCTTGTCATGCGGAAGAGGTGGTGGTCTGGCTCCAACATAGGGGGATGACCTGTCTGGCCGCACACAACGCAATACAAATAAGCCCATGTCGAAATATCCGTTTGGGGATTTGTACTATATTAAAACTGACTTATTGACGGGCGCGCAGTATTGAAGCTCGGGTTCGTGTTGAGGGCGCGTGTAAACCAAGCGATGTCTCGGGAAACGCAATGTCAAATCAGAGGGCAAGTCTTGCGCACGCAATTCGCACCTTTCAAAACGGTGGTTTGTCGCACAAGGAATTTTTTGCGCAGGTCGATCAAGCGCTAGCGAGCGATCGAGGAAATTCCGCGCAACTGTTTGAACTTCTTGACGACGAGCATACACGTGTCCAGTTGCCGCCGGAGGTGTATGCAGAGCTGCAACGGCGGGTCGCGCATTTACAGGAAATGGATCCTAGCTCTGCGAATGAAACACGTTTGCAGACCAGTCCTCACGACCATATGCGGCCGAGGCCACCGCCCGTTCCTCATGCGAATGACTATCCGAACGAACCTGCCGAGATACCGGAAAGAATAAAGGGCGTCGGCGATACGTTGAACGGCCGCTTCGTACTGGAGGAGTGCATCGGCTTCGGCGGAATGGGGACCGTGTACAAGGCGTTGGACTTGCGCAAGCTGGAAGCCTCCGACCGCAACCCGTACATCGCGATCAAGGTGCTGAACGTTCAGTTTCGTGGCCACCCGAAATCACTGATTGCCTTGCAGCGCGAGGCAAAGAAGGCGCAGGCCCTGGCGCATCCCAATATCGTCACGGTGTACGACTTTGATCGCGACGGATCGATGGTCTATCTGACCATGGAGTATCTGGCTGGCAAACCATTAAGCCGAACTCTGCGGGACCCGGACTTCAAGGGCATGCCGTATGACAAGGCGTTGCACATCGTCAGCGGCGTCGCGAAAGCGCTAGCCTATGCGCATGAACGTGGCTTTGTGCATTGTGACCTCAAGCCGGCCAACATCATTCTGGCGGATAAGGGTGAGGTGAAAGTCATCGACTTTGGCATCGCGCGCGTGTTTCAAAAACCGGAAGAGGATGCGGAAGCGACGGTGTTCGATCCCGGCAGTCTGGGGGCGATGACGCCGGCATATGCCAGTCCGGAAATGCTCGAACATCGTGTCCCCGATCCGCGGGATGACGTCTATGCGCTAGCGTGTATCACCTATGAACTATTGACTGGGCGTCATCCGTTTGATCGTCTGTCCGCTACGCAGGCACGTAATGCCGGGTTAAAGCCGCAACGGCCCAAGAATCTGGGGTATCGGCAATGGCGGGCGCTGCGCGCTGCGCTGGCCTTTGAGCGTGACGCCAGAACACGGAACGTAGAGCGCTTTTTGCGTGAATTCAGTGCCGAAAGCCCAGCCCAGACGCCTCTTGTACTCGGCGCTTTAGGATTGCTGGTTGCGGCGCTGGCCGCTGTGGCATTCAACTATGATCGACAACCTGCAGACGGTCCTGTTGTGTCCCAGCCTCCTGCGCAAGTTGTGCCTAAGTTATCGCTCGATGCGGTCGCACCGATTCTTGCGCGTGTGCCCTGTTCGGCCTTGGTACCGTCAATCGGCGAAGATGCCTTGCGGGTGCAGGGGTATCTGCCGGCCAGCTATGGCGTGGCGCGTTTGCAGGAGGACTTGCGTACCGTTTCTGGCGTGAGGGCACTTGCCCTGGATGTGCAGCAGGTCAGCGATGAGAAATGCCCGGTGATTCGCATGCTTGGTCCTTACTGGATCAAGACACGGGAAACTGGCAGTGCTGCCTCGATTCAGTTGAAAAAGCCGGGAGCGGTGCTGACCGAAGGCGAGTTTGTCGTGCTCGACGTTACGACGCCTACCTATGATTCTTTCGTCTATGTCGACTACTATGCGTTCGACGGCAATGTGCTTCACATGCTGCCTAGTCCGCATGCCAAGGCCAATCAGGCGCCCCCGAATTATGCTGCAACCATTGGAAGCCTTGGCAACTGGGTTGTGGCCAAGCCGTTCGGTACGGATCTGATTGTGTTGCTTGTAACGCCGGCGCCGCTGTTTGAGGAGCTGCGTCCTGAGCATGAACCAACGGCGGATTATCTAACGGCTGTAGAGAAGCAGCTTCGGCAGCAGAGTGGAAAATTCGGCGCAGAGAAGATTGCGGTGGAATTTTTGCAGATTACGACGAGGGGGCGTAAGTCGTGAGAGCAGACATAGCGTAAGGCAATGAATGTTATTTACTATCCCGCACCACCCGAAATCCATTCTGCGAATGACGTACGCTGGCGGCATACTTGAATCGTGTCGCCGATGGCATGTAACTCGCGCCGTCGCGCCAAGACCCCCCGCGAATCACCCGTTCTCGGCAGGCCGGCGCCTCCCATGATCGTCCGTCAGCGGGGGCGCCCTTGTAGTTGTTATGCCAGCAATCGCTGACCCATTCCCATACGCTGCCATTCATATCGTACAAGCCGTAAGGGTTGGCGGCGAAAGAGCCGACGTTGGCCGGGCCCTCCATGCTCCATGGCTCGCCGCATTCCTTGCAGTTGGCTTTGCCCGGCTGCATTTTCTCGCCCCACCAGAATCGTGTCGATGTGCCCGCCCGGGCAGCATATTCCCATTCCGCTTCGGTCGGTAAGCGATAGGATTTGCCAGTCAGTTTGGATAACCATTTCACATATTGTTGTGCATCGTCCCAGCTGACATCGCGTACAGGGGTATTGGGGGTGGAGGTGGTTTCTGTCCCGAGACGGGGGCAGGCGCCGGCTTCCGCACAGGCATTCCATTGCTCGACTGTGACTTCATATTTACCCATGGCAAAGGGGGCATTGACTGTGACACGGTGTGCGGGCTTTTCACTTAGGTCCCCGGTATTGCTTCCCATCGTGAAGCTGCCTGGGGAGAAGCCGATCAATATAGGACAGGCCGGACAATCTTTCTCTTCTCCGGTGACCCCACCGGATGCTGCTGCGGTCGGTGGTGGTGCGGCGGGAGCAGGGCGCGCCTGTGGCGGCGGTTCTTTTTTAGGAGAGGGTGGCGGGGCTTTGGTCGCTGGGGCGGCACGTTTGGGGGACTCTGCCTTGGGCTGCGTTGCCTGCAGTCGTTCAATGCGCGCGCGCGCCAGGGCAGCGAAGCGGCCATTGGGGTAGGCTTTGAGGTAGGCCTCATAGTCGCTTGCATACGTGCTGTCCTTGATGGAATCCCAGAACGCCAGTTCATATTGCTCGGCGCTGTCTTTAGGAAGAATGGCGCGGCTTCGTGTATTTGGTGTAGTTTCCTCTGACGACGCTGAGACCAGCATCGCAGGCAAGTTGTTTTGCGTCCTGGTCGAGAGCCGGAATGGTTCGGGCAGCGAGGAGGCAATCCAAGGCTGCTGTTTCTGCGCGCTTGTTTGACGCACCGCCGATGCGGCGCCTTGAAATATTTCTCTGATGTCCAGTCCTGGAATGGTCAGGGCCTTGAGCAACGCGGCGGTATAGACCCCATGATGATTACCGTCGTCTGCCAATGATCCCGGTGCGGTTGCGTAGGCGATCAGCGTTTGTGCGGGAAGCGCTTGACCGTGCGTGGTACCGGTTTGGAAGGGATTGTTCAGACAAGTATCCAAAATGATGAGGTTCGGTCTCCCCTGGCGCAAACGGGACAGGCTATGTAGCACGCGCTGTACATCAATGCTTTGGGTTAGCAGGCTTACAGGAGAGCGCCGGTCGGCATCGATTGGCGCCAGCATGGTGGCATCAGCGATCTGAAAGCCGTGGCCGGCAAAATAAAATAGCGCGACGCCGTCGGTGCCTAAACGCTGACTGAAATCGTGGAGCGCTTCTTCCATCTGCTGTTTGGTCACGTTCTCCCGGCGCAAGACCTCGAAACCAAGCGACGCTAGCATCGTGCTCATGGCGCGTGCGTCGTTGATTGGATTACCAAGTGGATCATCGGCGTACGCAGTATTGCCAATCACGAGCGCAACGTTCCGACTGCCAGATAAGATTCCGGGTGCTTGTTCGTTTTTGCGGTTGTCGGCCATGACAGAGGTGGACGACAGGCATATCAATACAAGGCCGAGCAACGCGATTCGCCATGCAGACTTGTTAACAATTTGCATGCAATCATTTCCTCCACGCAGCAACGCGAATAGCGACACGCTTATTCATATCATCAGTACCCAATAGTCAAAAGGGTTTGCGCGAGAACAAACGACGGTCTACAACTTCTCCGAAAATGAGATCGATTGTTTTGTCCATGGAATGAAGCGCCGACCGATCTTCTCTCCAATGGGGTGGTTGCTACGGGAGGAGGTATAGCATGCAACGAGTACTGATTCTGGCTGCGTTTGCTACCGCGATGGCCGGTGCTGCTTCTGCGGTTGCCGGGCCGACACCGGCGCCGAAAGATGCGGCCGTCTATATTATCTGGCCGTCTAATGGGGCAGTGATTACGGGCGGCAAGTTCTGGCTGCGTATGGGCTTGCGCAATATGGGGGTGGCGCCAAAAGGAACGGTCATGGCGGATATCGGCCATCATCATGTGTTGGTAGATACCGAACTACCGCCGATGGATGAACAGATTCCGTCGGATAGAAACCACCTCCATTTCGGTGCCGGAGAGACGGAAGCACGTATCGAACTGCCGCCAGGAAAGCATACCTTGCAATTGCTCATGGGTGACTACAATCACATTCCGCACAATCCGCCGGTGTACTCGCAAAAGATTTCAATTACGGTGAAGTAAGTTCGCTGGAGCGATAACACCGGGCACGCTATGCATGGAAAGGGAGTGGAGCACAAGCATGATCAGGATTTTTGTCGCAGTTACCATCTTCCTTCTTTCCCATAGTGCCTTTGCAGGAAGCACGCCGGCACCGCCCAATGCGTACCTCTATATCGGCTGGCCCAACAATGGCGAGGTCATTGCAGCCGGCAAGCCGTTTCGCGTCTGGTTTGGCCTACGTGATATGGGGGTGGCGCCGAAGGACGTCAAATTTCCGAATACCGGTCATCACCATTTGCTGATTGATACGGATCTGCCGCCGGCAGACCAGGAAATTCCATCGGACAGAAATCATCTGCATTTCGGTGCGGGTCAGACGGAAACGATGATCGAACTGCCTCCCGGAAAACATACTTTGCAGTTGCTGATGGGCGACGATAAGCATGTCCCTCACAATCCGCCGATCTATTCCAAAAAAATAACAATCTTCGTGAGGTGATCGCCTGGCACGGCTCCTGCTCCCAGTAGGCCACGCGAAAGGAGGTGAAATGGAAAACACGGCAGCATTCGCTGGGGCCGACGACGTGGTGACCGCGTACCTGGAAGTCCTCGGAGACGGATCGATACAGCCGCTCATCTTTTCGTTGCATGATGAAGTGGTGATTGGTCGCGATCCTCAGGACTCACTGAATCCGGACAAGTTTTTCTGCATTCCAGAGCACACTATCAGCCGGCGACATGCGCGCATACGACGTCGTGGAGACACGTATTTTGCGGAAGATCTCCATTCCTTCAACGGTACCTTTGTGCTTGGCAAACGGCTCAAGCCAGGGGTATGGCATCCGCTGCGTGATGGTGACGAGCTGACAATTTCATCGATTCGAATCGTTTTCCATTCGCTGGTGGTACCGCCGCGCGACAGCATGCCGGCCATTATCACCAAGATGGTCGATGCTACCGAGTTCACGCGCTTGATCAGCACCGCGCCGGCGTCAGTGCAAGGCGATGCGGCGCAGACACTTCAGAAGCTGCACGCAATGGCACAGGTGGGCATTGCGCTTGGCGCGGTTAAGGATCGCGCGACGCTGACCGAGAAGATCATGAACCTCATCTTCGACTTGTTTCCACTGGCGGAGCGCGCTTTCATTCTCCTGCGGAAAAGCGATGGTGAGGCGCCCATCCCGGTGGCCGCGCGCCGGCGCGATGGTGTGGCGTTGGACCTGGAGCGCGTTCGTATGTCGCGCACCATCATCGATGAAGTGCTTAACAAGAAGCAGGCGATCTTGTCGGTCGATACGTTGTCTGACCGCCATTTCGGTTCTCAGGAATCCATCATTTCGCAAGCCATCCGCAGTGTGATGTGCGTGCCCTTGGTGATGGAGGGCGAATGTCTCGGTCTCATCCAGGTGGATACCTCGTCCGACCCGTATGCGTTCAAGGCACAGGACCTGGAAATGCTCACAGGCGTGTGCGCGGAGATGGCGGTCACGCTGAAGAATTTTGAGCTGTATTCCGATATTGAGCGTCTGCTGGATGGTTTCGTCCGCGCTTCGGTGCAGGCCATCGAAGAGCGCGACCCCGTGACGGCTGGGCATTCCTTCCGTGTGGCCGGTCTTGCTGAACAATTCGCCCAAGCGGTGGACCGCGCCGATGCCCCAGGCCTGGGGCAGATCACGTTTACACAGGATCAATTGCGCGAGATACGGTATGCCGCACTGCTCCATGATTTCGGCAAGGTCGGTGTGAGAGAGCACGTTCTACGCAAGGAAAAGAAGTTGCACCACCATGAATTGCGGATGCTGGAGGAACGCTTTAAATATGCGAGGGTCTGCCTGGAGCGGCAGGCGTACCGGCGCCTGATTGACATGCACGGCGAGCATGCGCTGAGCGGCGAGGCATTCAAGGAAGAAATGCTGAAAATGGAGGATGCGTTGCGTGCGGAATTCACGCGTCTGGAGCGCTTTTTCGCCACGATCCGGCACGCCAACGAACCTGCGATCTCGCCAAGTGAGAGCTTGATCGATTTGCGCGATGTGTTGGCTTACACCTACCGCGATATCGACGATCTCTCCTTGCCTCTGCTGGAAGAAAGTGAATTTGCCGCATTGAGTCTGCCCAAAGGATGCTTGACGCCAGAGGAGCGTTTGCAGATCGAATCGCATGTGGCCGATTCCTATTCTTTCCTGATTCTGATTCCCTGGACGCGCGATCTGGCCGGCGTGCCGTCCATCGCGCATGGGCATCACGAGAAACTGGATGGGTCGGGTTATCCGATGGGCTTGCGCGGGGCGCAGATCAGCGTCCAGACGAGGATTTTGACCATTTGTGACATTTGGGACGCGCTCACCGCGGGTGACCGTCCGTACAAGAAGGCGGTGCCTGCCGAAGCAGCATTGGCGTTGATTGATGCGGAATGCCGTGCAGGGCATCTCGATCCTAGTTTGTTCAATGTATTTGTCGAATCGAAGGTATGGATGGTGGCATGACGAGAGACCGTAACAACATATTTGGCACTGATCGTGCAGTAAGCGCATTGCTTGTCGCTCTGTCGGGGGCGCTCCTGGGAGGCTGCGCCGATGTGAGCATGCCGGCATACCGACAACCCGACACGCCGATCAAGACTGCGTGGTCGCAGCAAGCCTCGGTGTCGGCTGCTGAAACGATTGCGCCGGATTGGTGGAAGGCGTTTCAAGATCCGTATCTGGATGATTTGGTGAACAAGGCGATTGCAGGCAATTTTGACGTCAAGATTCTGGCCGCACGCATTCAGGTTGCCAATGCTGAAATTGGCGAAGCGCGGGCAGGGGCGCTGCCCTCGCTGAACGCAGGCGCTGGCGCAAGCTTTGAAAAAAGCACAGGACGCAAGTTTACCCGTGAATTCAATCTCGGCACCCAGGTCAATTGGGATATCGATGTCTGGGGCAAGGTAGAAAAGGGCGTGCAGGCGCAGACGGCAGCATATCGTGCGTCCGAAGCTGACTGGCGGGCCGGATATCTATCACTCGTATCAAACGTATCGACCACCTATTTTCAGATCCTTCAGCTTGATGAACAGATTGATCAGCAACAGCGCGCGCTGGACAAGAACAAGCAGATTCTGGCGATCTACGATGCCATGTACAGCAATGGCTTGTTACCCAACACGCGCGTGTTGCAGCAACGCGCGGAGATCAATCGGTTGACGAACGATCTTCTCGAACTCAAACGCGCACGCAGTCTTGCCGGTAATGCGCTCGCTACATTGCTCGGTATACCGGCTGGCGACTTCAGGGTGCCGCCAGGCAAACTGCGAGACAGGGTGAATCCGCCAGAGGTGCCCGCCGGTTTGCCGGCCGATCTTCTCAAGCGTAGGCCCGATGTCGTCGCGGCGGAATACCGCGTGCTGCAGGCGTACGATCTGGTCGGACAGGCAAAGCTCGCGCAATTGCCATCTATCAGTCTGACTGGACGCGGGGGCACGTCCAGTTTCGCGCTCACCGACCTCCTGAAGTCTTTCACTTTTGGACTACTGCCCAGTATCAATATTCCACTGCTGGATCCCAGCGTGAAAGCACGCGTGAAAACGAGCGAAGTACAGACAAAGGTGGCCGAAGAGCAGTACAGGAAAACGGTCATGACCGCATTTGAAGAAGTGGAGAACGCTCTCGTCAATCTCGACACGCACAAGCAGCAGCGAGCCGAATTGCAACAGCAGGTCGATTATCTGAAAGTGGTCGCAGCGCAAGTGGAAGCGCAATTGCAGGAGGGACTAGTGTCCCAGCTCGAAGTATTCGAGACCGAGCGTTCGCTACTGTCTGCGCAGCTGGCCCTGCTGGCGAATCACCAGCAGATTCTGTCGGATACGGTGACGCTCTACAAAGCCTTGGGTGGCGGCTGGCCTGCCGTTGATGTCAGCAACGCGCGCAATGACGATAGTCAAACAGCGAGCCAATAAGCGAGTACATGCATGGTACGCCGAAATACGGTGCAGGAAGATGCAACGATTGCCGACATGGCGATGGCAGCTCAGGCATTCGACATCGTACTCCAGCCCCTTTCCCATCCGGAGGAGCTGGACGAGATTTATATCGAAGAAGATCTGTTTGCCATTGGCCGCACTGAACCGCCATTTGCGTCTTATGCACCGGAGTGGGTTGCGGATTTGTCGCGCCGGCACGCAAAGATCTTTGTTGAAAATGGGGCGGTCTATATTGCTGATCTGAACAGCAAGAACGGAACGACTGTCAACGGCATGAGCGTACAACAGAAGATCACACGGCTGCGCGACGGCGATGAGCTGTGCTTCGGCGGCGCACTTTCTTACCGCGTGCAATTGCGCCAGGTGAGCGGCATCACACGCGCACCCGCAGGTGTAGCCAAACTCGCCAGCTTGACGTTGGCGCCAGAGCGCGATGATCTTGGACTTCAGCCCATTGTCATCACGCAGTTTCCGTTTTTGATCAGTAAGGCTGATGAGACGTTTTCACGTTACAAGAATGCCTTTCCACATCAGGTCAATTACATCTCACGGCGCCATGCTCACATTTTTCTGAAAGGCGGCGCACCATTCATCGAAGATCTTGGCAGCACCAATGGCACCTTCGTTGCCGGCAAACGTCTGGACGAGCACGCGGTGCCGTTGAAGGATGGCGATGTACTGGCATTCGGCGGCCATCACTTTGTCTACAACGTGACCTTGCAATATGAAGAGGCCGCATTCGACCCCACCATGACCAAGATTAGTCCCGCCGCGGCACGCGCTGCGGCAGGCGACGCTGACAAGACCACCTTCGTCGCGGCGGCGGACTCCTTCCTTGATATCTTCTGCGTAGAGCAGGCGCCCCGGCAGGACGACGAGGTGAATAAGGAAGCGGAAAAGCAAAGCGATGACGCGGGGCGGGAAGGGGAAAAATACCATTTCGGTAACCGCTTTGCTGCGTTTGCCTCAGAGCTGACCGATGCCTTTACCGGACGAGATCGTTCAGGACTGGTGCGCATGTTGCGCTGGGGCGGAGGTTTGCTCGTGCTGTTGATCGGGCTTGCGTTGGTGTTGCACCTCACCACTGCACCCGAGCGAGAACTGCAAGACCAGCTGGCAAGCGGGGATCATGCGCAGGCGGCAACACTGGCCAGCAGCTCTCTGCAACGCGATCCGAACAATGCGGCACTCAGAGCCCTGGGCACGGAAGCCCTGCTCAAGGCACACGTGCCGACATGGACCAATCTCATCAAGGCGCGTGACTTCAACCGTGCTGAAGCACTGGTCGGTCAGATGAAAGCGCTGGCGCGCTACAACGCTGACGCTCAACCGCTGGTGAACGAGATCGGGTGGATAGGCAGCGTCGAACGGTTCGTGATCAGTAGAGGTGGCGTGGATGCGCCAATTCGTCTGTATGCTGATGAAGACAACATTCGGCGTCTGCTCAAGCAATGGGACGAGGATACGCCTCGGCACCAAAGAGCCTTTGCCACCATTTCCTCCATGGTTCCTGAGTTCAAGGATACCTATGCCGAAGCGCTTAGCTATTTGCGTAAGCTGCAGAGTGACGATACGGTCTACCTGACAGCCATTGAGCGTCTGAAGACAATGATCGGTGCCGAGTTGAACCGCGATCAGCCCGGCGCACTGGAAAACGTGTTGAAAGAGTATGCGGAAAAATATCCCCGCCTCGGCTTGGACGGTGTGCGCCAGGATGTGCGGCAATACTTGGCGATTGATAATGAGATGCGCGCCCGGCGCATTGGTCCCCTCGTGGCGTTGATCAGCCAGGCCACATTCTCGACACCACCGTTCCAGGCCAAGTTTCGTGCGCTGACATCGAGTGACCGCCTTCCGCCTGCCAATGTGATGCAACAGCTTCAAGCCATATCGGGCGCTTGGCGGCGAGGAGAGGTAAAACAAGCTATCGAAGGCTTACAAACGATGAATGCCGGTGCTTGGGCAGATGCGGTGACCAAAGAGCTGGAGCGTAAAAAAGCGATTGCAGAACAGTTTGCCTCCTTGCAAGCCGCGCGCAATGGTAAGGACTATGAAGAACGGCTTCTATCGTTTTACGGATCGCTCGATACCGCCGAAGATGTGTACTTCGTCCGCGCGACGGATGCGGATATCCGTCTATACAAGGACAAGGCACTCGGACGTGCACAGGCACTGATGAACCGCGCCCAGGCGCAGTGGACCCAGTATCGCCAGAATGGTCCGATCCAAGGTGAGCAACGTCTCGATTCGAAAATCTCAAATACCTTCCGCACGCAGGCGCAGTTGCTGTCCGGGGCCGAAGCCGATGCGCAGCAGGGTATGCGCATCGTTACCCAACTGAAAATGGCGCCATCGACGCAGTGGCGCAAGCTCAAGGACGAGATCGACGCAGAAGTTGAGCTGCAGCGCAAATCTTTGCTGGACCTACGCATGGTGCTGACGCCGGCATTGTTAAAAGCCAAACTGGCATTGATCGGGGAGCGACGCGATGAAGATCGAACATCACCTTAAACCCTTGAGAGAGGCACTGGAAGACCATAGTGCTGAGGGGATCTCGATATTGACTGCCGAGCCATGGCGGTTTACTCAGGCCACCGTGTTCACCATGGTGGGCTTGGTACTCGTCGCGCTCCTTTGGTCCTTCTTCGGCAGCGCCGACGTCATCGTGACCGCGCAGGGCGTGCTTCAGCCCGAGTCGGAAGTGCGCCGATTCTACGCTCCCATCGATGGGGAACTGGCCAACCTCTACATCGCCGAAGGCCAACCCGTCTCAAAAGGCGACACGCTGGCCCGGCTCAATGCACGCGGTGCCATCGAGGCGGCCAAGAACGCGCTCGAAGCACAGCTGAGACTGGAAGACGCCGAACGCGAGTGGAAAGAATTCCCTGAGAGAAAAGCACTGATGGAGCGCAAGGTAGCCGCGTTGAAACAAGCAATGGAACTGGAAGAGCATCAGCATGCCAAGCGCGTGTCGGAAGGAACGTCGAGACTGGCGGAAGGGCAGCGTGCGCAACTGCAAGAAGCCCGCACGATGGTTGATGATGCGCGTCGTGCCCGCGACGCTGCTCGCGCCGAAGCAGAAAAGTACGCACGGCTATTCTCCTTGCCGGGCGGTGGTGGCGTATCCCAGCTTCAGGTGGAAGGTAAAAAAAATGCGCTCTTGGCCGCCGAGAATGCGTTGCGCGTGGCGCAGTCCCGCGTCAGTGAACTGAACGCTCGGCAAAGTCAGGAGTCCGCCCAGGCCAAGGCGCAACTGGAAAGCAGCGGACAGGAATTTACCAAACTGCAGTTGCAGTATGAAGCGGCCGCGAA
Source organism: uncultured Noviherbaspirillum sp. (assembly GCA_965974465.1). GTDB lineage: Bacteria > Pseudomonadota > Gammaproteobacteria > Burkholderiales > Burkholderiaceae_D > Noviherbaspirillum. Next base: position 15,884 of record CBHCMF010000097.1, read on the forward strand.
GGAGGTCGCCAACGCCGAAGAAAAATTGCGGCTGCAAGTACAAACCGCGCGGCTGGTTGCTGATGCAGCAGCCCGTATCCGTTTTGAAAACATCGACAAGGACAACTTCCTCCTCATCGTGGCGCCGGTGGACGGTGTTATCACCGACGTCACCTCTACGCAACCGGGAGACAAGGTCCAGGCCAATTCTCCGCTGGGTGGCATCGCGCCAAAGAACGCCCGTCCTATTCTGAAGATCGAGATCGCTGAGCACGACCGCGCCTTTCTGCGTGAAGGTTTACCGGTCAAGCTGAAGTTCAACGCATTTCCCTATCAGCGCTACGGTCTCATCGATGGCACCCTGAACTTCATTTCTCCAGCCACAAAACTATCGCCGCAAACCAAGCAGCCCGTGTATGAGGGGCGAGTCACACTTCAGCGAGATTATTACGAGGTGGGTGACACTAAGTACCCATTGCGATATGGGATGACAGCGATTGCGGAAGTCGTCGTGCGCGAACGGCGCTTGATCGATATTGCGCTGGATCCGTTCAGGCAGATTGGTGGGTAGACCTGATATGCACTAAAAGAGTGGTACTGACTGAACGCATCCCGTCCTTCCTCGTTGACCAGTCTGCCTATTTTGACGTAAAAAGACCAGAGCGCTTTTCCCCTCAACCGAACGAAGGTATCGGGAAAGTCGGCGCATCATGACTATTCTGATCGATGCCAACAATGCACTTGCGCTAACTAACCGTAATATGACGCCATTTGCCAAACAACTTTTACTCAGTTTTCCTTTGCTTCTTGCAGCTGGTGTTTCCTATGCCGTTGCGCCGGCGCCCTCAAAGCCACTTCCAGCTAACATCAAAGGCTGGTCTCCAACGTGGTTGGTCGGTACCACCTTGGATCTGGTCAGTGACACAAGCGTCCTTACGCTTCGCTTTGGAGAAGGCGACTGGGCGACAATGACTGCTGGCGAGAAAGGAGGTCCGATTACCGCGCCCGTAGTCTCTTGGCACATCGAGAACGGAAAGCTGTTTATTGGCGAATCTGCTGAACCACGCGATGGAATGGAGTTCGTATCGATATCGGGGAACAAGCTTACTGTGCGCTCCAAAGGGAAGAACGCCATTTACCATATTTCACGGTGAGGAAAAATTTTGTGTGTGGCGAAGTATCTTAAAAAATTTAATCATCACAAATGGGCGTAATAATGGCCGCCCATCGTTAGGCGTCGCGCCGAAATAGCTTGTGCAATTTGGCGGTCATAGCGGGATGCGATGCAAGGCGTGAGGAGGAGTCATAGTGGGGCTATGGCAACGATGAGCAACGCCGCAGCGCGCCCGTATGTGCCGCGAAAATGGCAAATCTTTCCCGGAAATCGCCTAAGCTGGACGTTGCCCCAATGTGATGACAGCAGCACCAAGGAGCGCTAACCCCACCCCTGTGTAGTCGCTCCACGTCGGCGTAACTCCGTCAACGATCCATAACCAGCCCAGTGCAGTTGCGATGTAAACAGCTCCGTAGGCCGCATACACCCGTCCGCTTGCGGTGGGATGTAAGGTCAACAGCCACACAAAAATCGTCAAGCTCACTACTGCTGGCACCAGCAACCAAACGGTAGCTTTTCCGGTCAACCAGA
>CBHCMF010000098.1:0-17188 GCA_965974465.1 uncultured Noviherbaspirillum sp.
CGGTGCCAGCCAGTGGCGGTGCCGAAGTTGGGATGCTTGGTCATCACACAGTTGTGGTGGGCGAGGGTAAGGCACACTCGCTCATCGAACAATTGGCGTAACCACGTGATGATGCGCGGATCTTCGGCCCACTGCTGGAAACAGGCATCGCGTTGATAGGCGGCACGCAGGCGACGTATCGTCCTGCCGCCGGGGGCGTCGAGCGACTGTGGCGCCCCAGGATAGCCGACGTCCGCCTCATATTCGACCGGCGCGATCGCGGATTGCAAATGCTGCCGGGTGACGGACAGCATCGTTTCGCAAGCAGCAGGGGATACCAGCTTCCGAAAGACGAGGAAGCCATCGTGGCGAAATTGTTCGATCTGTGTTGCGGTCAGCGTTGTTTCCATTGTGGTGATTATCCTTCCTTTGCTACCTTATCGTATTTCCGCATGACGGGCTTGTTCCTGCTCAGCGTGGTCTGTTTACTTTCCAAACAATTTTTTGACCATGCCGCCCAATCCTTCCGTCGCGCCACCAACGCCTTTGGCAATGCCTTCGATGCTGATGCCAAGCGTCTGCGCTACCGCTGCACCGATACGCAATGCAAAGCTCTCGTTGAGAGAGAACTTTGGATCATTTAGATTGCCCTCAAGCGTAAAGTTGATGGTGATTTGGCCCTGACGATTTTTCAGGGCGGCGATGACAGCTTGGCGTGGCACCCCCATGAAGGTACCGAACGCACTGTTGCCAGAGGCTAGCTCCAAACCGCTGAGGGTGAGCGTGCCAGGCGCATGCAAGCGATTGTTGTACACCGTCGATTTTAAGCGCAGGTCGAGCGTCCCACGCTTCACGCCGGTTTCGGAGGCTTTGATCAGGTACGGTTGCAGCGCGACCAGATCCACGCCTTGCAGCTTGGTGGTGATGTTGGAATTTTTCGTTGCCAGCTCCGCCCAGCCATCGATCTGCAGTTTGCCGTTACGCTGTACACCCTTCACGGTGCCATCGAGGTGGATGTTGGTACGACCGGCGAGACTGGGTACGTGCAGTTCTTCCACTTTGGCGTGCAGTTGTTCCAGGCGCGTCTTGTGCGCCGGCTGGCGTACCGATGCATCGAAAAATTCCAGCACACTGTCGTGTACTTCGATCGCCCCGATGCTGACTTCTGGCGCAGATGTCGCCGCATCGCCTTTGGATGGCGCACGTTTTTCCAGCAGACTGGGCAATAGCCGAAATTTGCCGTTGCGAGCACGTAATGCGGATACGTAGGCCTGCTCAATAGTGATGCGCGGGACATGGAGGCGTGCCGAGAAAAGACCGATGAGATCAGGGCGGATCACAATACGTTCCGCGCGCAAGGCGTCCGGCGCGGGCCACCCTTGTGGTGCCGCGATGCGGATATCGTGAATTTCGATGGCGGATAGACCAACGACGATCTCGCCTACTTTGCTTTCCGGGCCAAGCGCCTGCTCCACTTGGCTCTTGAGCGTTTTCGTGGCGTAGCGCAGAGCAGCAAAGCCCGTTAGGGCAAGTACGCCTGCGGCCACGAGTGCGATGACGATTGCCCGCTTATATGTATTTTTCATATTTCCCCCCCTAGTGCTGTTATGAGCCATTTGAGCAGGCCCTTCACATAACAGGCTCTAATGCCGCAACCCGAATCTTGTCCGATACTCGCGCGGTGTGATCTGCGCCCAGCGTTTGAATACCTTGCTGAAGGTTGACACGTCTTCATAACCGCAGCGAATCGTGATGTCTTCCAACGATAGTCGCGTCGATTCGAGCAAGGCTTTCGCGCGCTCAACACGCAATTGCTGCGCATACCGCACCGGGCTCAAGCCAACTACTTCCTGAAAACGGCGCAGCAGCGTGCGCTGGCTGGTGCTGCAATAGGCAGCCAGTTCCGCCATCGACCAAGTCTGATCTAGTCGCTGGTTGAGCCAACGCCGCGCGCGCTCGATCATTGCGTGGCCTTCGCCTTGGATCATTGCACTCGCGACGTAAGGTGCCTGGCTGAAGCGATTGCCATCCATGACCAGCACCTTCGTGGCCGCCTGCCGCCATTCCTCGCCGCCAAAATGCCCCACCAACCACAGCGCCAGATCCAGAGAGGAAGTCACACCGCCGGACGACACATAGTTGCCATCATGCACGACCAATTGTTCGGCGTCGAGTATCACGTTGGGAAAGCACTTGCGAAAATAGGCGCTCAACCACCAGCTCGTGGTCGCGCGGCGGGCATCGAGAAGGCCTGCTTGCGCGACCAGGCAGGTGCTGGAGCAGCTGGAGAGGATAGGCCGTCCTGTGCGTGCAAAGCGGCGCAGCGCGTCTTGCTCGAGTTTTAGCTGCTCAAGGATTGACGTCAAGTCGAACGTCCCCTGATGATCGACGGCCGGCACCATTAGCGCATCGAGCTTGTTTAGGTCCAGCGGCGGCGTGTCGAAACGCAAGCCATCAACACTTACCGTGTCATCGCCGCGTGCGCTGAACCAGCGCGCATCGAACTGTACACGTTGTGATGATGGCCGGTACGCCGCCAGCATATTGGCGATGCGCAGTACGTCCAATGGCATCACCGCGCTGCTGCGGAGGCAGCCGGGATAGATCAGGATACCGATGCGAAAGGTTGGTATTGTTTTTTGCATTTGGCGAATTAGGCCATAAATTCGTCGATTTAGCCAATGGCGCATGAGGCGGCCCATCCCCATAATCAGAGCTCGATGAACTTCAAGGAATGTGAATGTTGACGCTGCATACGCGCAAAGCGCCGTTATCGATCGAAGGCGAATCGACGTCTCTATGGAGGCAAGCATGAATGCCTATCCCGCTTTCCCCGCCTTCGCGTTAGCGCTTGTTGCGCTATTTCTGAAAACTACGATAACGAGCGTGCTTCAGGTAGTTAGCCGCATACGCTCTCGCATGGTGTTGTTGCCGGAGGATGCTGCGATGCTTGGATTACGGCCGACGACAGTCGAGGCGCCATTCGTGCAGCGTTGTGCGAACGTTTGGCGCAACGATGTTGAAAACCTCCCCCTGTTCCTTGCCTTGGCGCTGACCTATGTGCTGCTCGGTGCAACGCTGGAGTCCGCGCAACGGCTGTTTGCCATCTATGTGCTTGCACGCTATGTGCATACCGTGGTGTATCTATGGGGAAGACAGCCTTGGCGCGTGATTGCATACTACACTGGCCTCGGGGTGTGCTGGATCATAGCAATCCGTATCCTGACGCTAGCGCTGCACTGAAACTGGGTAAGGGAAGGTCGGGCTAGCAAGCCGAGAGGCTAACGCCTGAGCCGGAAATCGATCTGCGCCGGTCGTCCAGGCAGATCCAGGGCGGCACGCTGTGTCGGCGACTGACTGATGACGCGCCCGCGTCGAATCACGTAGCGCCGCGCGGCGCGTAGTCGAATTGCTTCAATCGTGCTGCCTGCGTCAAGTATCACCAGATCGGCATGGCAGCCCGGTTGCAGGCCGTAGCCTTCCAACCCCAGGATGCGCGCCGGTGTTTCCGTCACCGCCATGAAGCAGGCATGCATCGCATCCTGGCCGGTCATCTGTGCCACATGCAAGCCCATATGCGCGACTTCCAGCATGTCGCCGGAACCGAGACCGTACCACGGATCCATCACGCAGTCGTGGCCGAAAGCGACGTCAATACCTGTTGCCAGCAGTTCCGGCACACGCGTCATGCCGCGTCGTTTCGGGTAGGTATCGTGCCGGCCTTGCAGCGTGATGTTGATCAAGGGATTAGCAATTGCCGCAACGCCGGATTCACGCATCAACGGCAGTAGCTTGCTTACGTAGTAGTTATCCATTGAATGCATCGACGTCAGATGCGAGCCCGCCACGCGCCCTTGCAGTCCTAGCCGGTTTGCCTGGTAAGACAGTGTCTCGATGTGGCGCGACAAGGGATCGTCCGATTCATCGCAATGCATATCGACGCGCAAGCCCTTATCCGCGGCAAATTCGCACAGCAGTCGAACCGACTCCGCGCCGTCAGTCATGGTCCGTTCGAAATGCGGAATACCGCCTACGACCTCCACGCCCATTGCGATGGCGCGTTTCAGATTGTCGAATGCGCTGGGACTACGCAGCAATCCGTCTTGCGGAAATGCGACCAGTTGCAGGTCCAGGTAAGGCGCTACCTGTTGCTTTACCTGCAGGAGCGCTTCTACCGCTAGCAGGCGGTTGTCGCAGACATCGACATGCGTACGGATTGCCAGCAGGCCGCGCGCAACCGCCCAGTCACAATACTGCAATGCGCGTTCGACCAGGGCCTCTTGCGTCAGCAGGGGCTTCAATTCTCCCCACAATGCGATGCCCTCGAGCAGGGTGCCGGAGCGATTGACGCGCGGCAGACCGTAACTGAGTGTGGCATCCATATGGAAATGAGCATCAACGAAAGGCGGCGTCACCAAGTCGCCTGCCGCGTCGATTTCCTGTGCCCCGTGCGCAGGTAAGACGATGCCGGTGGCGGCAATACGTCCGTCTTTCACGGCGATGTCGATGCCCTGCGTGCCGTCCGGCAGCGTGGCGTTGCGGATGATCAAATCCATCATGTCAGCTGTGCTGGTAGGGAGGCAGACGCGCACCGCAATCCTTGCAGTACTGCGCGTTAGGTTCGTGGCCTTCGCTCAGACAATTGGGGCAGGTGCGCGTAGTTACCACGCGCGTGAGCCGTTGGGTCGTCATCTCGGCGGTCACAATTCCGGTCGGGACCGCCAGTACGCCCCAACCGAGCAGCATCATCAGCGAGGCCATCGCTTTTCCGATATCGGTGTGTGGCGTTATGTCACCATACCCGACCGTGGTCATCGTCACGATCGCCCAATACATTGCTTTGGGGATGCTGGTAAAACCGTATTGCGGGCCTTCCACTACGTACATGAGGGTACCCATCACCAGCACTACCATCATCACGATCGACAGAAAGACCATGATTTTGCGACGGCTGGCGTTCACTGCGCTGGCTAGCACCTGGTATTCCTGCACGTACATCGTTAGCTTGAGAATGCGGAAGATGCGAATCAGGCGCAGGATACGCACGTCCAGCAACAAATGAGCTTGTGGAATGAAAAAGGCAAGATAGGTCGGTAGCACCGCCAGCAGGTCAATGATGCCGTAGAAACTGGTAGCGTAACGCAGAGGGCGCTTCACGCAGGCAAGCCGGATCAGATACTCCACGGTGAACAAGAGGGTGAAGATCCATTCGAATGCGTCGAGCACGCTCTCATAGCGATCATGAAGCGTTTGCACACTGTCGAAGATCACCACCAGGATACTGAGCAGGATCGCTGCGATGAGCAACAGGTCGAAGCGCCGTCCTGCAATTGTGTCTGCTTCAAAAATGATAGTGTAAAGGCGCAGTCGTAAGCCGCTTTCCGGCTTACCGAACTGCGCTTGTGTGTGGGGCGGCGCAGCGGAGAGAGTGGATGGATTCATGATGGATCACGGATGACGTTTTTGCAGACCTTACTGCAAGAACGATGGCAGCGCAATTGCACAAGCGTGATCAAGTCCTGGCAATATTTCTTCGATACTATTTCGCTGGAAAAGGATGCGCCAAAGCCGTTTGTTTTTGCGGCAGTAACGATACGAGAACGCATTTCATCAATGGAAGAGTTCTCCTATTTATTGAATGGATTCTACTACGGGCGAGGAATTGCCAATGCCTCCTGAGCACGCCACATGAAGCCGGTTGCGGCCGTTCGCTTTTGCTTTGGACAGGGCCTCGTCGAGGCGATGGAAGAATACCATTTCAGTTTCTCCTTTCTCGTGTTGCGCCACACCAAGGCTGACGGTGACGTGGCGGTCCGGTACGATACCCGAAAAATCATAGTGATCGATCTCATGCCGCAGCTTCTCTGAGACAATGACTGCCCGCTCCAGAGGACAGTCCTTGAGCAGCACGATAAATTCTTCACCGCCCCAGCGCGCGATGATATCGTTCCCGCGCAGTACGTTCTTGGCAAGGCGCGCGACGATGCGCAGCACTTCATCGCCCGCCAAGTGGCCATGGGCTTCATTGAGCTGCTTGAAGAAATCGAGATCAAACAAAAGGCCTGACAACGGGCGGCTGCTGCGGTCTGCATCGAGCATGGCTTGCCTGAATACGATCTCGAATGCCTGCCGATTCAGCAGATCGGTAAGCCTGTCGGTGCCTGCTATTAACTCCAGACGTTTTTGGTAGTGATTCACCATGAGCAGTGTCAGTACCAGCACCAACAGCGTGACGCTAGTGCCGACTGCGAGGATCAACATGAATGCACGTTGTACTGGCTGTGCTTCTTCCTTCACGTTTTGGGTGACCAGCAGATGCCATCCCAGCTCCGGAATGTAGCGCGAGTTGGCGAAGAAGCTGGCGTCGCCGTGCCGATATTGCAGCAGCACGGGGCTGGTGCGGCCATGCAGCAGGTCGCGTGCAATATCGCGTAGGCCAGGCAGCGCATCAACTGCCCCACCCCCCACTTGGGGCGGGGTGCCCACCAAAACGAGCTGGCGTTTATCGTCAACAAGATAGACGCGGCGACCGGCATGTTTCTCGTAGTCTTTAATCATTGCGGGCAGTCTGTCCATGCGGAGTCCGACACCAGCGACGCCAAGGAAAGTGCCATCGTGGCCCCGCAAGCGATGTTTGATGAACACGGTGATGGCGTTGCGATCTGCCGGATCGATCTCGATTTCGCTGACGAACGGTGCCGTGTTTTCCTTCAGGCGAAAGAACCAGTGATCCTGCGTATCGCTTTCTTGCACCGACTTCCAGATACCTTCCGTGTTATAGGCATTGCGTGTACGTTCCGAAATCAGGAAGGGCGCGATCACGCCGTGTTGTTGTTTTATTTCGGTGAGGTAGCGTCTCATTGCCTCGCTGTCTATCTCGCCGCCCAGCAGCCAGTCGCGCACAAAGCTGTCGCTGGCCATCATCGAGGCAATGAGCGTCGGACGTTGCAGTTCCGCTTGGATTTCCGTATAGAGATTGTCGCTAGAAAGCGGTAAGGCCTGCTCCGTAATGTTGCGCTGTACTGCATTGTGCGGAACGATATAGGCCGTGATGCTAATCGTTAAGAAACCGGCAAGCAGCAGTACGCTGATCCAGGCAAGGATGCGATATTTTTCAGGGAATATGCGCATGGTGCATCCTTATAGAAAATAACGGCCCACTTGGCCGCCGTCTTTCCCGGCAAGTATGCGATATCGTGATGCCTCCATGCAACAATGTCGTTGCGTAGCGCGCAACGTATTCTTGTTGTTGTTTTGCATTTCATGACAAAAAGGCAATGTCTCCGGCTATACTTGTGCCCCTATTCTTGTAGCAAAAGCATTCTTAGAGCGATTTGCCTATGCGTGAAAGGGGGCTATCTCGGGCCTGCCCGCCCTTACACGCACAGTCAAACCGCTCTAGAGTGCTCCAAATGGGTTATCGAGGCAGCGACGTAGTTATCACACAATGACAGAAGGGGGCACCGTGTTGGATGCATTGACTCAGTGGTTTTTTAGCGGACGATTCCCGCTGCACGACCCTGCCTATCTGTGGGCGTACCTGATCTCGGATGCCGTGATCGGCCTTGCCTATTATTCAATTCCGGTCTCATTGATCCATTTCGCGCGAAAACGTGACGTTCCACGCAAGGGCGGCGTCATGATGTTTACGCTCTTCGTTTTTGCCTGCGGCACCACGCATTTCCTCGCCATCTGGAGCATCTGGCACGTCGACTATCGTCTTGATACGGTGATCAAAGTGGTGGCAGCATTGGCGTCGATCGCAATCGCCGTGCAACTGTGGCCCTTGATTCCGCGCGCATTGCTATTGCCGCATGCAGGGCAACTGCGCAGGGTGATCGCTCAGCTCGAACACGAAATCGAAGAGCGGAAAAAGGCCGAAGAGGCGCTGCGGCAGTCCCAGGCCACCTTGAGAGAACTGGCGGCCTATCAGGAACGCATTCGCGAGGATGAACGCAAGCGCATCGCGCGCGAAATCCACGATGAACTGGGGCAAAACCTGCTGGCGCTGCGGCTTGATGTCTCCGGCTTGCACGCGCGCGCCGGTGAACGGCATCCTCAACTGCAGAGGCGTGCTGCCACTGCGCTCGACTATATCGATACCACGCTCAAATCGATTCGCGCCATCATGAACAACCTGCGTCCTTCCGTGCTGGATCTTGGTCTTCCGGCGGCGATCGAATGGCAGGTCCGCCAGTTTGAGAAGCGCAACAGTGTGCCTTGCGATCTCGTGTTAAGTGATGACGGCTTGCCGGTGCCTGAACTGCAGGCGACAGCTGCCTTCCGTATCCTGCAGGAGTCGCTTAATAATATTGGCCGTCACGCGTGCGCCACCCACGTTCGCGTCGAACTTCGTATCGACGATCGACAGTTGGTCATGGCAATTAAAGACAACGGTGTCGGCATGTATCCCCACGATCGTCGCAAGGCACGCCGCTTTGGGTTGATTGGTGTGCAGGAGCGTATCACTATGTTGGACGGCGAATTAACGATTGATAGCTCGCCAGGCCGGGGAACCGTACTGAGGATACGGATTCCGCTTCAACCAGGCGTCAGCGAGCCGATGGCAGGGGGACAAGACCCCGAACAGCTTCTGAGGCGCGTCAGTTAGGATAGAGCCCGTGCACGCGTCCGTAGAGACGCACCAACCCGAGTAAGGCATCAATATTCGGCGTGGGCACGCCGACCAGTTTGCCGATTTCGTGCGCCGACGTGATTAACGCATCAATTTCCAGCGGCTTGCCCGCCTCCGCGTCCTGCAGCATAGAGGTCTTAAAAGCACCGAGCTTGCGCGCTACTTCCAGTCGGTCTTCGCCGCTTTGCACAATCGGGCAACCGATCCTCGTCCCGATGTCTGCCGCTTCCTGCATCGCAGCCAGACAAAAGCCGCGTACGAGAGGATCGTCGAGCACCTTGTCGGCGGTGGCGCCAGTAATTGCAGATACCGGGTTCATCGTCATGTTGCCCCACAGCTTGTACCAGATGTCGGTGTGGATATCCTCACTTGCTTCGGTATCAAAGCCCGCTCTCTGGAACAGGCCAACCAACGTGTCGAGCCGGGCGGAGCGACCGCCCTCAGGTTCGCCAAGGATAAGCCGGTTGCTGAATCCTACTTGAATCATGCCTGGTTGCGGACAGGAGGCAGATAGATGCACCACGCAACCGATGATCTGTGCGATTGGAATCGCCTGTGCCAATTTGCCATCCGCATCAAGCGACGGCAAGCGCGTGCCGGCATGCGGTAGTTTGTTATTGGTGAAAAACCACCACGGTACACCGTTCATCGCAGTCACCACGGTGGTATGCGGTCCAATCAGTGGTGTAATGCGCGCAGCAACATCCGAGAGCGCAGTGGCCTTGACTGCAATGATCACCACGTCTTGCTCACCAAGGAGCGCGGGGTCTTGCACCGCGCGCAGCGGCACGCTGTGACATTGGTCGCCGGTCAGCAGGCGGGCTCCGTGTGTTTGAAGTGCCTCCAGTGTGGCGCCGCGCGCTACTGTACTGACTTCGCACCCGACAGCAACTAGCCGGCTACCCAGCAATCCACCAACAGCGCCAAAACCGTACACAGCAATTTTCATTCGCTTCTCCAAATTTGTATAAGACATGCTACGCGAAGCGTTCCAGTACAAAATCAATGAACGTTGTCATCTTCGGTGTCGGCTGCCGGTCGCGCATATAGACGAGATGCATGGGACGTGGTGGCGGCAAGTAATCCTCTAGCAGCGATATGAGCCGGCCTGCCGCGATGTCTTCGTTCAACAAAATCTCTGCCTGCATCACAATGCCGTGGCCATGCAAGGCCGCCATGCGTAAGGCTTGCCCGTTATTGGAACGGAAGCGGCTGGCCGGTATCTCGGTTTCGTCGCCGTTTGCCTCGCTTAACCGCCAGCGCAGGCGCTTGTTCCAGTGCATGAAGTCGAGGCATTGGTGCGCAGCGAGGTCGGCCGGCGTTCTCGGCACACCGGCGCGCGCCAGATAGTCAGGGGAGGCGCAGATCCGCATTCGATAGGGCTTGAGTGGTCGTGCGATCAGACTGGAGTCATTCAGCCCGCCGACGCGGATGGCGATGTCATAGCCCTCATCCACCAGATCAACCACACGATCATTCAAATTGAGGTCGACGCTCACCTCCGGATACTGCGCCAGATAATCGGCAATCGCCGGTGCCAGACGTTGCGTGCCGAAGGAGACCGGCGCAGTGATTTTCAGTGTGCCGCGCGGCGTAGCGCGCATGGCTTCCGCGCCTGATTCCGCTGCTTGGATATCGGCCAGAATCTGGCGGCAATGTTCACAATACTTGCGCCCGATTTCAGTCAGACTTTGGCGTCGCGTGGTGCGCGTCAATAAGCGCGCCCCTAGCCGTTCTTCCAGTGCACGAATGTGTTTGCCGACCATCACAGGCGAAATGTTGAATGCCTCCGCCGCCGCAGTAAAACTGCCCGCATCTACCGTCGCGACGAACACCTCCATGCTGCGCAATTTGTCCATTAATTACAAACTAATGGTTATTAATGTCCGTAATCATAGCGTATTTATTCTCAATAGGATTGTATCGATAATGCCCTCACTGGCTGCAGCAATACGGCTTCGGCCTCAACCAAGCAATTAACCAAGGAGATTCTGATGAAAGTGATTGTTATCGGTGCCACCGGCACGGTCGGACGTGCAGTCGTTGAGCAGCTCACCGCCAGACATGAAGTGATTCAAGTGGGCAAGCACAACGGTGAGTATCAAGTCGACATGACCGACCTCGACAGCGTGCATAAACTGTTTGACAAGGTAGGCAAGGCAGATGCGGTGGTGGTCGCTGCTGGCGACCTGCATTGGGGACCTTTTGCGGTCATGACGCCGGCGCAATTAAATATTGGCTTGCAGCACAAGCTGATGGGGCAGGTGAATGTGACGCTGGCAGCGCAGCATTATCTCAATGACGGCGGCTCGATCACCCTCAGCAGCGGTATCCTCACCGAGGAACCGATTCGCTACGGTGTTAATGCGACCGCCGCCAATGCAGCGGTAGAAGGTTTCGTACGTGCTGCCGCCATCGAACTACCGCGCGGATTACGCATCAACGTCGTCAATTCCTCATTGCTGCAAGAGTCATTGGATGCCTACGGTGAGTACTTTCGGGGCTTTGAAACGGTCCCCGCCAGCCGTGCAGCGCTTGCGTATGTGAAGAGTGTAGAGGGATTGCACACCGGGAATGTTTATCGCGTGCGGTAGTCGTCGGTCAAGCCGGTCAATGACCGGCAATCGCCTAAGCGGGTATGAGGTATGCTGCTGCCGTCAGGCTGCCGCATACAACGGCGCTTTTACTGCCGCTTCATGAGGCTGGTGTGTCTGTCATTGCCTCTCCACCATTGCTTCAATTTGCGTACGCCGAACGATACCAAGGCGACCAGCGTCACTGTAACCACCACAAGACCGGTTAGCGTAGCGATGACAGCTAGTGTCAACAATGCAAGAAGTGTCGCGCCTGTCAGTTTCCATTTCCACTTGCGCCCAAGCATGGTTTCTATCGTATGTCGTGCCTTCCGTGGTTCTTCCACTGCGGGGGCATCAACGACTTCCCATTCTGTTCTTTCAATCATGTCCGTGTCTCCAGCAAAACGCCCTATAAGAAACCTCATAATAATAAGAGAACGGAGTCGCGTGAAAAAGTGGATAAAAGAGAGGGTTTTCTTCGTAAAACAGAGAGAAGCGAACACCGTCCAACCTCCTCTTTTTTTACAGGCATTCCATGACTTTTCAGGTGACCGGCGGGCGCTTTTCCTCTTTTAGAATCTGTGCGAGCCTTACACGAGAAGGGCGTATCCCCTCTTGCCGCAGAAAATCTTCCCAGGTTCTATGGAACATCATTGCTGCCAACCACTCCCGGTTTGCCTGCAATCAAGGTAATGTTTCCGTTCGGTGTGATTCGACTTACCGTATGCGCTGATACGTCCGTGACATAAAGATCGCCAGAGGTGTCGATGGATATGCCGTTTAACGACTGGAACGTAGGAATCGGACCTGCCAGTGTGCTGATCTCGCCTGAGGGACTGACTTTGCGAACACGCTTCTGTGCGGCGACATAAACATTGCCGCTCGCATCAACCGTGAGGGCGAAGGTGTCCATAAACGCCGCATTGCCAGTCTCGTCCTGGAACGAACCGGCCATCGTGCTCACGATACCGTCTACGCCGATCCTGCGGATGAAAGTACTGCCTTCTGGGATATTGGGCGCTGGCGGACCAAACCAGTCGGTGAAATACAGATTACCTCCGGCGTCGATCGCGATGCCCATCGGCCCCAGAAAGGTGGCATTCGCCGTCGAACCGTTGGCTGTTCCGCGCATGCCGCGGGTGCCGGCCAAGGTGCTGACCGTACCGTCTAGTGTAATTTTACGAATGAGTGAATTCCCCGTATCCGCAACGTAGAGGTTGCCCACTGGATCGGCGGCAATCCCCCATGGATGGCGGAACCGGGCCGTCGCACCGGAACCATCGGCGTCGCCCAGTACGCCGGGTGCCCCAGCCAGTGTGGTGACGACCCCTCCAGGCGTGATTTTGCGAATCGTGCTGTCATCTACCGCATAGACATTGCCTGCCGCATCAACCGCCAGCCCCTTGAGAAATGAAAAGCGTGCGGTCGCCCCAATGCCGTCGTTACTACCGCTTGCGCCTGGCGCTCCGGCCAGTGTCGTGACCACGCCGGAGCGCGTCATCTTACGGATGGTATGGTTGCCAGTGTCCGCCACATACACGTTGCCGTTGGTATCGATGGCGATGCCGAGCGGTTGGTTAAAGCGAGCTTGTTTGGCATCGGGTTTCGTGATGCTTGCCGGAGGTTGTGTCGTCTGCGACGGCCGGTCACTACTGCCTGCATCGGCACCCAGGACGCCGTTGGTTTCTGCTTGCGGAGACGGCTGGCCTCCGCTGTTACCTCCGCCGCCACCACATGCCGCGAGAAAAATACAAAGAAGGCCTGCCGCGATTCTGATACCCCGATTTGCTGATAACACGTCTCACCTCAAAAATAGGATGTCGCTTCCTGAACTCCTCTTGCAATTCGGATCATCATCCCCGACAAGATGGGGAGTGCATTTGAGACCAGTCAACCTCTTGGTGATGACTGGCATGTGTGCCGCTTCTTCGGCGCGGCGGAATGAGGTGCGCGTCGTGTAAAAGGTGTAATGCTTATTTTTTCTCCAATGTCATCGCGCACAATGGCGCGTCTTGGCCCGGGCTGAACTTTCTAGCACACAGGCAAATGGCTCCAGGTGTTGCATCCATCTCACTCCCCCAAAAAACCGCGACAAGAAGGCGGCGATTTATGCTCTACTGACGGAGGTCGATACCGCCCCCAAAGTTGAATGTAGTAGAAAGAGATGCTCGATAATTTCCTGACAAAACTGGCCGCCTATAACGGGAGCGACGATCTGTTCCGGCGTTTGTTTCACAAGCACAGTGCCATCATGCTTTTGATTGATCCTGCAAGCGGCATCATCGTGGATGCCAATCTTGCGGCGGCAGCATTTTACGGTTATCCCGGAGACGAGCTGCGCGGGATGACGATCAGTGAAATAAATATGCAGTCCCGGCACGCGCTCCACGACGAGATGCAGCACGCCTTACATGAGCAGGGAAAATCCTTTGTCTTTTATCATCGGATTGCTGGAGGCGAGATCCGTACTGTCGAAGTCCATTCCTCTGCTATCGAATTCAAGGGTAAGACGTTGTTGTTTTCCATTGTGTTCGATATCACTGAACGCAAGCGTGCGGAAGAATCTTTGCAACTCGCCTCGCTGGTCTACCAGAACAGCAGCGAAGCCATATCCGTGTTGGATGCCGACGGTATCATCATCGCCATCAATCCGGCGTTTACGCGCATCACCGGCTATACGCAGGAAGACGTGATCGGAAAAAGCATCCGCATACTCCATGCCGAACGCGAGAGTCACGATGTGTATAGGGGGCTGTGGAACGCGCTTAAGGCGGACGGATGTTGGCAGGGCGAATTGTGGGCCAAGCGCAAGGATGGCAGCGATTTTCTGGGCTGGCTGTCAGTGAGCACAAATTACAATCAGGACGGCTCGGTGCATAGCCGTGTCGGACTGTTCTCGGATATCACTAAAAAACGCGAGACCGACGAACTGATTTGGAAGCAGGCCAACTTCGACAGTCTGACCGGTCTGCCTAATCGCAGCATGTTCCATGATCGCCTGGAGCAAGCAATCAAGAAAGCACATCGCAGTGAAAAGCAGGTTGCGCTGCTGTTTCTCGATCTCGACTTTTTCAAGGAAGTGAACGACACGCTCGGCCACAGCATGGGTGACAAACTGCTGCAAGAGGCGGCACAGCGCTTGTGCCGCTGCGTGCGTGAGACGGACACGGTCGCCCGCCTGGGCGGTGACGAGTTTACGGTTATCCTTGGTGAATTGGCGGATCCTCGTAGTGTGGAGCGTGTGGTGTGCGCCATCTTGCGCATGCTATCCGAGCCGTTCCAGCTCGGCACTGAACAGGTTTATATCTCAGCCAGTATTGGCATTACTTTCTATCCAAATGATGGCGTGGAGATTGACCCGCTGCTGAAAAATGCCGATCAGGCAATGTACGCTGCAAAAGAGCAGGGGCGCAATCGCTACCGCTACTTCACCGCATCCATGCAGGAAGCCGCGCAGGCACGGAAGAAACTGATCAGCGATTTGCGTACCGCGATAAGCGAAAAGCAGTTCCGGCTGTTCTACCAGCCGATCGTCGAGCTGGACACGGGAGTCATTCGCAAGGCGGAGGCCCTGATCCGCTGGCAACATCCGGTGCGTGGCTTGATCAGTCCGGCCGAATTTATCCCGCTTGCCGAGGAAACCGGCATGATCGCCGAACTCGGTGTCTGGATGTATCGTGAAGCAGCGCGTCAGGCTGCTGCGTGGCGCGTGAAGCATCACCAAGCATTCCAGATCAGCATCAATGTGTCGCCAGTCCAGTTTCAGAATGAGGGCATTAACCATTCGGCCTGGCTGAAATGGCTGGAGTCTTTGGCGCTTCCCGGCCAAAGCGTTGCGGTCGAAATCACGGAAGGGTTGCTGATGGATGCGCGTTCCTCGGTCACCGACCAGTTACTGCGATTCCGCGATAGTGGCATGCAAGTGGCACTCGACGATTTCGGCACTGGCAATTCGTCATTGTCCTATTTGAAAAAATTCGACATCGACTATCTCAAGATCGATCAGCGCTTCGTGCACAATCTCACGCCCGGCTCGGATGACATGGCACTCTGCGAGGCAATCATCGTGATGGCCCACAAGCTGGGTATCAAGGTCATCGCCGAAGGGGTGGAAACCGAAGCGCAACGCCAGTTGCTCGCCGACAGCAAGTGCGATTTTGCACAAGGCTATCTGTTCTCCAGACCGGTGCCACCGGAGGAGTTCGAACAACTTTTTTGATCCACTACTGCGGAATCGTCGCGCGTATTAGCCAGACGCGGCTCCGCTCCCCGTGCTTGAGGCTACTGTTAACGATGACCACGGCGCCGTTTTCGTTGAGTGCAAGCTTCTTCATTAGTAGTCCTTGATGACTGCCGTTCGTGCCACCCGCCGGATCGCGGCTGTCCGGCACGATCACTGGTGGGGCGAAGGTCTTACCGCCGTCGCGTGAGACGGCGAGCCCTAATCCATGTGAATCGTGGCGGGGATGCGAAAACAGCTCCCAAATTACGACCAGATTGCCTTTTGTATCCATGCTCAACGACGGAAACGCCGCACTCGTCACTGATTTTGGTAGAGGGGTTGAAATGTCGCGTGGAGCGTCGAAGCTGCGTGCGCCATCCGTAGAGCGCGTGTAGTGGATGCGATAACGTTCGAACGGCCCGCCGGTGCTTTCTGCATACACCAAGTGCAACACACCGTCAGTGCCAATCGTGAGCTTGGGCGCATCCGAGTATGTCCTGCTCGGTGCGACGCGATGCGGTGTGCTGAAACGTTCTCGCTGATTGTCGAATCTGGCAACGTGAATATCGGCCGATGGTTCTTCACCGAACGTCCAAGCTAGATATACCGTGCCATCTGGCGCCAGTGCCAACGTCGGCGCGCGTGCCGGCTTCTCGTAGTTGCCGGCAATCCGTTGAGGACGTGAAAAATGCTTACCGCCGTCCATCGAATGGCTGAACCACAGTGGGCCATCGTATTCCGTCCAGACGACGTAGAGGGCACCTTGCGGACCTGCAATCAGATCAAAGCTGCCGTTGTGCCAGATGTCGCGGTTGATCCGGCCCTTGCCGTCACCACCGATCGAACGAGAGAGATTGACCGGTTCAGAAAAGCTACCCCCGCCGTCGCTTGACCTTGCGAACAGCATATCTCCACCGTGCGAACCGCCGGAGAAGATGATTTCCTGCCATAGCAGGAATACGTGGTGCGGTGCCTGCGGTGCAATCGCAATGCGCGGCAGCCAGGAGAACGTGGCTGGGCTGCGTGAGACGTTGACCGGCTGCGCAAGCTGTCTGCTACCGTCTGATGAGAAGCGTTGAAAGAGCACTTCCTTGCGCGACTGTTCTACCCAGGCCACGGCAACACTTCCCTTGTCATCGACCGCTACCGCCGGATCGTCTACGTAGTCGTAGCGTGATGCATTTTGCTGCCACGGCCCTCGTTCGCCACGCCCTGCTGCAATTTCCGTGCTGCCATGCCAGACAAGTGGGGCGGGAGCTTCTGCGGCGAAAAGATGTACTCCTTGCAGTAACGGAAGCAGGGGGAGACTGCTTATCAGCAACCGAAATAATGCAACCTTCATCACACCTCGCAAAATGTCCTTTTGACAGCCTTGTCGTTGCGTCGGTAGTCGGGGCGCGGCTCGAAGCGTGTCTCAGCCAAATGGACGACCAATGCATCTCTTAATTTCAATAATTTCCAACCGGCGCGCTCGCCGCTTTCACTGCCGCCCGCAAGTTGAAAGCAGCGTATGATCTCGTCGCTGTTTTTGTCTTCTCCATAGACGTGTGGTTCAACGATGCGG
This sequence comes from uncultured Noviherbaspirillum sp., assembly GCA_965974465.1. Taxonomy (GTDB): domain Bacteria; phylum Pseudomonadota; class Gammaproteobacteria; order Burkholderiales; family Burkholderiaceae_D; genus Noviherbaspirillum. The sequence goes on from CBHCMF010000098.1 coordinate 16,977, forward strand.
GAATAGCCGTGATAGCGCAATTCCAGCACACGCCTTTCATTGATTGCCAAGCAGACGACGGGATTCATGCAGAGGCCTTTCTTCTTGGTGTCATCACTGGGGGTCAGTCAAGCTGAAACGACGGGAATAAATCGCGTCTTTTTACGTCTAGCTGCGTGGGGGGGGGGGTGGGGTGGGGGGTGGGGGCCAGCGCCCCCCCGGGCCCGCCAAAA
>CBHCMF010000099.1:0-16985 GCA_965974465.1 uncultured Noviherbaspirillum sp.
ACGTTAAGTTAGAGAGCACCTTCTATGTGCCTTGATTTTAATCAGTAAAAAAATTTCCTTATGGATCATTCGGTTAGATAACGTGATACCGGCTTATCCACAGAATTAACCACAGTAAATGTGATTAATCAGAGCGCTCCTTTAGTCGGCTTTGCGCGGTGTCGATAGAAGGGGGGATATGTACACCGAATCATTCCATTCACAAGCTCGCCGCCAAAATGGCATAAGCAATATGCCATAATACGCGCCTTGCCTAATTGGCAACAACAGCGTCATTCCCATTCCTCTATGAGACATGTTTATGTTCAATAAACTGCGCAGTTTAGCCTTCCTATCCCTAGTTAGCCTTTTCTTATTCAGCGCTGGTGGCGTTGCTTATTCGGCAGAATCAGAACCCTCGCTTGAAATGAATGTCGGCGCACAAACACAGCACCTGACACGTGCCGAATTACTCAAGCATCCGGCACTCCGCACGATCGAGATTCCGTCCGATGTGGCGTATAAGCGTTCTATGCGCTACCAAGCGATTCCGTTGTCAGCGTTGATTAGCACACTGTCGCAAACCGAGACAGTGCAATTTACTGCCCTTGACGGTTTCGTCGCCAACATTCCAAGCAAGTTGCTGACCAGTGAAGGGCAACCGTGGCTCGCTATCGAGAATACGAAGACGCCATGGCCGGCTTTGAAAGCTCGCGGTCCTAGTGCGGGACCGTTTTATCTGGTATGGCTTACACCTGAACGGGCAAATATCTCCCCTGAACAATGGCCCTATCAGATCAAGAAGATCGCGGCGGCATCCTCGCTTGAGAAACGCTATCCGCAGATCTTGCCTAAGGCTAATGCAAGCAGTGCTGTACAACGCGGACTGCACGTCTATATCGCGAACTGCGCGGTATGCCATCGTATCAATGGAGGTGGCGATGCAGCGGTTGGCCCGGATCTCAACAAACCATATAGCCCGACAGAGTATTTTCAAGCTCCCTTCCTGACTAAACTCATTCGTGATCCTGCTTCCGTACGCGACTGGGGACAACGTACCATGCCTGGCTTTTCTCCATCGGTATTGAGTGATGAGAAGTTGGACGATCTCTTGGCCTATCTGCGCCATATGGCGAAGCAACGCTCGCGCAACCCTCAACGGTAAAGGACAGTCATGTTTCAGAGAAGCTGGAGCGTAATTTACCGTATGAGTTTAGTGATACTGCTGATTGCCTTGATGGGCTTATTTGTGCAAGTCAAAAGCATCGAGCCAATGCACATCACGATGATAGCTGCACTGAGTGGTCTGATTTGTCTGTTTGCTTACAGAAGAAAATCTAATAACCGCGATATAGGTGACTTCACAAAAATGCTTGATGTCCAAGGGGGCATACGTGCCACGGCAGACGAAGCTTGGAAAAACGTTTCTGCCACGACCTCCAATGACGAATCGGTGATCGTTGGCGTTGCCGACTACGTTTTCACTTTTCCAAAGCTTGTGTTGAAACGGACACTCCGCTTACAACTTATTCCCTGGCGCTTCAAAGGCGGCGCAGTAGAGGAAGGCTCTTTGACTGTTCAATGGCCGAAGCCGGTCTTCATATGGGAATACAAGAGGATCGCTTCGCATTTTGCTCGCGATAATGTGATTGTCGAGCTCAGGGTTAAAGATGTTACGGACAACGGCTATGATGGCAAGGACGCGCAACTGGTAAGGATCGTATCAATAGATGTAACAGACAGTGAACTGGAAAGAGTCGCGATCGAAAGACACATGCCTGTCGACCTCGAGTTCGACGGTAAGCTTGTCCGTTTTTCAGAGGATGAGGAAGAGGGTACCTATGCCGGGACGGTCCAATGGCGTGGAAATACTATTTGCCTCTACCTCGATACGAATGATTCGCGTGAAACACAGGCTTGTGCCAACATCGCCAAAATGTTATTGGCCGATGCCCCCTCATGGGACCAAAAGCTTCGCGAAAGAGTTGCCGCGCTCTTGGTGAAAGAAAACCGGAATTTGATCAGACCAGAAGATAGAAACAAATCACAAGATGCGCTCCTGAGTCAATTGCGTCTGGAGCGTGTTGAGGTCACAAAGCACGGTACCCTGATGTTTAACTTCAAAGAAGGTGACATTTTTCCTGATAAGCAAATTGTGATCTTCGGTGATTTGAAAGAAGGCCTGGAGGAAGCCAAGCTGTACTAAGGAGGCGTTACCTGGCGCGGTTTGCCTATACGTGCAAGGGAGGTCAGGTCGGGGCGAGAAGCGCAACCGTACGTGAGGTATGGTGAGCATCGCAGGCCTGCTGATGGTCCCTTTCACGCATAGGCGCACCGCTCTGGTATGTAGTAAACCGGATTTGATCTGCCGACTCATGTCGGATTTAATTGCGTCCTGAACTTTGCCAATTTCCAAGGTCGGCAAAGTTTGTACGATAAATCAATGGCAGGCTACTCACTGCTCCCAAGACTGATTGCGGACATTCAGCTGCGGGGCTTGAAGGGCCGCAGTCGACCCAAAGCGGAAGTGGCAGCTTCCCGAGAGCAGATATACCGTTCGACATGAGCGGCATGTCCCGGCTTGCCGGGGCATGTCCGCTCGATGGAGGGGGTAGGTGGCGGCTTCACGCCCAGCCTTCTTGCTTTGCGCGCTCAATCTCCTTCACCTTCCGCTCCCGAGCACGAGCCTCTTCGAGCATGCGAGACACCAAGACATCGTACTTTTGGTGCTTTGCGAAGTACGGACCGAGCCAACCGTCTTCGTGCGTGAACGCCATAGTCCATGCGAGATTTGGTGGGAAGACAAGCCAGTCCGATTCGCTACACCACCTCGGGAGAGCGTCCGTAAGAACAGCGGACCGTCGATCGTTGGACAGAACGACCAACTCAGGCGAAACCTGCTGCTCATACAGTGCTTGTGCCTCGTTCTTGCAGACACTTGGATAGGCACCAAAGCTGAACGTGTGCCACAAGTAGGCTTTGATATTTGCGCCTTGGGCACGCTGAGCGTAGACCTCGATCCACTGCCGCGCAAGCTCCAATGCTTCCTCTGAGGAGTACTGACGAAGCACTCTCCCTGGTTCGACTTCAAGCGGATAGGAGCGGCGTCCCTTCATCTGAGCCACCTAACTTGTTATAAATCGTAAAATGCCTGATTAACATCGGAGGCAGTTGTTTAACAATCGACGACAGTTCACGGGTAGTCCACACAACCATTAGCTTTCCGCCGAATGCCTGTATCAATACACAGGTTTAACAGAACAGACAAACCACGCAATGTAACAAGGCGGAGTATTACGTGGTGAATTTATACCATCATCGGCGCTGAATAAAAAGTTAGAAAAAGAGCTGTTATACACAGCAACGGATCAGTCAAAGTGCGGGTCGCCTACTAATGTAGCCATTTCACAAACCTTCCGTTTCGCTCAGCCCGCTAGGATATCCTCGCAGAGCCGAGCGGCGGTTTCTCGCGCTTCACGCACTTGTCTCCGGCCATTGGGGCGAAGGGATACGTGTCGTACTCCATCAATCTCGACACTTCGGGTCACCAGTCCAATCTTTTCAAGAGGAATAAGTTGAAGCAGAAGTCGTGAGCGCGAAACGCTTAGCTTCTGTGCGAGTGCGGCGGACGGTAGTTCGCCTCCGGACGACTCTAGTGTATCGAGCAGGACAAAGTCCGACCATGACATGCCGTGCAGAATGCCGAGTTCGTGGTCCATTGCGTAGCATAGCGCCGCTTGCTTGCGATGCTGCTCAAGACAAATATCAAGTGACGAATGGCTCATCGCGATGCACCCAATTGTTGTTGAAACTCTTCGCGATAGAGCTGTTCAAGCACGCGAAGTTCTGCACCATAGTCAAAGTCAGGATCATCCTTCTCTTTAAGAAGATCCACGATCTCAAAGTCGAACCGCTCCGGTCCGCTTTGGTCCCATGCGGCCTGAAGCGCCCTGTTGGAATGAGAGCGGAGGCGCAACTCAAATTTGGCGCGATTAATTGCGCCATGCACATTGCGACTGGACGCAACCAGCACTTGTCCCGTTTCCTTGTCGCGAACAATATAGATACCCATTGGTGGAAACGCATCGCGGGCACGGCGGGACATCTCCCGTCGCGCGGAAATAGAATGGTCAGCAGATGACGACATGGAAGAGTCCTTTGAATTCAGCAAATGATGGTTAATCCAGCGGCGTTCGGATTTGCTAGCAGCATGACTCCTTACGGCCTGCCAACATGGGTATTGTTCTTTTCCGGTGTGGCATGAACGGGGTCTGGATTGGCAAGCGCGAGCACATAGTCCCGAATGTCAGGAGGCCAAGCCTCTGCAATGCTTGCCAGCCGCTCCGGCTTTCCGGCGAAGAGTGCGCGACTCGCTTCCTCAAAGCCCGGAAGATTCCCTGCGAGTGCAGCCATGACGGCGTAGCTGCGCTCTTGGGCGCGACGCTGCTGATCGCGCTCGGTGCTTGCACGCTTGGCTTCGTGCACCAATTTGCGCAATGCGACTGACGCTCCTCCGCGCTGTGAGGCAAGCCAGTTCCAGTGCTCTGGTAGCAGAGTCACTTCACGCGCCACCACCCCTAGTCGCGGGCGACCTCGACCTGTCTTGGCCGGTTTTTCTTCGGCCTGGGCAAGATCATCGGCAAGGGACTCGTCAACATAGCGGAGCTCGACCTCAGCGGCAGTCCCGCGCAGGTCGAGCTCCACCTGCCTCCCTGTTTCGTCATCAAAAATGAGCGGTAGCGCTCCTTGGTTCCGTTGCAGAAGCCCATGAAGGACTACCGCGACGTGGCTCAATTTGCCGGATGCGACCAACTTTAATGCGTGGAACGCGGTATAGGTTTGGTTACGAGGATGTGGCATGACATGCGCTCAAAATATTACCCGGATAGAAATATTGTGCGCATATTACCCGGGTAAAATTGAAGAGTCAACAATACCCGGATTAAATTGCCGCTTGGTCCGTGCATTCTTGTCATGTAGTCGATTACGAATCCGTCACTTGCTATATCCAGTTTGAGTGTTCGTTCTCGAGTGGTACCCGAGGCTGTACAACGACCGCTCATGGCCGGCTTTGAAAGATCGATCGTGTGGCGTGAACGACTGCTTAGTGCCGCGCAGACGACGTGCGAAATCGTATCGGGAAATGGCGAGTTCGACCCCAATGAGACAGTCATGCGGACCTGCTAAATGTCTGGAAAAGCAGCAGAACCGGCCGGTTGGAAGCGAGGCAAGCTCTCCGGCTTGCCACGGGCTGGGTTAGAACTGTACGTCAGCCGTATTCCTGAGCTTTACGAAGGGACCATTCAAGGTTGCGTTGTGGTGCTCGATAATTGCCTTTGCCGTTAATGCTGGCGTGTCCATACAGGTGTGCCCGTCTGCCACAAGAACTGGTTCAAAGCCCAGCTCTGCTGCGACGCGGCAAGTAGTATCGATGCAATACTGCGTTTTCATCCCGACGATTACTAACTCATTAACACCCGCTTCAGCGAGCCGCTCAGCCAGACCTGTACCAAGAAAGCAGCTGGATTGAGTTTTGTCGAACACAGTGTCCGCCTCCGCATCCACCTTTAAGTCGGGTAACAGTTGCCAAAGTGGACTACCTGGCTCGATAGGCGAGCCAGGTAGTCCGGTGTGTCGCGTGGCAAAGATCGGCGCGCCGGCCTCTCGGGCCTTGTGGATCAATTGGTTGATGTTCGCCAGAACTCGGTCTCGTTCGTAAGGATTATCCGGGCTGTTGAGCAGCCCCACCTGCATGTCAACAATCAATAGGGCGGGACGCTTCGGGCGTGAATGGGCCATTTTGTTTCTCCTTGTTTTGCCAGTGAGGACGGGGAAACATAAAGGCCCCGTCCATTTCTGGCGGGGCCTTGGGATGAATACGCTATTTTGAGCTTACGTACCGACCTTACGACCCGCCATAAGCGGTCGCGGTGGTGGTTGTCGTGTTGAGCGCGATAAAGTTCATTCGACCATCATGCCGCTCGCCGCATAAGATGTCAACACAAATGCCCGCATGCGATTCAAGAACGCAGGATGAGCGACGGCGGCAGCTTCTTGGATTATTCCTGCTGTCATCGATGAATTCGTGTGTCACGTTGGGGTGGTTGCGTAGATCGGTGCGGAATTCCGTAAACGACCGCTTCCAGTCTTGAAGCCGCTACTGAAGCAGCGTTACATTACTGGCGAGTTCTTAGACTGAAAGCGGACCTCCGTCTCGCTTTAGGGGCAACCACAGCCGACCCAAAGCAGATGCTCAGCGTCCGAGTCAAAGCTGCGAAACGGTGGATACGTCACCATTTGCATCCGGAATCTTTCTTATCCGTTGCGATCGTTACGGGAATGATCACAAGCGCAAGTAGTCCTGCGTTAGTTGCCAAGTTTTTGCAGTCCGGGCGAGCAGTGTTTGCGATGTTACGTCCGAGTCGCGTCTCGGCTTTTGATTCGTAAAGAGGCTTTATTTGCAGTTGTGCGACAGGCGCGTCGTCCTTTGTCCGGTATCCTGCCGTAAATTCACGGGCCGACGCTCGAGCCGCCTCTAAGTCAATCCGAAGTTGCGCCTCATTTTCCGAGATGCCCTGAGGTGCACTGGGAGCTATGGGTAGATTACTTGCAGCCTGAGTTTTGAGGGATGTTTTATCTGGGGTGCCAATTGTTTTTCCTACCGCACGGATTTCCGGCGCTTCACGTTTGCTGCGAATAGTTTCTTCTCCCTTGAGCCGCTTTGTTTCAGCATGCGGCGCCAATAATTGAATCTGTAGAGAATTGGTGCTTTGTTGACGATTACTCTTCGCATCGACCACCATGCCAGAGCCCGCCCGGAAAAATAAAATTATATGCAGCAGAATCGATAGGATTGCGCCGCATATCAGTGTTAAGCGGCGATTGGTTTTCATGTTGCCTGAGGTTTGCACGCTTAAACGCGGTTCTTCAAAAAACAAATAAGGGGCACGTGGTTGAGTAGTTCAGATTACGTTCGCGCGACCTTTGGTCGACGTTGACTCGTCCTCGCTATTAGTATTGTTCTAAAGCGGAGTTTTTCCGATCCTTAAGTGTTGCCGCAATTTGCATCGCAAGGCTTTGTGATGACGGGCCAAAAGAATCGGAGTTTTTTAGGACAGCAATAAAAACTTCTTCGTCTGGCAGGATCAAGGTGTCTGCATTGAAGCCACCAATATCGCCCCCGTGCCCAATGAATGAAATACCTCTTTGTGTCCCTACGAACCAACCGTAGCCATACCCAGTAATTTTTCCTCCCTTGAGGATATAACCAGTTGTCATCCGCTTCCAGGACTCAGACTTTAGCAATTTGCCGTCTGAGACTGCCTGGATCCAACGGGCGAGGTCGTCAACGTTAGTACGCAAGGCGCCAGCGGCGTAGGGCCAGCTCATGCTGTAATAAGGAGCTTTCTCAGTTCTCCACCAGGTTTTTGTATAGCCCACGACAGGTGGTGAGATGCTGGTGGATGGCGTTTCGATTTCTGTATGGGTCAGACCCAGCGGCTTAAATATGCGCTCCGACATGAACTCAGGGTACGTCATGCCGGACACTTTTTCGATAATTGCACCCAACAAGAAATAGTTGGAGTTGCTATAGGAAAAATGCTCACCAGGCTGAAATTCAGGAAGTGCATCCTTGAAAAAATTGATCCCATCGTTAACGTTCACATTGCTAGCCATGAGTGAGGGGGATCTAGGGAGGCTGGTGTAATTTGTGATTCCAGAGGTATGTGTCAAAAGGTTCTCTATGGTTATCTTGTGTCCGTATGTCGGATAATCAGGTAAATATTTTCTGAGATCGTCAGATACAGCGAGCCGTCCTTCCTCAGACAGCAACATAATTGCAGCGGCGGTAAATTGCTTGGTGACGGAACCTACACGCATTGTCATTTCCGGTGATAGGGCAATCCCTTTTTCCAGATTGGCCATTCCGTAGGCTTTACGGAACATCAACTTGCCATGTTCGGTAACGATGACTGTGACCCCCGGAGCATTGGCATTAAAGTAACGCGATAACACAGCGTCTATTGCTTGGGTCCGTACTGTTGTGATGCTACTTGCTTGCGATTCCTTAATTTCAACCACAGATGAGTCTTGGTTGCCAATGGCATAGGTGCTAGTACTGAGCAGCGCGGTGAGAATGATCAAGGTACTAAGCAATGGGGACCTTCGTCCCACGATGTGATGATTCATATAATTTCCCAAACATTCCCTAATTTTTATAGTGGTAGTAATGCTGGCATGCCCAAAAAGTCAAAAGCCGCAAAATGAACAGATGTCCGACGCTTTTACCGCCAAGCAGCATAGGGGGAGAATTATAATAGACGCAATAAATTCTCGGCTTTACACATGCGAATGGCAGCTTTCTTGAGTATCGGTTGATTGTCAGGTTTTGGCCCAGACTGTGTAAAAACGTAAGGTTTCCATGGGATTCTGATTTCAACATTTTTCATGTGTTGCAGGTAAGCGAAGTTGCTTTCAATCTGTCCAATATGGCGTGCCATGAAGCCGGTATTAAGGTCATGGTTCCGAAAGCGGCGACCTCAGGCGCGAGGGCCGAGGGACGGTTTGACAAGGCGGACTTTATTTACGACGCAAAAGAAGCCGAATACCGTTGTCCTGCCGGACAGCGCCTGATCTGGCGCTTTACCACGCAGGAGAACGGGATGAACATTCCAAGTACTGGAGTTCGCATTGCCAGCAGTGCGCACTCAAGTCACAGTGCACAACGGGCCAGAAACGCCGCGTCACGCGCTGGGAACATGACGCGGTGCTGGAGGCAATGCAGACCAGACTTGATCATGCACCTGACGCCATGCGCATTTGCCGGCAAACCATCGAGCATCCGTTTGGGACGATCAAGGGATGGATGGGCTGGACGCATTTCCTAACCAAGACCCTGGAGTGGGTCAAAACCGAAATGAGTCTACATGTCCTGGCGTACAACTTAAAACGCGTCATGATGATATTGGGCCCGACTGCTCTCATGCAGACAATACGGGATTCGGCCAGTAGCTCTTTGTGTTTTTACACAGTCTGGGCCGGAACTGGGCGGCCGAACGGATGATGTCTCCGTCCACTTTCGCTGCAGAACACTTGCTCGCGAAATCCGATTGAGCGGCTGAAATGGGGCGATTTGCGACATTTGTAATCGGACACCTTTTGTCATATCAAGTCGGAACTACTACACGGGCAATAAGCCTGATCTTGATCTGGCGAACCTAGTCAGATTTAATCTCGACTTGAGAATGTGACTAAGGACCGCTTCCGGCCGGTCTTGTTGAAAAAGATCTTGAACAATATCCGTCCGATATGGAAGCAGCAACATGAACACCGCTGAGACGGCAGTGCGGTCGGTAGGCGCACGTCACGAAAACTCTGGGCCGTTTGTTCTTCGTTCTGATTCCGAACTTGCACAATCTGGCGCATAATCTCATTCAACATAAATTCGGCACGCGATTTTCAGCCCAAAAACACGGAGACACCCCATGAAAAAACTGGGCAAGATTGTTTCTTTCGTCATTCACAGGGCATTTTTCAATGCGCCGTCCATTGCTGCCATTGCGAAGGGGGCTGTTGACGAAACAGTGGCGATGGTGAAAAGAGCGGTGGCCTATCCGAAGGGACGCAGCAAGGAAAAAGTGTTCGCCGAGTTCGCCAACCCAAACAACACTCAACGTGGCCTGATCATTGCGCCGGCATCTCATCAATAATCCGCGCCGATGAAGCTCAGACAAAAAATCCTCCTGCTAGCGATCGCCCCCTTGATATTGGCGTTGTGCGCGATTGCGCTGGCCGTGCGGCATCAGGCGACGCTGCTTGCGCAGCAACAACGCGCAACGGTGGAGGCTGCCTACCTCGCCAGCAAGGAAGCCGAGCTTGAGCATTACGTGGCGCTTGCGACGCGTTCTATTGCCCATTTATATGAATCGGGCCGCAACGATGCGGCCACGTTGAATGAAGCCTTGGCCATCATCTCCAAGCTCGATTACGGTGGCGACGACGGCTATTTTTTCATCTATGCCATGGATGGCACGAACTTGATGCACCCGCGCGAGCCGGAACTGGTTGGGCGCAATTTATGGAATTGGACCGACGTCAACGGCACGCCGGCTGTCCAGCGTTTGGTGGCTCGCGCCCGTGCCGGAGGCGGGTTCGAACGCTATATGTGGAAAAAGCCATCGACCCACAAGGTGGCGCCAAAATTGGGCTATGTCGTGGCACTGGAGCGCTGGGGCTGGATGCTTGGCACAGGCCTTTATCTGGACGATGTTGACGGAGCGCTGACCAGGATCGACACGCAAAGCTCCAGGAATATTCAAAATACGATGCTGTGGATTGCAGGGATTGCCATTGCAAGCGCGCTGGCGATCGCGCTATCGGGACTCGCGTTGAACATCAGCGAGTATCGTGAGGCTGACGCCAAGTTGAAAGTCCTGGCGCAACGGGTAGTGCGCTCGCAAGAGGAGGAACGTGCCCGCTTGTCGCGCGATTTGCATGATGGGATCAGCCAGTTACTGGTGTCGATCAAGCTGCAAGTCGAATCGGGAATCGCCAAGCTGGCAAATTACGCGGAGCAGCCAGAATCGGCACGTGCTTCATTCGACCGCGCCGCAAAGCATCTGAATGACGTGCTAGGGGAGGTGCGCCGCATTTCGCATAATCTGCGGCCGGCGATATTGGACGATCTCGGCTTGAGCGCTGCGCTCGCCCACTTGTGCCACGAATTTTCCGAGAATGCTTCAATCCCGGTTGGGTTCGAATCGAATGGGAAGGGTGATGACGTAAGCGACGTCGGCAAGACCATCCTGTTCAGGATTGCGCAGGAGGCGCTGACAAATATCAAGCGCCATGCGAAAGCATCTGCGGTACGTATGAGTTTGACCGGCGAACGCAACTCAGTCACACTGAAAATATCGGACAATGGTAGCGGATTTGACGTCGCGCGTATCGCCGAGCATCCGAAGCGCGGTATCGGACTGCGCAACATGCAAGAGCGGCTCGACGCAGTCGGTGGCAAACTGGAATTGCATTCGACTCCGGATGGCACGCGTGTTGTCGCTACCCTGCCACTCGCATAAGAGACCTGACCATGGCGACTCCTTCTAACGTTCACATCCTACTGGTTGACGACCATCCGCTGGTGCGCGACGGCTTGCGCTCGCGCCTGGAGACGATTCCACACTTTACGGTGATTGCCGAGGCGGCCAACGCGGATGAAGCCTTGGCGCGCGCAGCCTCCGAAAAAATCGATCTCGTCTTGATGGACATTAACCTCGGCGGCGGCGAGAGCGGGATCGAACTGACCGGACGGTTTCATGCCTTGTATCCCGAAATCGCGATCATCATGCTGAGCATGCACGACAAGGCGGAATACGTGATGCAGTCGATCCAGGCCGGCGCACGTGGTTACGTGCTGAAAGATGCGCCGGCGCAGGACATTATCACGGCGATCGGTACGGTCATGTCGGGCGGCATTTATTACAGCGCTGGATTGGCGAAGCAACTCATGCGCCCGCCAACGCCGCTTTCTTTGTTGACGCAACGCGAACGCGAAGTGCTCAATCGAATCGCAACCGGGAAATCGAATAAGCACATTGCGCGCGAATTGGCCCTGAGCCCACGGACGGTTGAAACCCATCGCTCGAATATTAAGCGCAAGCTTGGCATCGAAGGGCAGGCTGATTTGATTCGATTTGCGCTGGAAAACAGCTCCCACGTCTGACACCTGAGATATTTCAATGCAGCGGCGATTGCCGTGCCGCCTGAACAGGCAGTTGAAAACGCTTTTGTGATAGTCAGGGTGTGCTGACGAGATGGCATTGTTCCTGAACTGCCTTTGATCCCGCGTCTCTCTACTATGCGGTTGCGTCAGTCAGAATCGATCCTGTTGCCAAACCACGTCGCTTGAGACCAGTGACAAAGACGTTTGCTTGGCGCTGCAGTGTGTATGCTTTCGCCCGTCTTACTTGATCTGTCGGAGAAAGGGCCGAAGATACGCATTGCGAGCGTCGTTTGATGCTCGCAATGCGCATAATGAACAGCGGAACGTATCTGGAGATGCCAGTTACCCGCTCGTTGTCTTGCCAAAACGGTTAGAGCGGTTTTCTGATCCGTGTACGAGGCCAATCTCTGGCCTGCGGTGCTCGATGTACATCACGTACACGTCTGCTCCTCGGCCTGATCTTGGCTCCCATACACTGACCCTCAAACCGTTCTAATACGGGGCAGGGGGGAGCGGCATCGACGACTATGCTAACAACAACGCCCGGCTCGGCTGCTGCCGTATCGCGCTTCTTGCCGCTCCCGAAAGAACTCTTCATAGCTCATGACCGCTTGCCCAGGGTGCGTATTCTCCATATGCGTGAGGTACGTGCTGTATTCAGGCAAACCTACCATCAGCCGCATGGTTTGCCCCAAATAACGGCCCGCCTTGGAAAGTTCTTCCAGCATTCGGGCCTCCCGTCAGCCTTGCGCCTGCATGCCGGTTGGCATGGACACAAATTCGCTTTCGTTGGCGCTGGTCTTATGCGAGGCTCGCGCAACAAGAATCGTCCGAATGCCGAAGCATAATACGCTGACAAGCACCGCCATGAATAGGCACGCCAATCCGGCATCGATATAGTCGTTGAAGATGACCTGCCGCATTTGATCAAGTGATTTGGCCGGTGCGAGCAATTCGCCTTTGGCCAGCGCTGCGGAGTATTTGTCTGCATGCGCCAGGAAGCCAACTCTCGGATTCGCATTGAAGACTTTTTGCCAGCCCGCAGTCAGTGTGCAAACCAAGATCCATGCGGTCGGTACAGCTGTTACCCAGGCAAAGCGGTCGCGCTTCATCTTGAACAACACGCAGGTTCCGAGAATAAGGGCAATCCCTGCCAGCATCTGATTGGAGATACCAAATAGCGGCCACAGGGTGTTGATGCCGCCGAGCGGATCGATAACGCCTTGGTACAGGAAGTATCCCCAACCAGCGACGCACAAGGCAGTCGCGATAAGGCTAGCGGGCAGTGAATCGGTCCGCTTCAGCGCCGGTACGAAGGTCCCCAGCAAATCCTGCAACATGAAGCGTCCAGCACGGGTGCCGGCATCGACCGCCGTCAAAATGAACAATGCCTCGAACAGAATCGCGAAGTGATACCAGAAGGCCATCAACGTTTTTCCGCCCATCACGCTCGCCATGATCTGCGCCATGCCGACGGCAAGCGTCGGCGCGCCGCCGACACGCGAAATGATGGTCGATTCACCGACGTCTTTCGCGGTTTGCGTCAACATTTCCGGCGTTATGTAGAAGCCCCACTGCGAAATCGTTTGTGCGGCTGAAGCAGCGGTGGTACCGATTACCGCAGCCGGGCTATTCATCGCAAAATACACGCCTGGCTCGATGCAAGACGCAGCGATCAGCGCCATGATTGCGACAAACGATTCCATCAGCATCGCGCCGTAGCCGATGAAGCGCGCATGCTGCTCGTTCTCCAGCAATTTCGGCGTTGTACCTGACGAGATGAGGGCGTGGAAACCGGATACCGCACCGCAGGCGATGGTAATGAAATGGAAGGGGAACAGATTGCCCGACCATACCGGACCAGTACCGTCGATAAATTTGGTGACGTCTGGCATCTTCAAGTACGGCGCGGTGAATATGATGCCGAGCGCAAGTCCGAGAATGGTGCCGATCTTCAGGAAGGTGGACAGATAATCGCGCGGCGCCAGCAGTAACCAGACCGGCAATACCGATGCGACAAAACCGTAACCGATCAGCATCCACGTCAATTGCTTGCCGTTGAAGGTGAACAGGGCGGCGAGTTCCGGAGCCTCTTGAACGTATTGCCCGCCAACGATCGCCAGCATCAGCAAGACGAAACCGATCACGGATATCTCGCCGATGCGGCCGGGACGGATATAGCGGGTATAGACCCCCATAAAGAGTGCGATCGGGATCGTGGCGGCAACCGTAAACGTGCCCCACGGCGATTCGGCAAGCGCTTTCACCACAATCAACGCCAACACGGCCAGAATGATGACCATGATCATGAACGCCCCGAACAGGGCGATCACGCCAGCCGTATGACCTAGTTCAGATTTGATCAAATCTCCCAGTGAACGGCCATCGCGGCGCGAGGAGATGAAGAGCACGATGAAGTCCTGTACCGCTCCGGCAAACACCACACCGGCTAGGATCCATAGCATGCCGGGGAGGTATCCCATCTGTGCCGCTAGCACCGGGCCGACCAGCGGGCCGGCACCGGCGATGGCTGCGAAATGATGCCCGAATAGGACGTATTTATTGGTTGGAACGTAATCCAGTCCGTCGTTGAATTTATAGGCCGGCGTCATGCGCTTCGCGTCCAGTCCCAGCACGCGGTCCGCAATGAAGAGGCTGTAGAAGCGGTAGGCAATAAGATAGACGCACACTGCGGCAATGACGATCCAGATGGCGCTGATGGATTCGCCGCGCTGCAAGGCGATGACACCAAGAGCCCCTGCGCCGGCCAGGGCAAGGGCGCCCCAGCCTAGTTTAGTCACTAGACGATTCATTAGTCTTCTCCAAGAAAAGGGGTGATTTTTATCTGCATTGCGAAGGACATCGCAATGCAGATGCTTTTTTTAGTCTTGGCGAAAGTATTGGAGATTGTGATCCGGCTCTCAAGCGAGAAATTACTCACTTGGGCTCAGTAGTACTACGTAGAGAACGGATCTCTCGTTGCTCTACTAGAAACTTCATTGCAGTGGTTTCCGGTTAAAACTCAAAAGAATCAATTGGTTAACGTCAGAGGGTGACTCTGGGTCCGATAGATCTACCTGTCAGGTGTATGAAGTCTAGAGTGATTTGCCTGTGCGTGAAAGGGGGGCCATCTCGGGCCCGCGATGCTCACCGTAGCTCACGTACGGTTGCGCTTCTCGGCCCGACCTGACCTCCCTTTCACCCACAATCAAACCCTCTAGGTTCTCTCAAAATGTGATTCCGCCGTTAATTACAAGAAAGATTACGTTAAAAACGTCTACACACAACAGATGAATCAATACGCAAAATCACTCAACTTTGGCTTGGGTCAAATGGTTTCAAACCTGTGCTTACTATTGGTGGCATGCTTCATAGAATAAAAGAGAACTCGCAATAAAGCAGGTTCGAGCACTGAGCTAGGTCGGTGTTTTTTGTGTAAGGAGACTCTATTATGAAAGTGCAACTTATCACCACGTTGGTCGCGGCGCCGCTTCTTGCGTTGTCCTCAATGGCATACGCTGCCGATCCAGTATTACTAACCAATTCGCAACTGGATAGCATCACAGCTAGCGAGGGGGACAAAGGTCACGACCACGGCCACCACCACCATCATCATCCCGGTATAGACTTCGCCAGCATCACTCAGATAAATCAGTCGGATGTGACGATTGTTCAGGTTGGGGGTAACAACGAAGCGTTCGTCATAAGCGGTAACTTCGCTAGTATTGACCAGCACTGAATGATGGGGTGATCACAAAAATGGCCTGCCGAGTATGCGCGAGCGGGCCAAAACGGAGGTTGCAGGGAGGTGTACTCATGGCGCTTCTTACAATGGCAGGAACCGGATCGCGTGTCGGATGACGGTCGAATGATCCATCAGGACGCAGCGCTCCTCCATCATCTCTTCCAGATTCCGCGTCCTCTGCGAATACACCGAGTACGACTGGATGCGCATCAGAATCCCTTCCAACAGAAACTGCATCCCTTTCGAATTCAACATCGCTGGCCATCCTCTTTTCAACGCCAGCAGTCAACCTGATACCGATCTTCCGTCATAACGGGACAGATGAAATCGATGGATTTTTTTCGCCCGGCAAGGCGAGAGTAGGCGCCATAGCGTGCTATGGCAACGACGAGTAACGCAGGAGGTCGGCTCGGCGCTCCCAGAAAATGACGCGATTTCATGTCACGTTATGACGGAAGATTGGCATGAGTGCCTTCATACACCGAATGCGACACAATTCGTGCGTACGCTCGCGCGATCCTGATACACTTCGAAACCCGCACGGTTCCGGCACTAGCCATTCCGCCCCTCCACTCCATCGTTCCAAGCCACACCATTTCATGAAAACTCCAAAAAGAATCCAGCCGCTCGTTGAAGAAGGGTTGGTCGATGCGGTCATCCGCCAGCTCATGAGCGGCAAGGAGGCGACTGTGTATGTGGTGCGCTGTGGTGACGAGATCCGTTGCGCAAAAGTCTACAAGGAAGCCAATCAACGTAGTTTCCGCCAAGCCGCTTCCTATCAGGAAGGCCGCAAGGTGAGAAACAGCCGTCAGGCACGGGCGATGGAGAAAGGCACACGCTACGGACGCAAGATGCAGGAAGAAGTGTGGCAAAACGCGGAGGTGGATGCCTTGTACCGCCTTGCTGCCGCAGGCGTGCGCGTGCCCACGCCGTATGTCTGCTTTGAGGGTGTGTTGTTGATGGACTTGGTAACGGATGCCGAGGGCCATGTGGCGCCACGCTTGAATGATGTGGCGCTGACGGAGGAGCTAGCCCTGCGGTATCACGCGCATCTGCTGCGGGAGGTGGTGCTGATGCTGTGCGCTGGTGTCATCCATGGCGATCTGTCCGAGTACAACATCCTGGTCGATGCGGATGGCCCGGTCATCATCGACTTGCCGCAGGCGATCGATGCGGCGGGGAATACAGAAGCAGGCGCGATGCTCGAACGCGATGTAGCGAACCTCGCGGCTTTTTTCAGCCGCTTTGCGCCGCAGCTGGCGACGACACAGTATGGGAAGGAAATCTGGGCGCTCTACGGCGCAGGTTTGTTGGGGCCCGAGACGGTGTTGACCGGGCAGGTGGCCGTCGATGACCGGCCAGCCGATGTGAATGCCGTGATGCGAGAGATCACGCTGGCTCGCAAGGAAGAGGAAGAGCGGTTGCGGCGTCTGCAGGAGATGAGTAAGCCCTCCGCTGCGTCATGGCCGTATCGTTAAGGGTGTTAGCCCGGATATTTCACCAGACCGGCCCTCAACTTGACTGGAAGGCGCATGTTTA
>CBHCMF010000100.1:0-16589 GCA_965974465.1 uncultured Noviherbaspirillum sp.
TATGTGGCGCCCATGCGTGTGTGTGGGGGGGGGTGGGGGGGGGGGCGCCCCCCCGCCTCTCATGTCAAACGTTAGCCATCAATGAATATGTACGAACATCGCGCTCCTGATATTGAAGCGGAAGTGACATACCTGTTGACCGCGGAAGGAGGAAGAACGACTTTGGCTTGTTCTGGCTACCGCCCCAATCATTTGGTTATGGAAGGTTACGTAGCAACTGGGATTAGCTCATCGGCATCGACTTCGTCGATGCAGACGCTGATCATTTCGCTCATTAAAACTTCCTCTGGCAATACCTCTTCTGGTAGATCACTCGTATCGGGTATAAGGTCGGGTTCAAATGTCATCCACCGAATAGTGCGACGTGTACCGATCGCGGAAAGAATTTCACACCACCCATAAACCCGATGTATTGCAGCTGTTCCAGGGGGGAAGCGGCGCGCGTGAGAATTGATCGAAATAACGTTTGGCATTGCAGTGACCTTCTTGCTCAATAGGTTGGAAAGAAGCGCTCTGGCAAGGAGGGGTTAATGCAAGTCAAGGTGAGCGCGTACGACTTCGACGACTTCATGTTCCAGTGCTGACTTGGAGTCCAATAGCGCATGGATCTGTTCATCGATAGTGCCGGATATCAAAGGCACGATCACCGTGACATCCCGCTTTTGTCCATTGCGGTAAGCACGATCTTCGGCTTGCCGCATGAGAGCAGGCGTCCACGGTAGTGAGCAAAACATAACATAATTCGCCGCCGTCAGGGTAATGCCGACCCCCGCCGCCGAAGTCGTACCGACGAAAACACGTACTGCTGGATTCTGCTGGAATGCGTCGACTGCTTTCTGCCGCTTGGGCCCGGCATCCGATCCGACAAGCGAGACGCATCCGATGCCGGCTGCTTCAAACGCCTCTTTCAAGGCATTGACTGAACTCATATACTCGCAAAACACGATAGCCTTATCATCCGGCGCCAGGCATTGAATCGATTCCACTAAAAAGTCGATTTTCATCGACTCCAGCGTCTGTCTGAGCTTCACGATCTTCGGCATGACAGTCAGCGACATATCATGCAACACGGCCTGGTATCGCCCCAGTCCTTCAGCAGGTGTTACATACCTGACCTGGCGTGTCTTGTTGCCCAAGCCCTTCAACACATCTTTGCGCCGGCGAAGCATCCACTCCTTCAATTGGCCGGCCAGAGCTGCGCGTTGCGTCTGGCCGCCGGCGTACTGCTTTCGGAAATCTGCAAGCGGTAGGATGCCAAGCGGATGGCCGGAAAGGCGTAAGAGCGTATGAATTTCTATTTCCCTACTTAGCAACGGCGTACCGGTCAGCAAAAAGCGACGCTCGATACGTTCTGCCATCAAGAATGCATTGCGTGTGCGGCCTGCTTCATGCTCTTTCAGGTAATGTGCTTCATCGACGGTCATGACAGAAAAGGACAGTTTCGGTTCGCGTACCAGACTGCCCAGGCGTTCGTAATTGGAAATGATCCATTTGCATCCATAGAGCGTTGCGATTCTGTCTTCACCGACCATGCCGATTACATTATCCGGAAAGACTGCGTGAATTTCACGCTCCCAGTTGATACGCAAGCTTGCCGGGCACACGACCAGAATGCGCCCGTTTCCAGAAGCAAGTCCCGAAGCAACGACCGCTTGCCGGGTTTTGCCAAGCCCCATATCGTCGGCCAATAAAGCGGACGACCTTGCAAGGAGATGTCGCACCCCAGCAATTTGATAGTCATACAAGCCAAATGACTTGGCTGCTGATGCAAGTTGTACCTCGTCGACGGGCAATCTGGACATGGATTGAACCATTGTCGACATGAATGCGGCGCCAACGTCCTCCGTCGAGTCGCCTTGGTCAGCACTTGGGAAGTCGGTTACGCTCGCCGGCACCGAAATCGGCACTTCGGCCTTGGGTGCAGCAATGAGATCTTCGAAAACGACAGGACGCTCATGGAGGAAGACATAGTCTTGCGCGATACCGGCAAGCGATTGGAGGGCGTGCAGAATTTGTTCGACAGGCCGCTTTACTTCCCAAGCCGCTGCAAATTTATGAAATCTGCCGCCCAAAGAACGCATCGCATCGACTGCAAAGGGATCGTATGCAAAGCTTACCGCGTGGCCGCCGCTGTCGATACGGAAGATCTGCACATCGAGCAGGGAAGTGAAGAAATCGATTTCCGGGTGGTTGATTGCGACTTCTACCTGCTCGGAAATCGATTCAATGTCGAACTCCCTCGCGTCGGAAAAGCTGTCCTGAATCAGTGAAGCAAGTGAATGGCTATCCTGTTGCACCCGAAAATTCCACATTCGCCTGGGTGCGAACCAGGATGCGCCCATTTGATTCAACCGTTTGGCCCCGCCCTCGACGAATGCAATGGACAAACCAACACGACGGCCGTCGGAAACAGCACGGGAGATCAAAGCACGTTTTGCTGGCGCAATCGGAGTGGGAATATAGGCCATGAATTGCGGAATGAGAAAAGCACGACGATGGATGATGCAGGGCTAACTGACGTTAATACTTGAAACTGAGTGGTGGTCAAAGGAAACAGATTCTTCACATGAGTCAACAAACGCATCTGCGTCATCGTCATCGTCGTCATCCAATTCTTCGCCGTACAACTCACGGCGTGCTTCAGCGAGTGCCTCATGAGCATCGGATGAGCTGGCATCAAGCGGATCAAGGTAATGCGCGTAGAGAAGCAGTGCATCCCGCTCAGGTTGATTCAGGCGTCGTGCAAAACAATGGATGCCATTTTGCCGTTCCCACGCCCAGGCTTCATACACCATACTGTTCCAGCCATGGTTGGAACATTTCCTCTCAATGTCTTCGACGGAGATGAATTCGCCATCCACGACACACAGCACATTTTTGGCGAATGCGTGGATGTCTGCTGCATCCTGAAGCTGTGCAATGATGAAGTCGGCAACCGTCGTCACTGATCTGCGAAAGGCTGCAAGCCATGTCTGGTCAGCATGGGTACAAAGGGTGTTGGCGCAGGAATGTTCCATGGTGAATAGGGACTATCTTGGTTCTCCGGGAATCCGGATTGCGTTGCGGCTTACCGTTGGGTGAACAAAACAGCCCAACCCGGATATCCATCTCTTTCAGGATTATTTGAACGTATTCCGGATCGTTTTATTGACGAAGGCATGATACGCAGCCGTTGCTTCTTGGGCGTTGCGCGGATTAGTGCAGTAATTTGCTTCGACAAATGTTCCTTTTTTTTCCTTCGACAATGTCATGGAGAGGTGCAGGGTTTTGGTTTCCCCGTTTTCGCCACCGTATTGGACAAGCTGCTCCATTCGGTAAAACGATCCTGGCTTGGCGGTGTGCTTATAGATGGGATCGGTGCGATACACGGTCGTTCGCTTCTCCATCTCTCTGACCTCTTCTGTGGTGCGAAACGTGAACTTTCTCATCACGCGCGCATAGGCCGTATCAACATCAGTAGAGACGGTGAAGCTATTCGGACGGCAATGGGGGGAAGTCGGCCAGATACGCGGCGGGTTCATGGAAGAGACTGCCAGGACACCGGGATCGGTGATGTCATCTTGCGCTTGACCGGAAGATCCTCCTGCTTGGGAAGCGCTGTTTTCAGATCCGCCTACATTGATTTTGCTGGGGCCAAGATCAAGAGCGTAGCCAGGGGAAGCGAGTAGGACTGCGCAGAAGGCAGTGAAGGAGAGCGAAAGGTTCCCCAAAGAAGAACGAAGCTTGCGAGAAAAATTGTGCATGGTAGTTAGTGTTGTTGTTACAGACAGAACATCTTCTAAAGTTTCAGATTGCTCGCTACAAGATGGCATGAAAAATCCTCCTGCATTGCGAACACTATTCATTGTAAGCAGGGCCCAACTGATGGCATATCACTTCGCCACGTTGCTTGATTGTGAGTTCCACGGATACCTGATCCCGGTTTGATTCAAACTTTGCATGCATAGGCGAAGACAATGGAACACGTCTCACGTGTACATCGTAATGATGAAATACCGAATGGGCATGGCCATTTCGTATCGCATCGTTAAGGGCCTCGAATGCGATTGCACGCAATTCGCGCTCCTCTTCGCAGGTAGGGTGACTGGCTGGCGGGCGCATCATGTTTCCCTTCTTAAACGCAGAGAGTGTGGATCACACGTGGAACGAAGGTAATGATTCGTCTCAAATTTAGGGCAGGTACGAATCACTCATCCTTTTCCGCAGGTGCCAGAGTGTGTTGGTCGCGCTTCGGCTTGAACCGGATTTCGTCGATGCGCGTAAGGGATAAGTTGATGTCATCCGCAACGACCTGGAAAGCCGGATATTCCTTTCCGGTCTCCTTGTCTTTGGCCATGAATTGCTGCAGCCGTCCATCGACTTTGACTCTTGCCCCCTTACGCAAGAGCCTTTGTGCTTCTTCGCCCTTCTTGTCCCAAAGAGACACTCCCATGAAAAAGCCGCCTTGTTGTTCGATTTGGCCGTCTTCATTCACATAGAATTCGTCGAAAAAGACACGCATGTCGGCGACGTTGCGTGGTTCACCTTTGACCATCACTGTTTTCAGGGTCGGGCTATCAGCCAGGTTCCCTTTACCTGTAAATTCATTTGGCATAGTTTTCCTCTCAAAAATATTGCGCCACTACTTACTGCAGCCCTGGTCTGTTGGCGCATACAGCCAGCGGCAATGGGGTACGACAGTTAAGGAGAGTGTCTTTGTTCTTCGGTCAGGGTTTGCTCCATCTGCTTCAATACCATCCGCGCGATTTGCTCTTCCCGATTCAGCTGCCGTGCAAGCTTGTCTGCTTCTTTGTACCAATCGGCCAATGCCTTCGGCACGCACGAAAACAAATCTTCCATGTCGGACCATGACAAATGGGTTGTTTTTGCACATCCCGCCTGACGCCAGCGCATGGAGAGTTGTCCCGTCTGGCTGCGCTTGTGAAGCGCCAGGTAGAACAGACGTCCGGAAACTTTGCGCGTTGCGTCGGATAGCTCCCGCATGCGGGAATGGATCGTGTCAACATGGACCTGGGCTTGACGGATCTGGCGGAATCCAGCCCCCTTACCCGTAAAGGCCTTTGTGCCAACACCATGTTGACAACCGGCCTGTTCCACATCGGCATGCATTCGTTCTGGCGCATGGAGCTCCCGGCTCATACCAAGCCATCTTCCTGGTGATTTCCTTTCTCCTCATCCCTTTCATCTCCCTGTCCATCTGCAATCCGTTGCAACAGATTCAGTTCTTGCTCGGAGATGTTGATACGCCGCTTGCTATGGCGCGGCGTCAGCTTGCCGGTGAAGATATCGGCTGGAACAGGACCAAAGATATGCCGCACGGCTTCGGCTCGCTTGGCCGACTCCGAATGGGAATCCGGGAGAAAATCCGTTCGGGACAGGGCACGAAGTTCTGGCTTCATCAGGAAGCGTTCAAATCTGCATACCTCTTCGAATGAGCCACGGATTTTTCGGGTCAGGGTGCGAATAACATCTTGTCCTTGGGAATCGCTCAAGCGGTCCTTGCGCACCAGTGTTTTGACCATCCGGACGAAATAGTCATAGTCGACGATCAGTTCGGCAATCGCGTACCCATACGGGCTTTTAAATCCGAGTTCGACTCTCTTGGGCTCGGCAGAACGAAGAATGGAAATCGTCAATCCACGCTTGGCAAGAAGCCCCATTTCCTTTTCATACGCATTGGTCTGACCAGCAATTTGCTGGCGCAGCATCTCGGTGGCTTGCGTATTTAAAAGCAACGCCCAGTCGGCATAAGGATTGTTGTTCCCAGACAAGTACCAAAGCGACTTGAGCGCTGAAGCAACCCGTTTCCCGCCGATGATAGGACTGTATTTCGACTCGGTGTCGCGTGCGCGCCCCATGAACAGGCGGAAGGCTTCCTTGGTATGCAGCGCCATCGTATCGACTGTCTCATCCTCAAGAGAGCCAAGGTCCCGCATGCGCATCGCTTCGGTATCTGGCACAGTCTTTTCGGCGCCAGAACGTAGACGCCACTCGCTCTGCATTTGGTCACGCTGTTGCTTGCGTTGTTCGAGTAACTCAAGCCTGGGGTAGCGGGGATCGAGCGGGTCTGGGTCTTCAGCATCTAACAAATCGCGCAGCGCAATCTCCTCACGTTCTATCGAGTAGTTGTCATCGAAAGGCGAATCGTCGCTGCGTTCGAAAACAAGCGTTTGAGACAGGGAAGGGCCGGGAATCGAAGGCAGGGAAAGATTGGGCGATGCCAGCAAAATATTGTCGTTCATTGTGATGACTCCAGAGAGGTCGACATGTCGGTCGAGGTGAGAGAAAAGCGTTGAAGGAACCGTATCGGTTCTGTTCCAAGTCCCGGTAAATAGCGCGACTCAGGCAGGGGTTTTGCGAGTACGTTTTCAAGTGCTGAACTGTTGATGCGAATCCTCGTGGTGTGGTTGGGATGCGGCACGCGTTCAACAATCCCTTGTTTAGCCAGGGCGGTGAGTACACGGTGAACCGTCATATGCGGAATGAGGTTGTTCATGTCCTCACTTAACTGCCGGCTGCTGCATTCAATCCAAAGTTCATCGGCTCGCCTGGCCAGTAATAGCCAAACAATGGACGCTTTGGCGACATCCAACTTAAACCCGTAACACAACCTGCAAAGCAGTTCTGGCCCTGTTTGAATTTCTTGTGTCATGCATTTCCCCAAAAGTAAATGCCGTCACAATTCCGTGATAGCTGCTCCATAGCCGTATCAACTTGGTACAGTGCGAGCGAAGCACGCGGTGTATCAGTTTGGTGTAGTGCAAGCGACGTACGCGGTGTATCAGTTTGGTACATGGTTAAACTCCATTGGTTGAACACTTTGGCCGTGCACCCACAATCTTCCGAATTGCTGCAAGTTCTCTGTCACGGTGACTCGACGATAACGACTCATCACTGGAGGTGCGAAGTGACGCATTGAAGCGTTGTTCGAGCGCTTTGTGTTGCGCTTTGAGCGCGTCTTGTTTGGCGCGGCTATCAGCGATCGTAAGCGCTACTGTTGGAACAAACGTGTCCGCTTTCGCGGATTCAATGATGCTGCGCAGGTAGCCAATGCTGTTGATGATTTTTTTATTCGGATTAGTGAGTTGACCCGCCCACTCATCCAAGACAAGCTGTTTCAGGTCTTCATGGACCGGTGCCATCATCTTGATTGCTGCGCGGCGTTCCAGCTCGGTGATTCCAGACGGAAGAATTACTATCTTTCCCTCTATTGCATTCGTCTTTTTTCCATCCCTATCATCACAACTACTACCGCTGGACTCGCCGGCGTTCGTGACCGTGGAGCCTATAGCTGGTGGTTGTTGTTTTAATTCATTTTGTATTGTGTTAACCCCTTTAATAGAGTTGCCCTTTTCCTGAAACTTGATTTGGGCTTTGGGCAACCCTTGTTTGGGAGAAAGGGCAACCCTTGAATGTAGGATCCCGCCATTCAAGGGTTGCCCTTTTCCGGAAACTGGAGTGGCGGAATCCGCCATTTCTTTTAAATCAACGACTTGCCCATGTGACTTGTTCGGGGAGTGGTAAATGCTGCCCCTTAACAACTCACTCAGTCTCTCGAGATGAAGGCAGGACAAAAGCTTTGGCTGTAGGCCATTTGTCCAAGTCTCGGTGAGCACATTGATCGCACGTAAGCGCGAACGAGCGTTGCGCAGGGCTTTGGGACCCAGCACCAGATAGGATTGGGTACGTTGTATCTCGTGATGAAAATATCCACGCGAGTTAACTTCGCGTCGCAATAAGGCTGTTCGCTGTGCGGCCAAGAGATGGGATAAATAAAGGCCTGCCGTTACGCTTCCAGCGACATCTGCCAGGGGCTTGTAAAACACAACAGGTCTGCCAAGTAGCAAGCGAATCACAGTATTGTCCCAGTGCCAATTGGTGAAACTGACTGAATTGCGTTCAGATAACTGCTGTCCAAGTTCTTGCAGGTCTACGCGAAAGAAGAGCTTAGACGGCATGCCTTTCTTCTTTTCTTCCAGAAGCCGCATGCCGGTCAGAATAGATCGAGCGCTTTTTTGCTCATCTGCCGAAAGCCCGGTTGCCTCTTTCCATTCCAGCGCTTTTTTCCAAAACCAACCATCGCGCTCGGGATGGTCTGCCAGCCAGGTTCTGGTCCAATACAAGGCATGGCCTAACAAGAGGGCAGCCTTGATGCTGCCTGTCAGGTTTGACAGCGCAGGGTAGTACTGCACATAGCGCTGACCAAGCAGACTCAGTAAGTAGTGAGACTGCTTAGTGAATACTACGGGGCTGCTCTTGGAATCGAGCGGAGCTTCTGAACGGCTGTCTTCTGCGTAATCCTGTGGCTCTGAGATGGCCGGGGCGGTTGTTGTGTGCAGTTGTGGCATGCTCATGCCGCGCCCCTCCATCCTATGATTTCTTGAATGCCAAAGGAGGGGCATGTCGGCAGTGAATCAACGATGGCCAGGGCAATGCATTTCCCATAGCCTCGTAGGAATTGCACATCCTCTGTTCGGATATTCTTCATACAAAATTGCGATTACCCACACAGAAGATCGGTGTTTGTCGGATGCGGCGATGCTGTGTATTTGCGGAAGCCGTTTTCGCTTTGAACTTGAAGTTGCTGCATCAAGATATCGAAATCGATTTGGAATTGCAGAGGACGTTGAAGGCCAGGGCGGCGCTCTTTCAAAATTTTGAGCCCAATTAACAGTTTGCGCGCGCTTTCTTGCTCGCGTCTCGATAACCCTGTTTCCCGCTCCCATTCCAACTGGGATTTGGAGAACCAGCCATCATCTGCGAGGGCAATTTCGGTAATATGGTAGACGGCATATGACAGCCATAGCGCCGCCGTCACACTGCCAGTGATGTTGACATAGCAGCGGTGAAAGACAATTGGCGCTTGACCCAGCAGGTCGAGTAAAAGCTCAGCCTCGATCTTGCCTGTGGCAGGGGCGTGAAGGTTTGGTGTCATGATAAAAGAGTCGGTGACGTCACGTTGCCGCAGGAGGCTGCCGATTTGCTTTGCTCTGGCTTGTACGCCGTGCGCTTGAATTCGCATATCGTTGCCCACAGGCTTGACATGGGGAACGAAGGAAATTGGCGATGCAACAGATAAAACTGTTCGCGAATATCTGGCTCTTGCTTCGTAATCTCTACCCAGCGATTTTGAATTTCAGCGCGCTTTTCGACGCCCGGCATCGATGGACGCCCTGCCGTAAATGATTGCACGCAGAGTGCTGCGCGCATGGCGCGTACTTCGGTCGGCGGAATCTTAAACAAGGATGCCAACATGTCTGGCGTCGCGCCGTGCTGCACGAAGTATTCTTTGAGCTCGTGCTGCCGTTTCATCGAGTCCAACCGTTGGAAGCACGACAAAATTGCGGAAGAGCTGATGTGCACTTTGACTTCGAGTTGGGGCATTTCAGCCACTCGCATCAGATCCCGCGCCGGTCGATTTCGTATTGCTTCTAACGCTTCCTGGGTAAGGCCGTTGATCAGCAGGTTTTTTATATCCGTCTCTATACAGCTCAGTAGATGTTCCAAGACCATTTTTTTGGAATAGCCATCATCTAGCGAAATCATGTCTTGTTCCCTCTTTATTTAGACCTCAATACGATTTCAAGACCAGGTAAGAAAACTGTTTCACACCGAAAAGCGCTGTGGATCAGCGCCATGCCATTGGTGTACATGCTGAAGAAGTTGCAAAAACAGCGGGCCCACGACGGGATGCAACAGAGAGAGCGACAGGTCGCTGCACGAAATGCCCGGGGCGCCAGTTTCTGAACAGATTCCCTGTACGTGGATCTGGTATTCGGTTTCGAACGAGCGTTCGCTTATCGAATCCAGTGCCATTGTTTGCCGCCAACGGGATCCGGCGGGAAGACGCATGCAAATGCCCTGATTGAATTGCCCGCTCATTGTCGCGAGCAGTTGCCAGCTGGCGCGTCTAATGTTCGGATCCGCGGCATCTGTGGTTTCGATCAGTTCTTCTGGCATTTCCATATAGAAGCCGAGCGGAAGATCAGCTTGCATTCGAAGACAGTCGCTTACATAAGCCGCATCGCAAAGCCTTTTTGCCATGAGGTGAGTGACGGCCACGAAATCTGCAGGCGTTGCGTTTTCGGATTTGCCAGTTTCGTTGGCAATCAAAGATTTGGCATTTGATGAAGCCGACCGTATGGCGGGGCCACTCCTGATGTCAATTGGAGCTGCGTTGAACGTAGATTTGCGAGACGACGGAACGGTTGCTTCCTTGGCAGGTTGGGATGCTGCGCGAAGTGCCGCGCCGGTAAGGCTTCCGTTCACGGATAGCGCCATCAGCATCAAACGGATTTCTTCTGCTGTTACGCTCACTGTCTGCGCCAAATTTTGCTCAAGTCGGTCACATAAGTTTGCTGCGTCAAACATCGCGCCTTGTCTGAGATCAGCGGCGCACTGCTCCAACTCATCATTTAAAAGCTGGTCGTATATCGTCGGATCGAGTTGGAGCTGTTGTACCAATTGTCTATGCGAATTCAGACGTGGCTTTAAGAGCTTCAGGTCTTCTAGCCGCAATGATGGGCCGATTGGGGCAAGATACCGGGTTGCAAATAGATAGTTTTGAATGGCCGACTTATTCGTGCTCATCCCCAGTTGGCGGGCATGCTCTTCCAAAGCGGCGGAAGACAGGACACATTTCTTTTCCTTTTCCAGTTCTTGCTTCAGTGATATCAAGCCTGTCGCCTTGTCCCAGAACGTGGTATCCGCGCGCGCCTCGTTTTCAATTAAATGCGCAGAAATGATGTCTGCTTCTGAAATCCACTCATAGTAGGTAACGGCTACCTCACGGAATGCGGGATCCTGGGTTTCCTGCCATAGCTCCTGGATCGCCAGCAGTCGTGTATTCCCGCCCATATACAGCATGTAGTCACGCTCGCCAGGGCGCTTCGTTACGGCGAGTGTGCCGGGTAGCTTCTTGCGTTCCTTGATCCCGTTTTTGATTTCTTGGAATTTGGGATTGATCAATTGCCTCGGGTTTTTGTCATAGCACTTGACCGACATGACGGGAAGGATCATGTTGGAGCCATGGAAGTCGGCCCCTTGCTTCATGTCGCTTGCTGCATTTCCTGGGCCCGTGATGGCAAGCTTATCTGCTGCAAGACGTGCACGGCGGTCTTCCGTCGTGGATGAAAGCGTTGTGAGAGATTGAGACATAAAGGGTTGCGAGAAGAATGTGTGGGGAATTACGACGCGGATGCGGCTTCTTTCCATGCGCTTGATGTGCATGCGCAGGCATCTTCCGAGTAGCCGGCATAAATGCCATCGAGTGAAGGAATGAGTTCCCAGCACAATTGATGGACGGTTTCGCCTGCTTTTTGAGGGTCTATCCAATGCACTGGCAGCTGTGCTGTTGCCGCCTTCTTATATGCGGCCGCCGCAGGGACATAGGCATTCAAGACCGTGACGCGTCCACGCAGTGACACAAACTGATCACGGATCGCTTTGGCTATTGATTTCGAGTCGATGGTATTTTCGAGCTTATAGATAATTGCCTTCATTTGCGGAAAACAAACCCCAATCGCACTCGATGAAGGTTCCAGCCGCTCTAATAACTCTTGCGTCCCAGTCGTAAATTCTCTGGCTGACAGGATGTCTGGTGACACGGGCGAAATAAGCACATCTGCGGCAAGCACCGCAGCATCTTGTAAATGCCCAACGGCTCCCTGGGTATCGATGAGAACGACATCATAGTTTTCTGCGATAAGGGGCGACTTCAGCGCTTGTTTGATGCGCACCGCACGATCAATACGCGGGGAAAGCCAATCCTGCAATGTGCCTTCAGGGGCATCCGACAAAACGATGTCTAAGCAACCATCCGGATTTAATTTCGGTAATTTCTTTGTGTCCGCGCTATTGAGAGCAATCGAGGAAATGCAGTGCGGCATGATGATCCCACGCTTGATCATCTCGGTCAGACCGTGTTCGGCACGATGCCTGAGTGGAAAGTAGCGTGATAACGAGGGCTGCACATCTGCATCAATCAAAAGCACACGCATACCGAGATCGGCAAGTAAGGCGCCGAAATTGGCTGTAAAAGTCGTCTTTCCAACACCGCCTTTGGTACTGACAATAGAAAAAACAATCATGGTGAGAATGAAATTAATTAAATACCGCAGGCCACAAATAAAGCATGTGACTGTTTAAAATTGCGTTGCGCGCAACTTTAAGTGTTTTGTAAAACGCGTCATGCGCATTGTTTGCACTGCACACTTCTCTCTATTGAAGCGAAGTAATAGCCGACGGTTCTTCGCTGGCCAAAATTGCTTTGTGCCTCATGCAAAGAATGGTTATGCATTCTTCACAGAAAGCATTTCAAGGCATGTCCTTGTAGGAAACTTGTATTTCTACGCAATAAAATAGCTTTTGACACAATTTATAAATTGTCAATCATTGCGCGTCAAGCGAATTGTTGTAAAAAGCTTATTGAAAGGATGTTATGGCAAGCGAGAAAGTAGCCAGGATCTTGTTGTGAGGTAGAAAAATGCGCTACTCAGGGGCGCGTATAATGCAAACTTTAACTTTATGCTTCTTAAAGGCATGGGTTGTCTTGTTTGTATGCCAGGTAAGGATGCACGGGCAATCCTTTTCAATATTCATGGAATTCGAAAAGTTTGACTCTGGTGTGATTTCCCAGCGTGTGCGAGAGCTGATGGAGAGACACGGGATAGGCGAGCGGAAACAGGCAGGAGAGTTGGCTCGGATCTTGGTATTAAGTCCTTCAGCCGCCCACCGCAAGTTAAACGGTGAGAGTTCATGGAGTATTGATCAAGCCAAAGCGGTAGTTGCTCATTTCAATTCCACGTTAGGGGCGTTGCTTGATTCTTTGGACGATGGGCAATCCGCAGTAGAGGAGAGGCTCGCAAAAGAGGCGGTTATTACGCTCGGAGAAAGTGAAGTGCCATGCCTGGCATGGATTGAGCAGCCGTTGGAATCGGGATCCCGTGCCAGTCTTGTTGCTGTCAAGCGTGAAAAGTGGTGCATCGTGCCAATAGGCGAGTTTGCATCCGACGAAGTAGCGTATGAGGTTTCAAAGATCGAAATTTATCCTAAAGAGATAGGAAAGCTTTCCGTTGCAATCATTGATGACGATGTAAATACCGCTCACTTATTGAGTGAGTATCTCAATGAAATCGGCACCTATAAGTCGACAGCGTTCTTCAGTACGGAAAGTACGATCGCGGCACTCCAGAATGCGGCTTTTGATGCGTATATCGTGGACTGGTTTGTTGGTCGTGGTACATCCGAGGCACTGATTAAATCTATTAGGGCCTCGAGCAAACCGGATGCGGCAATCCTCCTTCTGACCGGTCAAATATCCACTGGCAAAGTCCATGACACGGAAATCGCGGACATCATGCTTCGTTATAAGGTATTTTCTTGTCAGGAAAAGCCTGTGCGTCTTCCCATTATTGCCATCGAGCTTGCAAAAGCATTGAAGTTAGAAATTTAATAACAAAAATACCTGCACTTGTAAATATTGCTTTTGTGGCAATATTACTCTATCTTGCTTGTATTGCTTATTAAAAAAACACTAACGGGCTGCTGCAAGACCATATGAAAAATAAATTCTTTTCGTTATCTCTGCAGGGAAGAGGTTACGAAGAAGCTCCTGCAGAGCGGGACAATCATGCTGTGTATTGGCATGACCTAAAAAGACAAGAGGTACGGAAGTCCTCGCGGTCTGTTTCGCCCCCGTCTTTAGCCTGATCTGGCATTGCCTGGATTTATGTTTGCACGTGCGATTAAACTGGGAGTGCTTCTTTTTTTGTATGCAATCCATGTTGGATCACATGCGAATGTCCCCAACATATTCACCCCTAGTTCCGACGAATTCCAACCTCTAGCTGCGCAATTAACGTATCTCGAAGAAGAGCCAGGTCAAGTCCTGGAGATCGATCAAGTGGTCGGCAAATATGCGGACGACTTTAAGCCACTTATCAAACAGAATCTCGGATTCTATTATGGGAAAGTAATGTGGTTGCGGTTCAGGATCGATCTAACAAACTATCGGGAACCCTTCTGGTTTTTAACGCAAAACCATATCCACGCAGGCTCTGTCACTCTCTATTATCCAGACGCTGGCCAATTTACCGCGCTACAAATATCCGCAGACGATTCGGTGCCAAAGCGCCTCTTCTGGGTCCAGAACTATCTGTTCAAAGTTCCTACCTCACATACGAATCCCACGACGTACTACCTGAGATACGACCCTAAAGGGCGTGCACACATTGTGGATTTATCTTGGGCTGGAACGAAAGGGATAATCGAGCATACACATGATAAGCACATAGTAATAGGCATCTTTTTTGGTGGCCTCGGGATGCTGTGGCTCTATAACTGCGTGATTTTCCTGTATTTGCGCAGCCGGGATTACCTTTACTATGTCTATTACTTAGGCTGCTTTATCGCGACGTTCTTTTACCTCAACGGTTTTGCACCATTTCTCATTAGATCATCTGCGATTTATGAACCTATTTTCGCAGCATGTGCTTATGGCGCGATCCATGGCATGACCTTGTTTGCTCGGCAGTTTTTATCACTGTCTACAACGGCGCAGTGTTTAGATCGCTACTTAAAGGTATGCCAGCATCTTCTCGCCATCGGCGGCATTGCAGCATTGATCTTGCCAATTGGGATTCCTTATCCTGTATTGAATTACTTGATTTTTCTCACCGTACCAATGCTGGTTGCGGCTGGCATCATTCGGTGGAAACAAGGTGACGTACTGGCCAAACTGTATTGCACTGGATGGTTTGTTTTTACCGCAGCATTGCTCATTTATTGTCTACGGACGTTTGGGATACTGCCTTCTACGCCGTTCACAACTTATGCCATTCAGATGGCGTCAGTATGGGAAGCCATCATCTTCGCGTTAGCGCTGGCTTATAGACTTAAACTTGCATCCCAAGAAGCGGCAATGGCAAAGAATGCTTTCCTAGGCATGATTAGCCACGAGTTACGCACGCCTTTGCAAACAATAATTTCCGCGATCGATCTATTGGCCCTTCGCAAATCAACGAGGCCAAAAGACGAGGATGTGATGAAGACATTGCGACAGGCAGCGCAACACTTGGAGATGCAAATGCGCGATCTCACGGACTATGCACGTTTGGATTCCGGAAAGGATATATTGCGCAAGACAGCTTTTAATGCTTCCCAATTGATCATTCAGACGGCGAATGAGTTTCGCTTTACCGCCGAACGAAAAGGACTGCAGTTCGACGTCGATGTGCAAGCCAGCCACCATTTTGTGCTTTCCGATGCATTACGGATCCAGCAGATCCTGAATAATCTCATTATTAATGCGATCAAATATACAGAACGGGGCTCAATCCAAGTCCGTTTGCGGTATCGCCGTGAAACTGAAAAATTACTGACACTCGTGATTTCAGTACAGGACAGCGGGATTGGTATCAGTAACCGAAATATCCGAAAGCTATTTAAACCGTTTACTCAAATCACTCAATCCCACGCGAAGAGTGAGGGTGTCGGAATGGGCTTAGCGATTGTGCATCGGTTAGTTGAATTGTTTCATGGGACAGTCACTGTCGATTCCCTACCTGGAAAAGGCAGCACGTTTGAAGTTTGCATCCCCGCTCAAGAAGTAGAAGTCGTTGGCGCTGAAATCACGGCAGTAAGTACCTGTGGACATACGCGCGCCTACGATATCTTGTTAGTCGACGATACACCAGAAGTTGGAAACTCCCTTCGCGATATTCTTGAACAGCTTGGTTACCGCTGCGAGGTTGTGACACGCGGGAAAGAGGCAGTCGAGTGCATAAAGCACAAGCGTTACGATGCGGTTCTATTAGATGTCAACATGCCTGACATGAATGGATTTTGCGTCGCCACTGCAATAAGAAACACGCCAGGATCCAATCAGCAAGTGCCCATTATCTGGATTAGTGCGACTGCCCCTCAGATTGTCACCGCTGAAGAGCGAAATTTGTTTACCCATTTTTTAGAGAAGCCGATCCACTCCCAGCGGTTGGAGGCTATGCTGACGCAAATTCTTGAGTGCAACGGAGTAAGCAATTCGACGTGTGATAAATAATGACGCATGCGTATGGATGGTGCGCAGACACGCGATGACTTCCATGCTGATCACATCGCAG
The DNA here is from genome assembly GCA_965974465.1 of uncultured Noviherbaspirillum sp. Taxonomy (GTDB): domain Bacteria; phylum Pseudomonadota; class Gammaproteobacteria; order Burkholderiales; family Burkholderiaceae_D; genus Noviherbaspirillum. The sequence goes on from CBHCMF010000100.1 coordinate 16,119, forward strand.
AAAAGCGGCATGTAGGCACGCTTCTATCAAAGCGGGTGACATAGTCGGAAGCTGGTAGTTCGAGTGTCGCCGGCATTCGGTTGTCATTTCGTTGCAAACCAGCTTGTTCTGTTTTCAAACCCTGTCCAAGCCCCATACTAGGTCATCCGCCAAGAGTGACCATAGATAAATACAAGTTTGGCGCAGCAACGCACAGAGATTGTCGGTCAACCCACCAGCTGCACTGGCTGAGCGTACTGCGATAAACAAATGTGCAAATCGACAACTCGTCGCTATAATCCTCATCTTTACAAAAAAACAACTAACATGAAATTTGCTCGCGGCTTTCTTCAGAGCGGCGAAGAGAAGGTGATTGATGGTCGACCTGTTGTCCCCCTTTGTCCAATCTAACCGGCTGCTGAAACTCACACTCGCGACCGGTTCCGGCATCGATGAAAACATCCTCTTGCCGTACGAACTCACCGGCACCGA
>CBHCMF010000101.1:0-16445 GCA_965974465.1 uncultured Noviherbaspirillum sp.
CAGTGACGAGATGTCTTTTGCCGAACAATTTTATGCGCTGGCAGGACAAATCCGTTCAGCGTAAGGCCAAGGAATCAACCTCGCGTCTATTCTCGCCTTGCTACCGTTAATGCGACAAAACCTTTCGCGGCCAGCATGGCCGGTATCCGGGAAGTGATTGAGGCGACTGTATTTGCCGCCGTATTCTCCAGACTGGCCGCCAATTGAACCGTGCTGCTCCATGCAGTGTAGCTATGCCTTACACTGACCATCATCCGCTCTATTTAGAAGCCCGCCGTTAGAAGCCCGCTGCACTAATGGCTGCGTCGATCTGCTCCAGTATTCTGGTCTGGTAGGCCGTTTCTCCGCCGGTAGTGCTTTCGTCCAGCTTATTCATTAATACTGCGTAACTCACACCGGAAGGCAATTGCCGCATAACTGTTGCAGAACCTGGGTCTGCCCCAAAAAAGCCTCCGTTATTTGTCTTCCCGTCGAGCGGGACGCCGTCTGGAATTCGATAATGTGCGGCAAATTTAGCCATGGCATTTGCGGTGGAAATGACAGTGCCGGCGGCAAACCAGTTCTCGGCCCGTATTGCTCCATCAGTCGCCAGAACCATCGTGCCCGGCACGAATACGCTAGGTGCCATGATGGAGGTTATATAGTTCGGCTCGCGCGGATTACGATCCTTGAGCAAAGATTTCGCCCCCTCAAAATCTGCCTTCGAGATACCAAGAGGTTGAAAGATGACATCTTGTACGTAATGAACATAACTTGCCTTTGCCGCTTGCTCGATAATCAGCCCAAGCAACAGATAGCCGAAATTCGAATAGACAGTTCGCGTGCCAGGAACGAAGTCCAATGGTTGCGCCAATACGAAGCGGATGATATCGCTCCGTTCGGGCGGTCTCGACAATCCTAGTGATTGCTGGATGATGGCCTCTGCTACATACGGGTCGCCGGATATGCTTGCATCCCACCCTCCTTGGTGTTCTATCAGTTGCTGAATTGTGATGTCTTTTACTCGACCATCAGCGGTGATAGGCAGCAAATCGGCTGGCAGCCAGCAAGGCGCGTTGGAGCCGGTACAAAAGGCGTGATCGGTTAGAGCGAGGGTACCGGCCTTTGCCAGATTCTGTATGGCAGCTGCAGTAACCGGCTTTACAATGCTTGCCGTGACAAGCAGCGCATTGGCGGGTAACGGCATCTGCTTGGCCTCGTCTTTGAATCCATAGCCCTGTTCGTATAGCACAACGCCATCCTTCATGATTGCCACCGTAGCCGCAGTCACACCGGTATCCTTCATGAATACGGTCATGACATCATCAATTTTGACGCTCAAATCGCCTTCGCACGCTTGCAATGCACTGAGCGATTTGTTCGGTTCGTCCGCCAAACATGACAGACTCTTCGCTCCGGCGCCACATCCTGCTAGACAGGCGATCATTGCACAAGCAATGAAATACTTGCTTCGTTTTATTGATACGGTTAACCACCACATGAAATTTGCCCCTTAAATCGATATCAGGTCGCCATTATTAACGAACGAAGCTTTGGCAAAGCTTAAGGTTCGGTCAGATATACTTGCTGCATGCATATACTTATAATTGAAGACGATCTCGATCTAGGATGCTCTCTACAAAAAGCACTCAAAGCCGAAGGAATCAGCAGCGAATGGCTGCGTCGCACGGGCGATGTGCCTTGGTCATTCGGGGGAGTCTCGTACGACTGCGTACTGCTTGATCTGTCTTTACCAGATGGTGCCGGCCTAGACTTGCTTGTACGATGGCGACGCACAGGAATATCAATTCCTATCATCATTATCACTGCAAGATCAGGACTCGAAGATCGGCTGTCTGGGCTGGACAGCGGAGCCGATGACTTCATTGTGAAGCCGTTTGCCACAGCAGAATTGGTATCCCGAATCCGTGCTGTACTGCGACGTTACGCACACCAATCAAGTGATGTATGGATTATTGGTGGGGACATTGAAATTGAACCAAAGCGTTACGTGGCACGACTTGCCGGCACCCCTTTGGATTTATCACCTAGAGAATTTCAGTTGCTGCTGGAGCTGGCCCGTGAACCTGACACCGTTGTTTCAAAAAGCGCGCTTTCGCAGAGACTGGAACCGCTTGGTGATCCGGTGGATTTCGGTGCCATCGAGGTTCATATATCCAACATACGCCGCAAAATCGGTTCGCATCGCATTCGAACAGTGCGCGGCATCGGCTACATGCTCACGACATGAAGCTCCCCTTGAAAAGCGTCCTTCGCCCAACACTGGCACGCCGAGTATTGCTTGCTCTGCTGATCGCATTTTCCATAGTGTGGGTCATCCTTCTTGCAGTGCTATACATGCAGGCAACCAGTCTGGCGATACACGACAAATCAGTACGTGACATAGGCACAGGTTTAATCTCTGCTTTATCTAGACTCGAAGAAGCCGGGGAAGCAGGGGCTGTCGCTGCGGCGACAGCAAACCAGATCAATGACTTATATCGCATCAATCAAGTGCCAGCCGTTGTCCTGATACAGGTGCGAGATAAAAGCGGTGTCAAATTATTCTCTTCTGTAGAAACTAGCGATGCCGTGCTGACAGGCGATGCAAAGCAGATGACCGATGCCGTTATAGATGGCAGACCCTTTCGTGTATTCACTGGCATGACGACACGATGGACCATCGTGGTGGCTGGTTCCAGAGCGAGCAATTTATGGCTATTGAAGACCTTAGGCCGCGATTTAAGCCTCTACATGTTAATTGCCTTTCCTTTTATTTTCTTGGCCATTTGGATTGCCGTGTCACAGGGTTTGCGGCCGCTACGGGAGCTTTCGCATCGGATTACTTCCCGTGGTGCAGATGATCTCTCTGTGATAGATGTCGATCCCAAGTATGCAGAGTTAAAGCCATTTGTATTAGCGCTTAATGCGCAACTGGCGCAATTGAGGAACAAGATTGAACGTGAGCATACTTTCATCCAAGATGCCGCGCATGAGTTAAGAACCCCAATGGCCGTTATCTCGGCCCAGGCACATGTCCTGGCCAAGGCGCACAATGCCGACGAACGTCATGAAGCTGAGCGCCAGTTAGACCATGCGATCGTGCGTTCCTCGCACTTGATCCAGCAATTGCTGCAACTGGCGCGAATTGATAGCGCGCGTGCGCAAGATGTGCGCTCCATTGATGTTGCACAATTCGTTCGCCACGAACTTGCGCAGGCAGTTCCGACTGCGATGGCCCGCAAAATCGATCTCTCATTGGAAGCCCAGGATTCTTTGCCTTGCTCTTTGGACGTTCATGCCTTCCAATCGATTCTGCACAACCTATTGGGCAACGCGCTCCGATATGTGCAAGACGGTGGCCAAATCGTCGTCGAGTTGAGAGCGACCGACAGTGTCTTGATGCTATCGATAGCGGACGATGGTCCAGGCATAGTGGAAAGCGAACGAGCCATGGTATTTGAGCGTTTTTACCGAGGTAAGGGACATGATGTTTCGGGATCAGGATTGGGTTTATCCATTGTGAAGCAAGCCGCCATCAAATTGAATGGAACGGTCCAATTGTCGTCCGGATTGGGCGGTCGAGGTTGTCGATTTTTGGTTGAGATTCCATTTGTCGGGTTCGGTAGCATTAATGGAAATTCTTAAAAAGTTTGCAATACTCGCTTGGGACGGGGAAGTCCCTTTAATTCAGCTAAACCCATTAGGAAAGGTCTGAAGTGAAAATGATTGATGAGAAAGGATTGCTGGTTGGCGGAATTCTGAGCTGTATTGCGGCTGCGGTTCATATTGGGATTATAGTTGGTGGTCCGAGCTGGTATCGGTTCTTCGGCGCAGGAGAGCGAATGGCTTCGATGGCAGAAGGCGGCTCACTTTATCCAACGCTGGTTACACTTGGTATTGCCGGCGTTCTGTTTGTGTGGGGGCTATATGCGTTTTCGGGTGCGGGATTGCTTCCCCCATTGCCCCTGTTGAAGCCTGCTCTGCTATTGATTTCAGGCGTCTATCTAATTCGAGGGTTAGCTTTCGTGCCTGCTATGTGGTTGATGACGGGTACGGTAAGCTGGTTTGCTATCTGGAGTTCGTTGATCTGTCTTGGCTTTGGGGTATCTTACGCAGTGGGAACCTGGAGTGTATGGCAGAACAAGTAGTGAACTCTTCTAGAGCAATTTGAATGCGCGTGAAAGGGGCCATCTCGTGCCGGCAGTGCTCACTAAAAGTGGCGCAGCAGATCAAGAAAAATCTGTGCTGCTATCTCCGCATCGTCGGCCGTCATGGTTTCCAATGGATTGTGGCTGATGCCGCCATTGCCACAGCGCGTGAATAGCATTGCGACATCGGTAATGGCGGCAATTGCCATGGCATCGTGGCCGGCGCCGGACGGTAGCGCAAATGGCGCGATGCCAGCGCGTGCAGTCGCCGCTGATAGTTGTTCCATCAGCCTTGGCGCGCAGGCCGCAGCTGGCGCTTTCATCAATAGCTGGTGTTTGTATTCAATGTGACGACGTGCGCAAATGGTGTCGATCGCATATAGGATGTCGGCCACTGCGGCGTCGCGCGTCGCGTCGTCCGCCGCGCGGATGTCGAGCGACAAGTGGCATGTGCCGGGAACCACGTTGATTGAGCCATTGGGCACTTGCAACTGGCCTACCGTACCGACCAGTGATGGTGCTTGCGCGCAGCGTTTTTCAACATACAGAACGATCTCGGCGGCGGCTGCCGCTGCATCTTTGCGCATTGTCATTGGGGTGGTGCCGGCATGGCTTGCGATACCGGTCAGTTCAATCCGGTAACGGCAACTGCCGGCGATAGCGGTGACGATGCCGACAGGCAGACCGCGCTCAAGGAGAACCGGCCCTTGTTCAATATGGACTTCAACAAAACCAAGCAAGTCCTCTGGTTGACGGGCAAGATTTGGGATCTCCACCGGAAGGTAGCCGGCATCAAGCAAGGCGGTGCGCATGGTGATGCCCTCCGCATCGGTCCTGTTGAGCAAGTCCATGTCGAAGCGACCGGCAATTGCGCTGCTACCCAAGAAGGTGCTTTGGAAACGCACGCCTTCTTCTTCCGAAAAGCCGACAATCTCCAGGTGAAAAGGCAGTGTCTCGCCGCTTTGGTGCAGGTGCTTCACGACGGCGATCGGCAGCAGGATGCCTAAGCGGCCATCGTATTTGCCGCCGTTGCGCACCGTGTCGTAGTGCGATCCGGTCATCAATGTTTTCGCCGCCGGGTTGTTGGCGCGATAACGGCCAATCACATTGCCGACCGCATCGATGCGGACATCCATGCCTGCCTCGCGCATCCAGCTTGCCAGTTGCGCTGCGGTTTTGCGATGCGCCGATGTCATATAGGCGCAGGTGAGGCCTTCTGCGTCATCGCTCCAGTCACCGATGTGCTCCGCCCACTCCATGATGGTGGTACCGAGTTGTGGCGCATGACCGAGCAGGTCGTTCAGGCGCAGTTCTGCGATGCGGTGGATTTGGCGCAGATTTTCCGCGCATTCGTCAGTGCGGCTATTTTTGAGGCGGCGGGTGAAGGTGGCAATGATCTGTTGCCGGCTAAGGCCCTTGCCGTCCGGCCCCTTCACCGCAAGGATAAAGGGGAAACCAAATTTGGCGTTGTAGTCGGCATTCAGCTTTTGCAGCGTAGCGAATTCTTCCGGGCTGCAGGCATTGAGACCAGCTTTGGCTTGCTCGCCACTGGATTCCCGGGTCAGTTCACCAGCGATGGCCGCTTTGCCTGCAAGTTCGGGGTGAGCGCAGATCAGGCTGAGTTGTTCTGCTTCGTCCGCATTGCTGACGGTCACCTGTAATGCTTGCTTCAATGCAGCCAGATTGGCGAATGGCCGCAATGCTGCGGTACGCTCCGGAATCCATGGCGAATGTTCATAGATCCCGCCAAGTGCCTGCACAAATTCGGTGGTGTCGTAGGTATTCAGATGCCCTAGAGTGATGCTCATGAAAGCCGATCTGTTTTAAGTGGAAAAAGGATGTGTTGCCTGCCAGTGACGGGCAATGTCGATGCGGCGCGTGACCCACACGTTGTCATGCGACTGGATATAGTCAAGAAAGCGCGCTAGCGCAGCGGCACGGCCAGGGCGTCCAACTAGGCGGCAATGCAGGCCGACCGACATCATCTTCGGCCGGTTCAAACCGTCGGGATCGCCTTCCTTGTATAGCATGTCAAAGCTGTCTTTCAGGTAGTCGAAGAACTGTGTACCCGAGTTGAATCCCTGCGCGGTGGCAAAGCGCATATCGTTCGCGTCCAGGGTGTAAGGCACGATGAGATGCGGTTTGGTAATTTGCTTGCCGTTGGTATCGGTCACGGCGACCTGTTGCCAAAATGGTAGCTCATCGCCGTAATAATCAGCATCGTAGGCAAAACCGCCATGTTCAACCACGAGCCTGCGTGTGTTGGGCGAGTCGCGGCCGGTGTACCAGCCGAGCGGGGCCGAACCGGTCAGCTCCTTGATGATTTGTACCGCTTCTTGCATATGCGCGCGTTCGGTCGCTTCATCCATGTGCTGGTAGAGGATCCAACGCAGGCCGTGACAGGCGATTTCGTGGCCGAGTTCCTGAAACGCGGCGGCGGCTTCCGGATAACGCTTCAGGGCCATCGACACGGCGAAAATGGTCAGCGGCAGCCTGCGCTCCTCGAACAGACGGAGCACGCGCCACAGACCGACGCGCGGCCCGTATTCATAGAGCGACTCCATGCACATGTGGCGCATTTCGAAGGCCGGAGCACCGATGATTTCAGAAAGAAAGGTCTCGGAGGCCTTATCGCCATGTAGAACACAATTCTCCGCACCTTCTTCGTAGTTGAGAACGAACTGGACGGCAATGCGGGCCCCGTCCGGCCATTGCGCGTGGGGTGGGTTGGGACCGTAACCGATCAGGTCACGCGGGTAGTTGCTGTAGGTATCGGACATAGATCACCTTCATCTCGGCATAGACTGCAAATGGTTCATAACAGGCTCTAGTGGTCCATCACACCCCAATTTTCGGCTTCTGCCGGTCGCTCGAAGGCGATTGCGGCGTTGCAAATGCTCGTCAGGGGACCACCCTGACTGTGCTTTGCGCCTTGCACTCGCCTCCGATCACCTCGGCATACACCGAAAATTGGCGTGTGACGGACCACTAGCAAAATAAATGCCCAAGTTGCCTAGCAAAACTACCACTGTAATCTCTATATCGGCATGGATATGTGAAATATACTGGATGCCCGATGATGAGGAAACCATGGAAGCTTTGTTGCTCAATTACGGCGTCGAATGGCTCAACCTGTTGGTGCGCTGGCTGCACCTGATTACCGGCATTGCGTGGATCGGTGCTTCCTTTTATTTTGTCTGGCTGGACAACTCAATCAGGCCGCCCAAGCCAGGTTCCGATTTGGAGAAGGCCGGTGTGGCAGGCGAGCTATGGGCGGTACACGGTGGCGGTTTTTACAATCCACAGAAATATCTGGTCGCCCCCAAGCAATTGCCCACAGAACTGCATTGGTTCAAATGGGAAGCCTACGCAACCTGGCTGTCCGGATTTGCGCTGTTGATCATCGTTTACTACTTTAATGCATCGGCGATGATGATCGACAAGTCGGTTGCCGATCTGAGCAGTGCCCAGGCCATCGGTGTCAGCTTGGGGACATTGATCATTGGCTGGACGGTGTACGACTTGCTGTGCAGGTCGCCGCTCGGACGGCGTGAAGGCATGCTTGGTATCGTGATGTATCTGCTGATTGTGCTGGCCGCTTATGTGCTGTCAACATTGCTTAGCGGCCGCGCTGCCTATATCCATGTGGGCGCGATGATCGGCACCATGATGGTGGGGAATGTACTGATGGTGATTATCCCCAGTCAGCGCAGGTTGGTCGACGCCATGAAGCAAGGAAAATCGCCTGATCCGAACTATGGCAAACGCGCCAAGCAACGTAGCGTGCACAACAACTACTTCACGCTGCCGGTGCTGTTCATTATGATCAGCAATCACTATGCGATGACGTATAACCATCCATACAATTGGCTGATCCTCGCTGCTATCATGGCCGCAGGCGTACTGATACGCCACTTCTTTAACTTGAAGCACAAGGGACGGATTGCGTGGACGTATCCTGCTGCTGGCGTTGCTTTACTAATGATGGTTGCGATCGCGATTGCGCCAAAGCCACCTGTAGCATCGGCGAGTGCCGGTCAGGTGGTTGACTTTGCGAAGGTGCACGCTGTCGTAGAACAGCGCTGTGCCGTATGTCACTCGGACAAACCGACGCAGCCCGGCTTTGCCGCGGCCCCCGCAGGGGTGATGTTGCATACGCCGGCACTGTTGCGTCAGCATGCACAGCGCGTCTATCAGCAAACCGTGCAGTTGAAGTCCATGCCGATCGGTAATTTGACGGACATGACGGAGGAGGAACGGGCGTTGATTGCGCGCTGGTATGAGGCCGGGGCGAAATAAGGGATCAAACAACCACGATCCCGACCGCCGACATGGTGGCGACCGTGAGCACGAACACCATACAAAGGGAGTAATGATGCAACCCATTCTCATCGACGGCTTCCATCTCACCGCGGATCAGGTGATCGCCATCGCACGCGATCCGAACATCAAGCTTGACCTTGCCCCGGCCTCACGCAATGCCCTGAAACAAAGCCGCGACTATATCGAAGCGACCTGGATGCATGACGAAGCGCCGATGATGTACAGCTTCAACACTGGGGTCGGCCTGCTAAAAGACACGCGTATCAAGGTCGAGCACATTGCGCTGTTCCAGACCCAGTTGATTCGGGCGCATGCGGCGGGCATGGGCGAGCCGTTTTCGGAAGAGGTCAGCCGTGCCACCATGCTGCTGCGGGCAAACGCCTTTGCCAGCAACTATTCCGCACCGCGTGTCGAAGTCGTGGACCGTCTGCTGGCCTTCCTCAACGCCGGTATCCATCCGATCATGCCGCAGAAAGGTTCGGTCGGCGCTTCTGGTGACCTTGCGCCCTTGGCTTATCTGGCCGCTGCCATCGCCGGCTTTGACGAGGCTGAAGTGATGTACAAAGGGACACGCATGAAGGCACCGCAGGCTATCGCTGCTGCAAACATTGGTCCGGTCCAGTTCGACCTCAAGGCCAAGGATGCCTCGGCACTGATCAATGGGTGCACGGTCTCATTGGCGGTCGCGGTACTGGCCGCGCACGATGCACGTCATCTTCTGTCGGATGCTTGCCTGTCGCTCGGCCTGACGCTCGAAGCCATGCGTGCCGAGATGAGCGCTTTCGATGCGCGCATCCACCAGGCGCGTCCACACGCTGGCCAGATCAAGACCGCGACCATCATCCGCAATCTGCTCAAAGGCTCGACTCGCACCACACATGAAGCGCGTGCAGTGCAGTTTCCAGAGGAGTTGCGGCGTGCCGACACGGCCTACACGCCCCGCATCCAGGATGTGTATTCCTTGCGCTGTGCGCCACAGGTGTATGGACCGGTGTTCGATGCACTTGATTACATTGATACCATCATCGCCAAAGAAATCAATGCTGCGACCGATAATCCACTGATCTTTGCCAAGGACGAAGGCGGCTTTGAAATTATCTCTGGCGGCAATTTTCATGGCCAATACCTTGCCCAAGCCATGGACCTGCTAGCCATGGCGATCACGGATCTGGGCAGCATTTGCGAACGTCGCATTGCACGTCTGATCGACCCGACGCTCTCCTGGGGCTTACCACGCAACTTGATGGCCGGCATTCGCGGCGTCAACACCGGCTATCCTGTCGTGCAAGGCTCGATGAGCGCGCTGGTGATGGAAAACCGCACCTTGTGCATGCCGGGCAGCGTTGACAGCATTCCGAGTAAAGGCAACAGCGAGGACCATGTGTCTAATTCCACTTGGTGCGCACGTAAGGCAGCCACGGTCGTCGCCAATACACAATACATCGTCGGTGTCGAAATGCTGCTGGCAGCGCAGGCATTGACAATGACGGAATCTCTGTTGCCTGGCTTTGTGCTGGGCCAGGGAACGCAGGCGGCGTATGACGAAGTCCGCCGGCAAATCCCTGCGTGTCTGGATGGGGACCGCTGGTTTCATGACGATATTGTGGTTGCACGGTCGTTTGTCACTAGCGGTTCGGTGAGGGGGGCGGTTGAAAGGGAGATCGGGCCTTTTGTGTGAACATTGACGTGAGCTTTCCGGGGAAAGTGATTTGGGAAAGGAAAAAGCGTTATGATCAGAGCACAAAGGTAAGATGCAATGCCTGCATGGCTTATGCAATAGCGATGAGTGCAGAGCCCTCAGTCATACTTTTTTATGGAGCCTCTCACCAAGGAGTGACAGGCCGTTCGAAAAAATGTCATTCCGGCGAAAGCCGGAACCCAGCGACGTCCTATCATCGCCACAGAATCCCGACTTCCGTCGGGGCGGTGGAGGCTTTGTTACCTATTTTCGACATTCTCAATAATCAGAATATTTCAGGTTTTAACATAGGGAAATCACCAATGCAGTCAGTTCCAACAGAACAAAAAAGCTTGATGCTGGAGTCCATGGTTACTTCTAAAGTCGGGATACAGCGCCTTACCGTCGGGTTTCTTCAGGGCGTGATCGTGTACTTGCTGTATCAAGCATCAAAGTCGGATCCGTGGACAGCGACATTGCAATTCTTATTTTCGCCTTTGCTGCTGGTAAGCATATTCGTACCAATATTGTTTATATCGAGTCTTGGGCATTTGGATCGGCGGCGCACCGTATTTTGGCTGTTGTTGTCCGTGGTGATCATTGGGGGTCTTGGGCTCTATGATGTATGGCGTAACGACCCGGCCTATGCACTTTCGTTGGCAGGGGAATACTCCACGGGGGCACGATATCCTTCACCGCTGCTTTTCGTATTTTTAAGTCTGGGCTACTTCATTGCGCATTCACTCGTGTTGTCGGCAGTCCAAGACCACACCCGAATCGCAAAATATGCCACCCACTTTGAACTTGCCTGGAAGCTGATGATCCAGCTAGCGTTTTCTGCGATGTTCGTTGGTGCCCTTTGGGCCGCATTGTGGATGGGCGCTACCTTGTTTATGCTGGTTAAACTGGACTTTCTGAGGCAGTTGCTGGAGGAATCCTGGTTTGCGATTCCGGTCATTGTATTTGCCTTTGCGTGCGCCATGCATATCACGGATGTGCGGCCAGCCATCGTGCGCGGCATACGCTCATTGCTGTTGGTACTGCTGTCATGGTTATTGCCGATTACGACCTTGATCGTTGTCGGGTTTTTGGTCAGTTTGCTGGTGACGGGCCTGGAGCCACTATGGGCGACAAGAAGTGCTACGGCAGTGTTGCTTGGCGCTGCTGCGACACTGGTTGTGCTCATCAACGCCGCATTTCAGAACGGTGAAGTCGGCGCAGGGTTATCGATCGTCATTCGACTGAGCGCCAAATTGGCAGCAGTATCACTGCTGCCAATTGTGGGCATCGCGATCTACGCACTTGATTTGCGGGTCACGGAGTATGGTTGGACCACCGACCGCATCATTGCCGCAGCCTGCCTGTTGGTCGCAAGCTTCTACGCTCTCGGCTATGCCTGGGCAGCATGTCAGCGGGCAGGGTGGCTAACCTTCATTGCACCAGTGAACATGGCAGCTGCTTATGTCATTTTGGTTGTGTTGTTCGGCGTGTTTTCACCCATTGCAGATCCGGCACGTATTTCTGTTAACAGTCAGGTCGATCGGCTCTTGAGCGGTGTAATTTCGGCCGACAAGTTCGATTTCGAATACCTGAAATTTGAGGGTGTGCGCTATGGACGTGCCGCACTCGAACGGTTGAAGAATCAAACGCAGGGCGCACAAACAGCCGTTATTCGTGATAAAGCCGAGCATGTACTTGAACAAAAAGAATTGCGGTACCCCAGTGAAGCAAAGGCAAGTCGTGGCGAAGTCGCTTCGAATATCACCGTCTGGCCGCAGAAGGTGACGTTGCCAGAATCATTTAACAAGCAGAACTGGGCCACGTATCAAAATGTCTGGGAACTCCCTTTATGTTTGAAACGGGCTGGTGTACCTTGTGATGCTTTTCTCTCGGATGTGGACAGCGATAGCAGACCTGAGGTATTCCTGATTGGGCGCGAACACACGTCAGATAGTGTTGTGTTGGCTGAAGATGCAGACGGCGGCTGGTCGGTAGTAGGCCATCTTCCCGATACCTTGACTGGATGCGCGTCGTTGCGGGAAAAACTGCTTGCCGGTGAGTTCCAATTGATCCCGCGACGCGTCAGGGATCTGGAGATCGACGGGCAGCGTATCGAAATTCAGCAAAAATTCTTCCCTGTGCAAGTGAAATGTCCTTCATGAGTTGCTAATCTGGCGCTGCGCCGTTTGAACGGATTGTGGCCCTAGCCAAAATAGGGCCATATTGAAAGGGATAGTCCTCAACGCCGGTCCAGGAACCAGTTCACTGCGCGCTGCGCTACCTCATCAGGAATGGCGTGGTCGTCGTCGAATTCGTCATACGTGACAGAATATCCTTCCTGCCGCAGCTGTGGCACGATCCTGCGACTGCATAGACTGATGGGAAGCACATTGTCCATAGTGCCGTGGGAAATGAAGACCTTCGGCTGGCCTTGCGGCAACAGAGGCGCAATGAAGCCTGGGGAAAAGGCAATCACGTGCGTGAAAAGTGCGCCGTTGGCCAAACCCACCGACAACGCATACGACGCGCCATCGGAAAAACCTCCGATGGCAAGATGAGAGGGATCTATGGCGTAATGTTCGAAGACATGCTCAAGAGCACGATCCAGAAAAACGACATCCCGACCATAGGCTCGCGTGGCGATTACATCCCAGGTTTGCTCCACCGAAGCCGGCGCGACCAAAATCATGCCATTGTCATCCGCCAGATGCTGTAGCAAGCCAAGCCCGTGATGCGCATGGCCGCCAGCCCCATGCAATAGCAAGACCAATGGAGCCGGATGTGCAGGGTGATATTGCGGCGGAACGTAAAAATAGCTGTCTCGTCTGCTGCCGACGTCTAGCTTGTGCTGTCCACTCGGAGCCGGCTTTTTCCCGTGGGAGGGACGGGCATGCAGACAGGCATCGAAAGGCATTACTCGCTCCTCGATGGCAGTAGACCCTTAGATTCCACAGCGCAGCATGGTTCCGACGAGAGGGATTTGTTTTGAACCACATCATGCATTCCATTGAAAGCGTACATGCCCACCTGCGCACGGCCGCAAGCAGGCGATGAATCAGTTTACGAATCCCCTAAACTCCCATCAAGTTTCCACTTTTTAAAACGCTCCTAACGACATGCGTTATTGCAGAAAAACCAAGTTATCTTTCATGTCTGCACTGCTTCTCATCGCGGGATGGATATCCGTCACCTCAGTTCATGCGTATGAGGTACATGAATGTACGGACCTTTGGTATGAGAGCAAAGAGGGACTAACCTCGCAAGTCCGTGAACTTGTCAACAGGCGCGTGACAGACTGCGGCAAGCGGCCACCGATGCAGCGGGTCAACGACAACTATTGGGTGTGGGGTGACAATGCCTACTGGCGAGCGGTGCACAAAGAACGTAGCGGCCCGTGCGGAGGGCGTGGTGTTGGTGCATTAGGCAACATGCTTGATTACCGCTGTTGGTTACCGGAACGATGGCAGCGATTTGTCACTACAGAAAAGAACGAGTTTTATCTCATCACCCGCCGAGGCGCCAATCTGAGACCAACGAAGGCGCCCTCAGGTGGCCTTGCGAGTTGGATGCGTTTTCGTTTCAACGCAACTGTCACAAATGGCGAATCGGTATTCGTCTTCGGTGATAAGGTACCTGGCGCGGATCCGGAGACATTTGAGGTTTTCTTCCCCTTTGGCCAAGAAAAAACAAACTTTGAGTTCTTCAAGGATAAGAACCGAGCCTATTTTAACGTGCAGCCGCTTCCGCCGATCCAGTGGAGCACGCTTCAGCAGATCCCGATTGAGTGTGTGCCTCTCAGTGAATATGACTGTAAAGAAGAGGACCGCCGTTCCCGTGACTCCGATGTGATTTTGGCACGCTCAGGCAATGACCTCATTTATGTCAAGAGCGCTTCGCCGCTAACAGTATTCAAAGGTGCCGCTCCCAAAATCACGCGTGTCTACCGACAAGACTTCAGCATATTCCTCGTGATGAAACAAAAGACTTACCGCATCGATGCGGGGATAGATGAAATGGCCGTCCTTCGTCTGGTCTCGCAATGATGTTTGACAGAAGATCCTGCCGTACTCATTGTGGAACAGACGAGTTTGGACGCAAGTTGCCTATTTTGGTCGCTTGTGGTCACTGGTTTCGACGCCATGATCAATCCGGTACTTCTTCTGGCAGCTTTACTTCATAAACGGGGCAATGGCTTGATGCTATTAACAGGCAACAATCGACTCCACGCGGTCATAGGGCTTTCCCAAAAGCAGCCGTTTTAAAGTTGCAGACCGACCATATTCGCCCCTATGAGCACCAGCCGAATCATGGCTTGATCTTCCACAAGCCAGCCAGACTCATTACCCTTGACTCAGGGTGATAGTAAGCCTAATCTCGTTGCACCGAGCTACACAAAACGCGTTTTCACCTGACTCATCAGTTCGTCTTCGGCATTCCGACGCCACCTCTGACACACTCCTCCTGATATGAAGGACATCGCATATCTCCTACACAAGCAGTCAGGAGGTCGGCTCTGGCTAATGCCATGAGCAATGCGGGAACGGTCGAGACGAGTTTGTTGCCTTTCGTTGTTGGCAGAAGCAACTGGATTACCGGCTTACCTGTGTCTTGGCAACTAACCGCAGCATGGGCGGGTAGCCAAGCCTCGTTGGAGGCGTTTCACCGGCTGGCAGGCATGTCCTTACTCATGAGGTTCGATCATGAAACGTCAACCGAAATGGATCGCGGCACTGTTCTCCGTTTTCCTTGCCCTTTGTGGCATGCATCCACCGGGGAAGGCGGACGCGCCCTCGAATACTCAATCGATATCTGCTAAGCCCTTTTATTTCACTGAAACCTTAGGGGGTCAGGACTTGACGTTGGTTTTGAGAATACAAAACAATGGTCAGGTTAGCGGGGTATACACGATATTCGTACCGGGTAATATACGGAATTGGCTCCACTACGGGATTAAGGGACGCTTTAATTCCGATACGAACATACTGACTGCGGAAGTATTCTTGCCGCCGTCGGCTGGGGCGCAAAAAGTTTACGATTTTCAGGGCGCATATTTTCCAACCGAACAACGTTTCGCGGTGCAATTCCTTCGCCCCGGTGATCCAACGCGGGCGCCTGCCCTCATATTCGAGAAGGTTTACCAGTATTCCGGAACTAGTCCTATATTGACTGGAATCTGGATATGGAATGCCGGCGACAATAGAGATCCTAAACTGTCCTACAAGGGCGAGTTTTACATTACCAAGCATTATGGGGACGGGAAAATCGAGGGCGTGTTCAGTGGCGGCGATCCGGATCAGGCAGGTGCGATCGAAGGCGCAGTCTACATGAACGACTCTAGTCCTAGTAAATACAGCATCAGATTCAGGCGCTATGGGTTCGGCTTTGTACAGGAATGGAATGGCGACCTTAGCGGCACCAATCTCAACTACAGCCAGTCGATAAGCGGGACCATCCAGCAGACTGCCACCGGTTATAACGCCCGGTTTGCCGCTGTCCTGGAGTATTAACTAACAATGAAACTAACCGCAATACCGATGGCAGGTTAGCGGGCGCGCTCTAGTGGGGCTTGCAGATCAAGCCGGTGAATCAATCGCGGGTGAGCGAGAATGACTGCTTTGAAGATTGGAAGGACCGCTCTTGGCCGGCTGTCGTCTGATACGGCCGCGTAGCGGTGGACAGCTACCGGACATGTTCCAGCCGTTGGCTTTCCGACTGCGAAATCGCCTTGGCGCCCCTTGGCGGAAGTTCACTTTTGTGCGTAGCGGACGTTCAACGAGGTAGGCCAGCGGAAGTTTTCAATGTCCGCGCTTTTCAACGAACTTCCTTTATCACCACGCGTAGTCGATACCGCCCCCAGCGGTCCATTGGTTGCGATCGCCGCGTTGTATCACGATTGGGCTGTTCGCAGCGTTTGTCAGGGAGGATGTGGGCAAAGAACCAACACATTCAGCAAACCTGTTTGCCAGTGCCATAGATATCGAGCGGCCGACGATGCCGCATTGGCAAACACATCGGACAACGCAGACACAATTCCTTTTGTTTCAATGACTTGCCGTTGAAGGTTGGTACCAGGCTACGCCGGGCATGGCTCCTGCTACATGTCAGTCAGGTCCCACACCCCGCTGGGCCCGAATGATTGACTATTGAGGAGACGCGCCCATGAGAACGATACTGAAGTTGCTGCTTGCGACAGCCTTGTTGCTTAGCCCGTGCCTGGCCTTGGCTCAGGATTCCATCACCGCCGTTTCCCTCAACTCGAGCCTCACCTACCACAGGACCAGCAACCATCTCCCCCTGGTGCTACAGTGGACTGT
>CBHCMF010000102.1:0-16071 GCA_965974465.1 uncultured Noviherbaspirillum sp.
TGAATCTGAAGGACGCCAAGTAATGAACGATCAAGTGAAACAGTCGCTCTAGCGCACCCTGATTGGGAAGGTTGTGTCTGACAAGATTGACAAGACCGTGACCTTCCTGGTAGAGCGCCGCGTTAAGCATCCGCTCTATGGCAAGATTGTTGTGAAGTCGAATAAGTATCACGCACACGACGAAAACAACACGGCGAAAGAAGGCGACACTGTTGAGATCCAGGAGGGTCGCCCTATTTCCAAGACGAAAGCATGGTCAGTGACCCGCGTGGTCCAAACCGCGCAAATCGTTTAATTTAGTAGTTGCGGGCCCGGCATTTTGATGTAATAATGTCGGGCTTGGTTCTCGCTAAGTGTTTTGAGAGCCTTTGCAGTGCCCTGCAGTTCGAAGAGATTCGCGCAGTTGGTAAGTGCGCAGCAGTAGTTTTTGTAACCGTCCACCTAATCGGCTCGATTTTGTTAAATCGGCTGACGGGACCAAGACTGACCGCAGGCCCGCATTGGGCGGTTGAGCGGATTAAGTTGGGAAAGAAAATACTATGATTCAAACTGAAAGCCGGCTCGAAGTGGCCGACAACACGGGTGCGCGTGAAGTCCTGTGCATTAAGGTGCTGGGCGGGTCTAAGCGCCGTTACGCTAGCATCGGTGACGTCATCAAGGTGACGGTAAAGGATGCGGCGCCGCGTGGTCGCGTAAAAAAAGGCGAGATTTACAATGCTGTCGTCGTTCGTACCGCTAAGGGCGTGCGTCGTCAGGATGGCTCGCTGGTTAAGTTCGATGGCAATGCTGCGGTGTTGCTGAATAATAAGCTTGAGCCGATCGGAACCCGCATTTTCGGGCCGGTAACGCGTGAGCTGCGTACTGAGCGCTTCATGAAGATCGTGTCGCTCGCGCCTGAAGTTCTGTAAGGAGTCTCGTCATGGATAAGATTCGAAAGAGTGACGAAGTCATCGTCCTGACCGGTAAGGATAAGGGCAAGCGTGGTGTGGTCAAGCAGCGTGTCAGCGCTGACTATGTTGTGGTCGAGGGGGTCGGTGTCGCCAAGAAGGCGGTTCGTCCGAATCCGATGACCGGCGCTACTGGCGGCATCGTTGATAAGCTGATGCCAATTCACGTCTCCAACGTTGCATTGTTCAATGCGGCGACTGGCAAGGCGGATCGCGTGGGCTTTAAGGTCGTGGACGGTAAGAAGGTTCGCGTTTATAAGTCCAATGGCGAAGTTGTTAAGGTGTAAGACATCATGGCCCGTCTCCAGCAATTTTATAAAGAAAAAGTCGTCTCTGACTTGACCAGCAAGTTTGGTTACAAGTCGGTGATGGAGGTTCCGCGTCTGACCAAGATTACCCTGAATATGGGGCTGTCTGAAGCTGTTGCGGACAAGAAGATCATTGAGCATGCAGTTGGTGATTTGACCAAGATCGCTGGTCAAAAACCGGTTGTGACCAAGGCTCGTAAGGCGATTGCAGGCTTCAAGATCCGCGAAGGCTACCCTATTGGTTGCATGGTGACCTTGCGTGGCGCTCGCATGTATGAATTCCTGGATCGTCTTATCACCGTGGCACTGCCGCGTGTGCGTGACTTCCGCGGTGTTTCCGGTCGTGCATTTGATGGTCGTGGTAACTACAACATCGGTGTGAAAGAGCAGATTATTTTCCCCGAAATCGAATACGACAAAATCGATGCGTTACGTGGCATGAATATTAGTATTACCACGACTGCGAAAACCGACGACGAAGCGAAAGCGCTTCTCGCCGCATTTAAATTCCCGTTCAGAAACTGAGGCTGCCATGGCAAAACTGGCACTGATTAACCGTGAACAAAAGCGCGCTGCTCTGGTGAAGAAGTACGCAGGCAAGCGTGCCGAGTTAAAGGCAATCATCGACGATCAATCGAAATCGGAAGAAGAGCGCTACGAAGCGCGCCTGAAACTGCAGGCGTTGCCACGTAATGCGAACCCAACTCGTCAGCGCAACCGTTGTACGTTGACAGGGCGTCCTCGTGGGACCTTCCGCAAATTCGGTTTGGGACGTACCAAGATCCGTGAAATCGCCATGCGCGGCGAGATTCCGGGCGTAACCAAAGCTAGCTGGTAATAGGAGAATAAGCAATGAGTATGAGCGATCCTATCGCCGATATGCTGACCCGTATTCGCAACGCCCAAGGCGTACAGAAGACCACGGTTGCAATGCCGTCGTCCAAAGTCAAAGTGGCGATTGCCAATGTCCTGAAGGACGAGGGTTACATCGAAGATTTTGCAGTATCTGAAGCAGATGGTAAGGCCGAGCTCAAGATTGGCTTGAAGTACTACGCCGGCCGTCCTGTTATTGAGCGTCTCGAGCGTGTATCCCGTCCGGGCCTGCGCATCTACAAGGGCAAGGGCGATATTCCGCAAGTGATGAACGGCCTTGGTGTGGCGATTGTTTCCACGCCGAAGGGTGTGATGACAGACCGCAAAGCGCGCGCGACCGGTGTTGGTGGCGAAGTCATTTGCTACGTGGCCTAAGGAGTGCAAGATGTCTCGTGTAGGTAAAATGCCGATTGCACTGCCGAATGGCGCGGAAGCGACCATCGCTGCAGAGCAAATCACAGTAAAAGGCCCGCTGGGCACATTGACTCAAGCTCTTAACGGCTTGGTCAAGATTGAAAACGACAACGGCACGCTGAAATTTTCGCCGGCTAACGATTCCCGCGAAGCAAATGCGATGTCGGGTACCCTTCGTGCCTTGGTGAATAACATGGTTAACGGCGTGACCAAGGGCTTCGAACGGAAGCTTTCTCTGGTCGGCGTGGGCTACCGTGCCCAGGCGCAAGGAGACAAGTTGAATCTGTCTCTCGGTTTCTCGCACCCAGTTGTGCATCAGATGCCGGCTGGCGTCAAAGTGGAAACGCCGTCGCAAACCGAGATTTTGATCAAGGGTGTCGACAAGCAGAAGGTCGGTCAGACTGCTGCTGAGATTCGTGCTTACCGCAGCCCCGAGCCTTACAAGGGCAAGGGCGTCCGCTATGTGGACGAAGTGGTAACGCTCAAAGAAACCAAGAAGAAGTAATAGGGGTTGACGATGGACAAGAAAGAATCGCGTCTGCGTCGCGCACGCCAAACCCGCGCGAAGATTGCAGAGCTGAAGGTGAATCGCCTAGCAGTGCATCGCACCAACCTGCACATTTACGCAAACATTATCAGTCCGGAAGCCAAGGTTCTCGCATCCGCTTCCACGCTGGAGTCGGAGGTTCGTCAGGAGCTTGCCGGCAAGCCAGGCAAAGGCGGCAATGCTGCAGCCGCTGCATTGGTTGGCAAACGCGTAGCGGAGAAGGCCCTGAAGGCTGGCATTACCGAAGTCGCATTCGACCGCTCCGGTTTTCGTTATCACGGCCGTGTGAAGGCAGTGGCGGAAGCGGCGCGTGAAGCCGGTCTGAAGTTCTAAGGAAGAATCGTCATGGCAAAAATGCAAGCAAAAACGCAGCAAGGCGAAGAGCGCGACGACGGCCTGCGTGAAAAGATGATCGCGGTCAACCGCGTGACCAAAGTGGTCAAAGGTGGACGCATCATGGGTTTCGCAGCGCTAACCGTGGTCGGTGATGGCGATGGTCGCATCGGCATGGGCAAGGGCAAGTCGAAGGAAGTGCCGGTCGCCGTGCAGAAGGCAATGGAAGAAGCTCGTCGTAAGATGATCAAGGTGACGCTTAAGAACGGTACGCTGCAGCATACTGTTACAGGTAAGCACGGCGCATCTACGGTGATGATTTCTCCGGCGAAGGACGGTACCGGTGTTATCGCTGGAGGTCCGATGCGCGCAATCTTTGAGGTAATGGGCGTGACAAACGTCGTAGCAAAGTCCTACGGCTCAACAAACCCATACAACATGGTTCGTGCCACATTGAATGGCCTGGCAAACATGAGCACGCCGTCGGAAATCGCTGCAAAGCGTGGCAAGTCCGTTGAAGAAATTCTGGGTTAAGGTGATCCGAATGGCAAACACAATAAAAGTGAAACTGGTCAAAGGCTTGATCGGCACGCGCCAGGACCATCGTGCCACTGTTCGTGGGCTTGGCCTGCGTCGTGTGAATTCGGTTTCGGAACTGCAAGATACGCCGGCAATTCGCGGCATGATCAACAAGGTTTCGTATCTCGTGAAAGTGGTGTCGTAAGTCGAGTACTTGCGAACGGAGCAAATCATGGAATTGAATAATATCCAACCGGCAGACGGAGCCAAGCACGCTAAGCGTCGCGTCGGGCGTGGTATCGGATCTGGCTTAGGTAAGACAGCTGGTCGCGGTCATAAGGGGCAGAAATCGCGTTCGGGCGGTTTCCATAAAGTTGGTTTTGAAGGCGGTCAAATGCCGTTGCAACGTCGTCTGCCGAAGCGGGGTTTTAAATCCCTGGCAACGCCGTTCAAGGCGGAAGTGCGTCTGAGCGACCTTGAGAATCTGCCAGTAGCCGAAATCGATATGCTTGCGCTGAAACAAGCTGGTTTGGTATCTGAGCTGGCGCGCGTAGTGCGCATCATTAAGGCTGGAGAGCTCAGCAAGAAGGTTACGATCAAAGGTTTGATCGCGACTAAAGGTGCCAAAGCTGCCATTGAGGCCGCTGGTGGTTCGGTTGCGTAAGCAACCGGTTTGTTCGGAGCAATAATTGGCGACGACACCGCAACTCACTAGAAGTGCAGCAAGCGGCTTTCCATGGGCTCGCCTGTGGTTCTTGCTTGCTGCGTTAGTAGTTTATCGTATCGGAGCTCATATTCCTGTTCCTGGAATTGACCCGAACCAGCTGGCTGAGCTATTTAAACAGAACCAAAGCGGTATCTTGGGGATGTTTAACATGTTCTCTGGTGGCGCGTTGTCACGCTTTACGATTTTCGCGCTTGGGATCATGCCTTATATTTCGGCATCGATCATCATGCAACTGATGTCGATAGTGTCGCCACAACTAGAGGCGTTAAAGAAGGAAGGCGAAGCCGGTCGTCGCAAGATTACGCAATACACACGTTATGGAACGCTGGTACTCGCTACATTCCAGGCGCTAGGTATTGCAGTCGCCTTGGAATCGCAGCCCGGTTTGGTCATTGATCCAGGCTTAGCGTTCCGATTCACCACGGTTGTAACGTTGGTGACCGGCACGATGTTCCTGATGTGGTTAGGCGAGCAGATCACTGAGCGTGGTCTGGGAAATGGTATCTCGATCATCATATTTGCGGGTATCGCAGCAGGATTACCAAGTGCAGTTGGTGGCTTGTTTGAGTTGGTTCGCGCGGGTTCGATGAGCGCACTATCTGCGATCTTGATTTGCTTGATCGTGGCGGCGGTAACCTTTCTAGTGGTATTTATAGAACGTGGTCAGCGCAAAATCTTGGTGAATTATGCAAAGCGCCAAGTCGGAAACAAGATTTATGGCGGACAGAGCAGTCATCTGCCGCTGAAGTTGAATATGGCTGGCGTGATCCCACCAATTTTCGCTTCATCGATCATCTTGTTCCCGGCCACGATCACGAGTTGGTTTACATCGGGTGATACAACGAATCCGTTTGTCAGATTTCTTAAGGATCTGGCAGCATCGTTAGCGCCAGGTGAGCCGATTCATGCCTTGCTGTATGCAGTTGCAATTGTGTTCTTCTGCTTCTTTTATACCGCGTTGGTATTTAATAGCAAGGAGACCGCAGATAATTTGAAGAAGAGTGGTGCGTTTGTTCCCGGAATTCGTCCTGGCGATCAGACAGCTCGATACATCGACAAGATCTTGATGCGCTTGACGTTGGTTGGGGCAGTGTACATCACGCTGGTGTGTTTGTTGCCAGAGTTCCTGATAGCACGCTGGAAGGTACCGTTCTACTTTGGTGGTACGTCTCTGCTGATTATTGTGGTAGTGACGATGGACTTCATGGCGCAGGTACAGAATTACGTGATGTCGCAGCAATACGAATCGCTGCTTCGTAAGGCAAATTTCAAGGGCGGAATTCCAACGCGCTAATGGCGGTGGCGGCCCATAAGAACGAGCAGAGCGAATGGCAAAAGACGACGTAATCCAGATGCAGGGTGAGATTCTCGAGAATCTTCCAAATGCAACATTTCGAGTCAAGTTGGAAAACGGGCATGTGGTTCTCGGACATATCTCCGGCAAGATGCGTATGAACTATATACGTATCCTGCCAGGGGATAAGGTCACGGTGGAATTGACTCCCTATGATTTGAGTCGGGCACGCATTGTGTTCCGTACAAAGTAAGTAATGAGTAACCAGAGCTGAAAGAAAGAGGGCAAAAATGAAAGTGCTCGCATCAGTCAAGCGGATTTGCCGCAACTGTAAGATCATCAAGCGCAAAGGCGTTGTTCGTGTCATTTGCACCGAGCCGCGTCATAAGCAGCGCCAAGGTTAATTAACGTTATTGATCGAGGAATAACGAATGGCACGTATTGCAGGGGTAAATATCCCAAATCACCAACACACCGTTATCGGCTTGACAGCGATTTATGGTATTGGCCGTCCGCGGGCGCAAGAAATTTGCGAGCAGACGGGTGTTTCGACCACGAAAAAGGTCAAGGATCTGGACGATAACGAGTTGGAGAAGTTGCGCGACGCGATTGGAAAATTCGTTGTCGAAGGTGACCTGCGTCGTGAAGTTTCGATGAGCATCAAGCGCTTGATGGATCTCGGCTGCTATCGCGGCTTGCGTCATCGTAAGGGTTTGCCGTGCCGTGGTCAGCGTACGCGCACTAATGCACGTACTCGCAAGGGCCCCCGTAAGGCAGCTCAGTCGCTGAAGAAATAATCCAGCGCAATTTGACTTGTAGTCGGATTCAAGGAAATCAAAATGGCAAAAGCCCCGAATAACGCCGCAGCAGCACGCGTGCGCAAGAAAGTAAAAAAGAATGTAGCCGAAGGTATCGCGCACATCCACGCGTCCTTCAATAACACCATCATCACGATTACTGATCGTCAAGGTAACGCGCTTTCCTGGGCGACGTCCGGTGGTGCCGGATTTAAGGGCTCTCGTAAGTCGACTCCGTTCGCAGCTCAGGTGGCGGCTGAAGCGGCTGGCAGAGTTGCAGTGGAATGCGGGATCAAGAATCTGGAAGTTCGCATCAAAGGCCCAGGCCCTGGCCGTGAATCCGCTGTTCGTGCATTGAACAACCTCGGTATCAAGATCACACAGATTCAAGATGTTACGCCGGTTCCGCACAACGGCTGCCGTCCGCCGAAGCGCCGTCGCATCTAATTTCAGTTTTTGTAGTCATTGTAGTAAGGTACCCGCCAACAACATTGGCGGGTTTTGTTCTTAAGACCACTGTCTGATTGCATCAGGATCAGACTAGCGCCTGTTAAATCAATTATCGATTTGATCGGGGCGTCATTTAGTAAAAGGAAATTAACGTGGCACGTTATATCGGACCGAAAGCAAAACTCTCTCGCCGTGAAGGCACTGACCTCTTCCTGAAAAGCGCACGCCGTTCGCTGGATTCGAAGTGCAAACTCGATTCCAAGCCAGGCCAACATGGCCGCACTTCTGGTGCCCGTACTTCAGACTACGGTAACCAGCTGCGTGAAAAGCAGAAGGTCAAGCGCATGTACGGTATTCTTGAGCGTCAATTCCGCCGCTATTTCGCTGAAGCGGATCGTCGCAAGGGCAATACAGGCGAAAATCTGTTGAAACTGCTGGAGTCTCGTCTGGACAACGTTGCCTACCGCATGGGATTTGGTTCTACTCGCGCAGAAGCACGCCAGCTCGTGAGCCATAAGGCGTTCACCGTTAACGGCCAAGTAGTGAATATCGCTTCGTATCAGGTCAAGGCAGGCGATGTTGTCGCCGTACGTGAGAAAGCTAAGAAGCAAGCGCGTATTATCGAGGCGTTGTCGTTGGCTGAACAAAGCGGGATGCCATCGTGGGTGGCCGTCGATGCGAAGAAGATGGAAGGCACCTTCAAGTCGATGCCGGATCGTACTGAAATTGCTAACGATGTCAACGAATCCTTGATCGTTGAATTGTATTCCCGCTAATTTTTACGTTATCGACCGCCACATCATTCGATGTGGCGGATTTCTTTGTAATGCCATCAGCCTTATCGGTGTAACGAGCCGAGGGTATTGAAAAGGACATTTCATGCAAAACAGCTTGTTGAAACCCCGTATTATCGAAGTTGAAGGCCTCGGCGCCGGCCACGCTAAAGTCGTGATGGAGCCGTTTGAGCGCGGTTACGGCCATACCCTCGGCAATGCATTGCGTCGTGTTTTACTATCGTCGATGGTGGGCTACGCTCCGACTGAAGTGACGATTGCCGGTGTTGTGCACGAGTACTCTTCCCTGGATGGCGTGCAGGAAGACGTTGTCGATATGCTGCTCAACCTCAAGGGTGTGGTGTTCAAGCTGCACAACCGCGATGAAGTTACGCTGACATTGAAGAAGGATGGTGAAGGTGCTGTGTTGGCGTCGGATATCGACTTGCCGCACGATGTTGAGCTGATCAATCCGGATCATGTGATTGCGCACCTGACCGCGGGTGGTAAGCTGGACATGCAAATCAAGGTTGAAAAGGGCCGTGGCTATGTGCCGGGCAACGTGCGCCGCTTGTCGGAAGATGCGAACAAAACCATCGGCCGCATTATTCTCGATGCGTCGTTCTCACCTGTTCGCCGTGTTTCCTACGCTGTTGAATCAGCCCGTGTGGAACAGCGTACGGACCTCGATAAACTGGTGATCAACATTGAAACCAATGGTGTGATTTCGCCGGAAGAGGCAATCCGTCAGTCGGCACGCGTGCTGGTTGATCAACTGAATGTGTTTGCCGCATTGGAAGGTACGGAGGCCGCCGCCGAAGCGCCGTCCCGTGCACCTGCGGTTGATCCGATCCTCCTGCGTCCTGTTGACGATCTCGAGCTTACCGTTCGATCCGCAAACTGCCTCAAGGCGGAAAATATCTACTACATTGGTGATCTTATTCAGCGTAGCGAGAATGAACTGCTCAAGACCCCGAATCTTGGCCGCAAGTCGTTGAATGAAATTAAGGAAGTGCTGGCTTCCCGCGGCTTGACTTTGGGCATGAAGCTCGAAAACTGGCCGCCTGCAGGCTTGGAGAAGTAATTTGAACGGGAGTGGTATATCATGCTGCTCCCGTTGTCGTTTTGCTGCACCGTATTGTCAAAGTACCGGCCCGCGTCAGGCTAATGCCTAGTCGATAGAAGAGCTGGATTTAAACTCAAAACTGAAAGGAAATATTATGCGTCACCGTCACGGCCTTCGTAAATTGAATCGTACTTCGTCGCATCGTCTCGCGATGCTGCGCAACATGACCGTTTCCCTCCTGCGCCACGAAGCGATCAAGACCACGTTGCCAAAGGCAAAAGAGCTGCGTCGTGTTGTTGAACCGATCCTGACCCTTGGCAAAACCGATAATCTGTCCAACAAGCGTCTGGCATTCAATCGCCTGCGCGATCGTGAGATTGTGGTTAAGTTGTTCGCCGAACTGGGCCCGCGCTATGCGAACCGCAATGGCGGTTATCTGCGTATTTTGAAAATGGGTTTCCGGCAAGGCGATAATGCACCGATGGCATTTGTTGAATTGGTAGATCGTCCGGAAGTCAGCGAAGCGTCAGAAGTTCCGACTGCTGAGTAAGCTCCCAAACGTCGATAGCTAAAAAGCCAGGCAATGCCTGGCTTTTTTCATTGGTGGCGTCGCTCAATGGCGCTATATCGTTTGTGGCAAGATGTACGTTTTTGGTTGAGATAACATTTTCAGTATGCTTGAATCTGACATCCTGGCGGTCGCGAATCTTTGCAAGTCGTATGGCAATAATGCCTCGAGGAGCATGGTCGTAGATGGGCTCTCATTCCGCCTTCGACGCGGTGAGTGCTATGGGCTGCTGGGGCCAAACGGTGCAGGAAAAACAACAACATTAAGACTTTGCCTCGGACTCACGGCGCCTGATAGTGGACAAATTACCTTAGTTGGATACCGTGTGCCTGACGACGCTCGGCCAGCAAGGTTGCGGGTCGGTGTGGTACCGCAGGCAGACAATCTCGATCCGGATTTTACTGTTGCCGAGAACCTTCTTGTGTTTGGACGCTATTTTGGAATGGGGGATGATGAGATTCAGGCACGCATTCCAAAATTGCTGGATTTCGCTAATCTTTCAGCAAAGAAGGATGCGCCTATTGGCACGCTCTCCGGTGGTATGAAGCGACGCTTGACCTTGGCTCGAGCATTGATCAATGACCCGGATCTAATCTTCATGGACGAGCCGACTACCGGCTTGGATCCGCAGGCGCGCCACATGATCTGGGATCGTCTGAAGACGTTGCTCAGCGAAGGCAAGACGATCGTGCTAACCACGCATTTTATGGACGAGGCAGAGCGCCTTTGTGACCGGTTAGCAGTCATCGACCATGGGAAGATGATTGCCGAAGGATCACCACGTGATCTCATCCGGCAACATATCGAGTCGGAGGTGGTCGAAGTGTATGGTGATAATGCGCGAACGTGGGGAAATGGTGATGGGCGTGCAAAATCCGCACGTATTGAAATCAGTGGCGAAACGGTGTTCTGCTACACCAATGACGCGCAGCCATTGCTGACAAGTCTACATACGGTGAGCGGTGTGCGTTATCTTCATCGTCCAGCGAATTTGGAGGATGTATTTTTGAAGCTGACCGGCAGGGAAATGAGGGATTGAAATGCGCGCGACGACCTATGCCATCCCGGCCTTTTCCTTGCGCTTCATGCCTATCTGGCGGCGTAATTGTCTTGTGTGGCGAAAGCTGGCCATCGCAAGTGTACTTGGTAACATTGCCGATCCCTTGATTACTCTTATTGCATTTGGATACGGCCTCGGCAGCCTACTGCATAGCGTTAATGGCGTGCCGTATATTCAGTTTCTTGCTTCTGGCTCCATCTGCATGTCAATCATGATGGCTGCGTCATTCGAAGCGCTGTATTCGGCTTTCTCACGGATGCATGTGCAGAAAACGTGGGAAGCATTATTGAATGCGCCGCTTGCACTCGACGATGTCGTACTTGCCGAGATGTTATGGGCTGCGACCAAGTCCTTGTTCTCAGGTACTGCTATTCTGTTCGTTATTTTCTTGCTCGGAATTGGGCTGCATCCGCATGTATTGTTAGTTCCACCATTGCTATTTCTGATCGGCATGACGTTTGCATCCATCGGATTGATTATGAATGCACTTGCGCGTGGCTATGACTTCTTTACGTATTACTTCACGCTGGGACTGACGCCGATGGTATTTCTCTCCGGCGTGTATTATCCGATCACTCAGTTACCTGCATGGCTGCAGTGGGTAGCCAACGTCCTGCCGTTGGGGGCTGCGGTCAATTTGATCCGACCCTTGATTTTGGGGGAATGGCCAGCGAGGCCTTGGATGGATGTTGCGACTCTGCTTGCCTATTGTGCCGGTGCATTCTATATCGCGACGGTATTAACGCGTCGTCGCTTGCTCAAATAATCGTTATTTCTGGAGGCGGAGTTCAAGTATGCAACAAGTCCTTATGGTCCTAACCAATATGCCGAATGAAGCGATGGCGAATGCCGTGGCGCGCATGTTGGTAGAAGATCGGTTGGCAGCCTGCGTTAATGTACTGCCAGGCGTACGGTCTGTATATCAATGGCAAGGTGCTGTTGAAGAAGCCACGGAAGTCACTATGTTGATCAAAACTGCGCAGGAGCGATATCCCGAGTTGGAAGCGGCAATTAAATCGGCACATCCCTATGATGTGCCGGAAATCATCGCAATACCGCTTGTGGCCGGCTTCCCGGCCTATATGGAGTGGGTTATTTCTGAGACAAAAAAGGATGTGAATGTTTAAGGTATTCAGTCAACGTCTAGTATTTTTATACATTGACCGAATCATGGTTTGGGTAGTGGTCGCCTTGGCATTTTTCGCTGCGCCATTTTCCTATGCTGCGGAGGAGTTCCTTGAGCCCGAGGAGGCATTCAAATTTTCCGCGCGCATGCTCGATGCCAAAACGGCTGAAGTGACTTACCAGATTGCGGACGGCTACTACATGTACCGCGAGCGACTGGCTGTCAAGGCGGACGGTGCAGTGCTTGGCAAGGTCGTTATTCCGCGCGGCAAAATCAAGTTTGACGAAAACTTTCAGAAAGACGTCGAAACCTATCGAAAGAAGTTGGTTGTCACGGTCCCAATTGAAGCAAGCGGCAACTTTACGCTGAAAGTGACCAGTCAAGGCTGTGCTGACAAGGGCTTATGCTATCCACCGATGGAGTCGCAGGCGACCTTGTCTCCTACGGGTAGCGGTCTGATGGCAATCATTGCGGCAGGGCGTAGCGACACTGCGGGCCTCACTAAAGGAACCGCTCCGTTATCCGTGGCCTCATCAGACGCCGAAATGGGACGAATCGAAGCTACGCTTCAGAGTGGCAAGCTGGCGGCGATACTTCCCTTGTTCCTGTTGCTGGGAATTGGGCTGTCATTCACGCCTTGCGTGTTCCCGATGGTGCCGATTCTGTCGTCGATCATTGTGGGAGAAGGGCATCGCGTCAGTCGAGCGCGTGGTTTTGCCTTGTCCGCGATGTATTCACTTGGCATGGCATTGGTTTATACCAGCTTGGGGATCGCTGCCGGATTGGTCGGAGAGGGATTGGCTGCAGCGTTACAAACTCCATGGGCCTTGACGGTCTTTGCTGCCTTAATGATCGCGTTATCACTCTCCATGTTCAATGTATACCAACTGCAAATGCCACAAGTAATTCAGAAGTGGCTGGTCGTGGCTTCAGGGAAACAGTCGGCTGGCAGGTTGGCAGGCGTATTCATAATGGGAGCCCTTTCCGCATTGATCGTGGGGCCGTGCGTTGCGGCACCGTTGAGCGGAGCCTTACTCTATATTAGTCAGACCCGTGACGTTGCAATCGGTGGCAGTGCATTGTTTGCAATGGCCGTTGGTATGAGCGTCCCCTTGTTACTGGTCGGGGTTTCGGCGGGGACTTTGCTGCCTCGTGCTGGGGCCTGGATGGAATCGGTTAAGTACTTCTTCGGTGTTCTGATGCTTGGACTGGCAATATGGATTGTGACGCCGGTCATTCCAGCTTGGGCGCCAATGGTTGGATGGGGGGCTCTTGGCCTCAGTTATGGCATCTACCTTTTGCAGACACGGCGGGGGCGATGGCTATCAAAGGTAGTCGGCTTGGTTTTTGTCGCCTTCGGACTAGTGCAAGTAACCGGTGTTGCCACTGGAGGGCGCGATGCGTTGGCGCCTTTGTCGCATCTTTCTGGCGGTGTACATAAGGTGGATTTCAAACGTGTCAAATCAATCGCCGAACTGGAAGCTGTACTGGCACAGGCGAAGGGGAAAACGGTCATGCTGGATTTCTATGCAGACTGGTGCGTGTCTTGTAAGGAAATGGAAAAACTGACTTTCTCGGATCCACGTGTCCAGGCGCATTTTGCAAACATGCTGCTGTTACAAGCAGACGTGACGGCAAACAATGAAGATGACAAGGCACTGCTGAAACACTTTCGACTGTTTGGCCCACCAGGCATCATTTTCTTTGACAGACAAGGCCGTGAAATCCCCGGGGGGCGAGTTATTGGCTATCAGGATGCCGAAAAATTCCAGCACGCTCTGTCATTAGTCAATAGCTTTTAAGATCGCCTTTGCACTGGGTTATCGGTCGTTATCCCGTATTGGGTCGTCGAGATAGCGTTTGCGCCAGAAGAACAACAGCAGTCCAGCCACGATTGCTGTCATCATCCCCATAATGATCCAGAACCCTGCTTGATCTCTTAGCAAAGGCATTTCAGAAAAATTCATCCCGAAGATGCCAGTGATGAGCGTCAATGGCATGAACAAAGCGGTAATGACAGTCAGCGTGCGCATGATTTCACTGGTGCGATGTGCCATTGCGGAGAAATGGATTTGCACTGCTGATTCGATAGACGATTCCAGCCGCTGTGCGTGGGTCAGTACGCGCGTGATATGTTCCATCACGTCGTTGACCCGGACCAACATCAGATCCTTCGTGCGGCTATTGTGCGATCCATCCATGCTGTCGACGAGATAGTCGCGCAACTCTTGCATCGCGTCGCGTTGGCCTTCGCACAAATGGTCCAGCTTGCGCAGTTCAATGCGTGCATCCAGCAGTGCATTCCAGTCATTGAAGGGGCTGCTCGGATTCAATAATGCGCGTTGCCAGCGGTCGATTTGTCCGGTAAGTGGCTGGCGCAAGGCTAAGTATTGATCGACCATCGCATTTAAGAGACGCAGCATGAGCTCTTCCGGCGCTCCTGGCAGACGGCTGGCGGGGGCGTTGCCCTCACGCTTTTTATATTCAAGAAGCCGGCCACGGACGGCCTCGATTGTCCGGCTGTTGGCTGCGTGGACGGTAATCAATGCATGATCCATCAGCAGGAAAGTCACTGGCTTAGTGACGAGTTTGGTGAGGGCTGGCGGAATCTTGCGTTTCTTGTTCGATGGCCCGTCGGTGTTATTTGGCGTACCGTTGTCATCTAACGCCAGTTTGCGGAAGACAACCATCGCATAGTCTTGCGTGGAATCGAAATAAGAGGGATGGAAAAGATTGGTCGCGTCCGTCAAATGCGGATCATAGATATGAACACCCGTTGCGCATGCTACAGCGTCGCGCCATGCTGCTGTGTCTGTCGCCACTTCTTCATGCGTGGCATCCAGCCACAGAAATCCCTGGGCCGGCTTGCATGTCAAGGGGGCCGAAAGCTGTGTAACATGGTTGCTAGTAATGTGAAAAATATCCATGGGCCGCGTGTATGGTGAAATCGTTCCTGGTTTTGCGGAGATGCCAAGGGCGGCAGCTTCTCACGTATTCTGCGCTTACCGGGGGAATGAGGCGCGATGCCGGTGGTGCGTACCGCCAGCATCCCAAAGAGCACCTTAGCCGAGCTTCAGGCGACGTGCGACGTCGCGTGCGAAATAGGTCAGAACGCCATCAGCACCAGCCCGCTTAAACGACAACATGGCTTCCATCATGGTCTTGTCATGATCAATCCAGCCCTGTTGTGCAGCCGCTTTGATCATGGCGTATTCTCCGCTCACTTGGTATGCAAATGTGGGAATCTTGAACGCATCTTTTACCCTGCGCACGATGTCCAGATAAGGCATGCCTGGCTTAACCATCACCATGTCGGCGCCTTCGGCAATGTCGAGCGCAACCTCGCGCAAGGCTTCGTCGCTGTTGGCGGGATCCATTTGATATGTGGACTTGTCACCCTTGCCTAGATTTGCGGCGGAGCCGACAGCATCTCGAAACGGACCATAAAAGGCCGAAGCATACTTGGCCGAGTAGGCCATGATGCGCGTATGAATAAACTGATGGGATTCCAGTCCTGTACGGATAGCAGCGACGCGGCCGTCCATCATGTCCGATGGTGCAACGATGTCGACACCTGCTTCTGCTTGGGTTAAGGCTTGCTTTACCAGCATTTCGCAGGTTTCATCATTGAGTACATAGCCCGCCGCATTGATGACACCGTCTTGCCCATGACTGGTGTAGGGGTCGAGCGCGACGTCGGTCAGGATGCCAAGTTCTGGAAATCGCTGTTTGAGTTCGCGAACGGCGTGGGGAACCAGACCTTCTGGATTGAGCGCTTCAATGCCATCCGATGTTTTTAGTGCGGAATTAATGACAGGGAACAATGCCAATGCAGGAATGCCGAGGGAAACACATTCTTCCGCGACGGCCAGAAGCAGATCTACAGAGAGGCGTTCCACCCCTGGCATGGAGAGGACCGGTTCACGCCGATTCTTTCCATCAAGGACAAATACCGGATAAATAAGATCAGAGGGAGTAAGCACATGCTCTCGCATCATTGCACGGGAGAAGGCATCTTTGCGCATGCGGCGCATTCTAATGGCAGGAAACTGGGGGGCAGACAAAGAATGGGGCATGGAAATTTCTGAACGAATGAAAAGAGAGTGAAATAAACTTTCGAAATTTCTGAAACTTTTGTGGAGGTGAGGCGTCATAGCAATAGGTGATCATTCACCTCCCGCTTCTCCTCCCTGAGCGGGGCCTGTCGTGGCATAAGCGATAAGGCGTTACTGCCCTGGAGATCTTCCCCTTTCTCCAGGGTTTTTTTTG
>CBHCMF010000103.1:0-15876 GCA_965974465.1 uncultured Noviherbaspirillum sp.
ATATCCAGATATTTTGGCCGGTTTGATCTCATTAGTCGGTCTTTATTGGTTTATCACGGCACAAGAAAAGCGGCCAAAGATCCATGAGATGGTACTGACGAGTGCCATTGTATTTTTGCCATGGCTGCAAATAAAGTTTGCAGCAACTTCTCTTTTAATAGTTTTAGCCGTGGCAGTCAAAATATATTTCAACTCAAAAGATATTCAGAGAGTTGGGAGAATTTTTCTAGTTGCTATCATCTCCTGCATTACGCTGGCCCTATACAATTATTACGCTTTTGGCAAAATATCTGGCCCATACCAATCTGGGGCATTGGAACTAAGCAAAACCAGCCTAATGGTGTTATTAGGCCTTCATTTCGACCAGAACCAAGGGTTTTTGCTCCAAAATCCAGCCAACTTAATTGGCATCCTTGCAATTGGCTGGCTTTACCGAATCAACCGTCCATTTGCTTTAATCTGGGGGCTTGTCTTCTTGTCACTGATAATGCCAAATGCCTTACACCCAAATTGGTATGGAGGATACAGTTTTTCAGGGCGATTTGGGTGGGCTGCTACAGTAGTATTTATCATACCAACCCTTTATGGTCTTCTCATTATTGGAAAGAGCAGAGAAAAGGTATTTCGCTCAGTAATAGCTATAAGCATATTGCTGCAGCTTTACTTCTTTTCCAGATATGCAATTAGTGGCGTCAACCTTTACAACAAAGGTGCTGCAACTTGGTTTGACAGCTACTCAATCTTCTACCGTCCAGCTCATTCATGGCTGCCCATGCTATACAGTTCCGAGTGGGCATTTGGATATATACCAAACTATGCTTGGCTAGTTGTAACTTGCTCGCTTCTGCTTATGGGTTTCATTTGTGCGGGTAAGTTTTTTAATAAGACCCCAGCGCTAATTATTGTCTTTATAGTTTTTATCTTTACTGCAGGGCTACACAAAAATCAGCAGGCTAGTGAAATTATTTTCCGAGCGAATGAATTACCTTCTCAAGCTGGCAGAATAATTGACTCAACTCGGCTTGCAGAACAAGGAACAGATAGCCCGGGTTTCCTCAATTACGGGCCTTACTTTCCTCTCAGAAAAGGGCAATATGAAGTTGTGCTGATGTATAGCAGTTTCGGAGCAAGCACGGAGACGATAGGCCGGTTTGATATTTTCAACGCGACTACTGGAGTGCAAATATCCCAAAGCTCACTACAAGGAACCAACAGCACAAATCAAGAATTAAAAATTAAGTTTCAAGTGGATCAGTGGAGCCCAAATCTTTTTGAATTCAGGACTCATTGGAACGGCTTACTAAATCTTAAGATGCAACATATTTTTCTTCGAAAAATTTAATTGCCTAAAATAGCCTCCTTGAAAAATTCAGCTCTTTAAGACACAACCGGAAACGGGGCAAGAGGAAACATCCCGGCTAGGCGTATAAACGTCAGCCGGATCAAGGCGTAAAAATGCGCAGCTTCCTGATGATTTTTTGTGCAGGTTGTAGATAGCCATAGGGCGAACCGTCGCGGCATCATGGCCATGGCATAGGATTCATATCGCGGAACTGCCCGGCATTCCGGTTGAGACCCGCACTATTGGATTCTTCGCTGTCGCCTAGCTTTGGCCCGACAATCTGGCTGATTTCCCTACGCGATGCACTAAAGTCAGAAGGCAACAACGGAAATTCACGTTTCGGCCAGTGGGTAATTGCCCATTGCACATATTCATCAAACCGGCGCGTCAGTTCGGCTGCGTACTGATCATATTCTTCCTTGGTCGTCATTTCACACACTCCTTCCCTTCTTTACGCTTGCAATCCATATCATCAAAAATTAGACGAGGAGAGTATCAGTATGGTTCTTTACCTTTCACATGGAATGCGATGCAATGCAAATTCCCACCAAATGGGCTCTTTATGTGCCTACTTTAGGCGAGCATATCCGTAGAAGTTATTTGCGAGAAGTCGATTTATACGAGATTCTTTACACAATGTTGCGCCTACTGAAAGTGAGTTGCGGGCAGCGCCTTCTCCAACAAATTCTCCCAGTAGTATGGCAGCGCCATTACTGAAGTTCCTGGCACTGTCGTGACGAGAATAATTAGCTGGCACTAAGGCATGCAACACCGAACTATCCGTGTACCCAATCGTCATAAGGGTAATTCGGCATGCAGCCGTATAACGATCAGCGATACCACGCCATGTCCGAATGCAGTGAAAGGAGATAGGTATGGGCCGGCAAATCAAGCATTTCATAGACGAAGCTGATATCGGAAGCGGGGAGAAATCACCGGGGCAAGAAGATGTGGAGCGCGACCAACGTTCAGTGCCGTTTAACCCGATTCACGGATCAAATACCACAGGGCGCATATTGCAAAGTGGTACTCACCTAGCGCGTATTCTAGCGTCGGCACAGCCGGACGGAAGTTATGAAGCACAAGTATACGTGCGACTGACCCGTGAACCGGACGTCGCGGAGACCTTTATTCCAGCAGGAATCTTCCCAACAGAAGCAGAAGCCTGGACTGCAGCAGAGCAAAGAGCGCAACGCGCCTTCAAGGAACACGAATTCTAAATGCCGTTCCGCGCTTTTCTCTCAAGAATAATTCTAAGCAGTACCTGAAATCGGGACTGCCGTCGCAAACACAACGTTGTCTTTGGCCTGTGTGCTGATAAACCTACCGGAAATAGCAATGGCCGCATTCAAAGGGGCAAATTGGGTTTTCGCTTTTATTGCAATACTTACAGGCTGCAAATCGGACAACCGTACGCACCAGGAACCGATCACAACGACAGTATTGCTGTCTGATAAAGGCATCGTGGTATATGCGGCAGGCGATATTGCTGCCTGCAAGAATCTTCCTCCCGAGATAAGTAATGCAGCGAAGACTGCGGACATAATCTCTGCAGACCGCGCCACTCACGAGATTGCTGTGGTATTGACGTTAGGCGACAATACTTACCCGATTGGTCTGCTTAATGAATTCACAGGATGCTACGATCCAACTTGGGGAAAGTTTAAGGAACGCACTTACCCTTCGCCCGGCAATCACGATTATCGCACTCCGTACGCCGCCGGTTATTATGCTTATTTTGGGAAAGCAGCTGGTCCAGAGCGACGTGGCTACTATAGCTTTAGCATTGGAAGCTGGCACGTGATATCGCTAAACAGTTCTCTGAGACCTGATGAACATCAGACACAGCTTGACTGGCTCAAGGCCGACCTTGCGCAGAGCCGCACCCATTGCACACTCGCCTACTGGCATCATCCGATGTTTAGCTCAGGCAGTCATGGCGGTGACTCTCGGATGGTAGAAGCATGGAAAATACTGTATGCCGCCAATGCCGAGCTCGTATTGGCATCACACGACCATCACTATGAACGTTTTGCGCCACAGGATGCGGAGGGCCGACGCGATGAACAACGTGGTCTGCGTCAATTCGTTGTTGGTACTGGCGGCGCCAAACTGACGCCGCTTGGTTTTCAACAGGCACACAGCGAAGTCAGAGACAACTCGACATACGGCGTTCTCAGATTGGTGTTGAAAGAGGCCGGTTATGAATGGGATTTTCTACCCGTTGAGAAAAATGGCTTTACCGATCGCGGGATGGCACTTTGCCATTGAGTGCTGCACTGGCGTTTGTCTTGTCAGAATATGCAATGTCCGTACGGGGCCATCGGCCATATACCAGCCATTCAGCACATCAGCATGGAACATCCCATGATCACAAATCCCTCCGGAACACTACGTCTTTTCTTTGCCCTATGGCCGGACGACGTAACCTCGTCCGCGTTGCTAGGATTACAGGCCTCGATGTGTGGACGACGCATTCCTTATACCAACCTGCACTTGACCCTTGTCTTCCTAGGACAGCAACCTGCAACACTGCTCCCCGACTTAAAAGACATCCTGAACCACTTGCCACGCGCTGACATTTGCCTGGTCCTGGATCGAGTCGGCTATTTCCCTCGCAAGCGCATCGCTTGGGCTGGCATGCACTACACGCCGGACAGCTTGCTCGCACTGCATTGTCAATTGGTGCAGGCGCTTCAGGCTCGTAACGTGGTCTTCAATCATCAGGATGATTACAAACCGCACGTTACTCTTAGCCGTGACGCTTCACTGCCACCTGACCTTACATTCGATCCGATTATCTGGAGAGCACACCAAGCGGTATTGGTGCAATCAACAACGACGACAGAGGGATCGCACTACCAAGTGTTGGCATCACGTTCACTCAACAAGGACGTGTGGGTCCCAGGTTCTGCGAGTAACGCGGATCACTAAACGGCAAAAACAACACGTACTAATTGGCCGTGTCACAAGCAACAGCAAGCTGACGCAAAACGTGGGCGGCAGCAACCAAGCCGAAGGTCGCGGTCACCACCATCGTGGACCCGAAGCCTGCACAGTTCAAACCTGTGATGCCGGACTGGTTATCCATGTCGACATCGCACACACCGTCAGCCTCTGGAAACCGCAAGGGCTCCGTGGAAAACACGGCATCAATGCCGAACTTGTTCTTCGTGCCACGCGGGAATCTATGCTGCGCCCGTAGACGCTTGCGCACCTTTGCCAGCAAAGGTTCCTGCTCCGTCCGTGAAAGGTCTCGGATTTCAATTTTAGTGGGATCGATCTGCCCACCGGCACCGCCGATCGTAATGAGCTTAATGCTATTGGCGCGACAATAAGCAATCAATGCCGTCTTTGCATTGACACTATCGATGGCATCGATCACGTAGTCGTAACCGCCAGCGCCAATCATTGCATCAAGATTATCTGGGGTAATGAAGTCTTCAATTTCTCTCACTTGGCAATATGGATTGATCTGGGCAATGCGTTCGGCCAGAGCAGTAACTTTTGCCTTACCAAGCGTATCCGTCAGCGCCTGAATCTGGCGGTTGATGTTCGATTCGGCGACATTGTCGAGATCGATCATCGTGATATGACCGATGGCACTTCTCGCCAATGCTTCCACGACCCAGGAGCCTACGCCACCGACGCCGATAACGCATATATGCGCCGTGCGAAAACGTGTGAGAGCCGCATCGCCGTACAACCGTGCGATACCGCCGAAACGACGATCGAAATCGATATCGTTATCAAAAGATTCATGAAGCTGAGGAAAGGAGACAAGCGTATTCATTCCGCCATTTTAACGGACAGCAACAAGACATGTTTTCCTCTAGAATGATTTTCTCGGGTATTTACTGTCGCAGCATTTGCATTCCTGTACCGTTAGTCCGTGTTTCCTTCCGTACCACTGCTGCATCTCATCCTGGTATCACTGACGGCACATATGGCGCTGGCAGGCGCCCGCATTACGACCTCGCTCTACGCCTTGTCCTTACATGCTTCAGAATTCACGATTGGTATTCTGATGGCCCTGTTTTCACTTTTCCCGATGATTTGCGCAGTCCCAGCGGGGCGATTGATTGATCGTGTCGGAATGATCCGGCCGATACTCGGGGGATGCGTGGCCATTAGTATCGGTTGCGCGTTGCCTGGCGTCGTGAATGGTCTGCCAATACTGTATCTTGCGACAATATTTATCGGCACCGGCTTCATGGTGATTCAGGTGGCGTCGCAGCATACGGTCGGCGCGATGAGCGAGGCAGAACAGCGAGCAACCAATTACAGTTGGTTAGCATTGGGATTTTCCATATCGGGTTTTTCCGGCCCCGTGCTGGCTGGCCTCATCATTGACGATGCACCATATCGCGTTGCATACATGGTATTTAGCGGCGTTGCACTCGGCGCTTTACTGTTGGCCGCATATGGCAGCATCAACCGCATTGATCTACTACCTCAGAAGCAGGAAATACCGCCTGGGGGCACATTGACCCTGTTGCGCGACACCGAGATGCGGCGCATTTACTTCGTAGGCACGCTGCTCTCTTCAGCATGGGACCTGTTTACTTTTGTATTACCCATTCACGGCACCCATCTCGGATTCGCGGCATCAACCATCGGATTGATTCTTGGTTGTTTTTCCGCTGCGACCTTCATGGTGCGTCTTGGTATGCCATGGATCGCACAGCGATTTTCAGAATGGGAAATATTGAGAGCCGCATTGATCCTCGCGGCGCTTTGCTACGCGGTATTCCCGTTCATGCGGCAGCCGTTGTCGTTCATGTCTGTGGCTGCCATATTGGGATTGGCAGTCGGTTCCAGTCAGCCGAATATGCTGGCTTTGCTGCACCATACAGCACCTGTAGGACGGGCGGCTGAAGCGGTGGGCATTCGCATTACCATCGGCAATGCGTGTCAGGTATTTCTTCCCTTAGCCTTTGGCGCTGCAGGGGCGACAGTCGGATTGATGCGGGTGTTCTGGGGAATGATGACAATCATCGGTGCTGGTGTACCGTTGACTTGGCTAAAGTCCCAAGCCTCAACTTCGGACTAGCCTGTTTACGTTTACGCAATAATTGGTATAAAACAAGGCACAAATTAAACGCCTCCATATGGTAGCCATACGGGAGAAAAACTTTGTGCCTAGCATGGCGTTTGAGCGTTATCAATAATGCAATCAAATACCCTCCTCCCGCCCTAACCTTACACCACAATGAAAGAAGGAAGATGATGTCAATAGCAGATCTGCGTAAGGAATATAGTCGCGCCAGTTTGTCGGAAACGGATGTGCATTCAGACCCAATCGAGCAATTCTCGAAATGGTTCGGTGAGGCTATTGCGGCGCAAGTGCCGGAAGCCAATGCAATGAGCGTGTCCACTGCTACGGTGAACGGCCGTCCGTCGTCCCGTATTTTGCTGATTAAGGAATTCGACCAGCGCGGCTTCACATTCTTTACGAACTACAGTAGCCGCAAAGGGCATGAGCTGGAAGAAAATCCCTATGCAGCCCTGCTGTTTTACTGGATCGAGCTGGAACGTCAGGTGCGCATCGAAGGTCGTGTGGAACGTGTCTCCGATGCAGAAAGTGACACTTACTACAACAGCCGTCCGTTGCCGAGCCGTCTGGGTGCAATCGCCTCGTCACAAAGTAGTCCGATAGCAAATCGCGAAGCATTAGAAGTCCGCGTCGCCGAAGTGGAAAAACAGTATGGTGACCAACCTGTCCGACCAGCGTACTGGGGCGGATACCGGTTAGTACCGGATTACATCGAATTTTGGCAGGGCCGCGCGTCCCGTCTGCATGATCGTATTGTTTACACCTTGCAGGCGGATGGCAGTTGGCAACGACAAAGGTTGCAGCCGTAAAAGAAATACGTCACGGCGCCTGGAAAACTGTCTCGCTCGATCAATCCGTTTGTGTTTACGGAGGGTATATCGTGTTTTGGGAAAAGAAACTGGGAAGCTGGGTTGAGAGTATTCGCAGCCGTTCCGCGTTGCCGCTGCGCCTGGAATTGTGGAATGGACAACGCCTCGATTTCACACAGCATGCAACGCCACAGGTGACAATCAGAGTGCCGCATGCTTCGGCACTGAGTTATCTGATCACCCCCTCATTGTTCAACCTCGGCAAAGCCTATGTCGAAGGAAAAATTGAGGTTGAAGGGCGCGCCAACGAAATCATCCAAATCGGCAACGCGCTTGCCCGCCACACGCTCAAGCCGGAAGGCAAGTTCGCCCGTATTACGCGATCATTCCAGCACACGAAAAAGCGCGATGAAGAGGCGATTCGCTACCACTACGATGTCTCCAACGATTTCTACGGCATGTGGCTGGATGAGAACATGGTGTACTCCTGCGCATACTTTGAGAACGGCGATGAGGATCTCGCGACGGCGCAGCGCAAGAAGATCGACCACATTCTCACCAAAATCCAGGTTCGTCCAGGACATCGCTTACTGGACATCGGTTGTGGCTGGGGCGCACTGGTGATACGTGCGGCACAGAAATTCGGCGCACAATGCGTTGGCGTTACGCTATCGAAAAATCAATATGAATTAGCACGCGAACGCGTCGCGTGCGCCGGATTATCTGATCGCGTAGAAATCCGCCTTGAAGACTACCGCGATATCACCGGAATCTATGACCGCATTACCAGCGTAGGGATGTTCGAACATGTCGGCGCCAGACATTTGGTCGCGTACTTTTCGAAAATACGCGCATTGCTTAACGACGATGGCATCGTCATGAACCATGGCATCACGACCACGGACGCAAACAATGGCGAAACTGCGTATGGTGGCGGAGAGTTCATTGAAAAATACGTATTCCCGCACGGCGAACTACAACATATCGGCGCAGTGCTACGCGCAATGCAAGAAGGGGGCCTCGAAGCGTACGATATCGAAAACCTGCGTCGGCATTACGCCAAAACCTGCGGCATATGGGCAGAGAATTTCGAAGAACGTGCTGATCAAATCAGGGCCATCGTGGACGACAAGCGCTTTAGAATCTGGCGCGTCTATCTGGCAGGTTGCGCGTATGCATTCATGCAGGACTGGGTGTCTCTGTATCAGGTGGTATGCACCAAGGCGAACAGTGATCCGTCAACCTTGCCTTGGTCACGCCGGTACATGTACGAGCACAATCCAAGTGTCCATGCAGCGTTAGACTCTCACCGCCGTGTATCCATGAACGCGTAGATGGACATTGTCTTTTCTTGCTCAGAAGTTCGCCACGGACGGTTGCTAAAAAATGGCCGCCTGCGACTTAGGGGGCGTTATTCACTCGCCGCCTTGATCCTGTCTGCAAATACCTTTCTGAACTTGGCGACCTTCGGCGCGACGACGAAGGCGCAATAGCCCTGCAGTGGATGCTGGCGGAAATAATCCTGATGATAGTCCTCAGCCTTGTAGAAGGTCTGCGCCGGGCTTAGTTCAGTAACGATAGGCGCATCCCACACATTTGCCATGCAGGCGATCACCTGACGTGCAATTTCCTGTTGCTCGGAGGAGTGATAATAGACCGCGGAGCGGTATTGTGTGCCGACATCATTGCCTTGCCTGTTCGGCGTGGTCGGATCATGAATAGTAAAGAAAATTTCGAGAATCTCGCGATAACCAACGACATCGGGATCAAATTCGATTTGCACCACTTCTGCATGACCGGTGTTGCCTTCGCACACCTGCTCATAGCTTGGATTCGGCACATGACCTCCGGTGTAACCGGACTCCACATGGTGCACTCCCTTGAGCTCCTGGTAAACGGCCTCCAGGCACCAAAAGCATCCTCCACCCAGTGTTGCTATTTCGGTCGCCATGATTCACTCCGTTATGGTATGACATGACTTTAGCGCAAACTGGCAAGACTGCCTATCTAGCACATCAACAGTTTTTTGCTATCAATGCCCTCAACCTGCAATTGATCGTGTATTCATGCAACACACCTGGTGTATCATTTTTGCCACCTGTTGCCGTTCATAAAAATCCATGCAGCAAGCAAGCTCACTCGTTGATTCACTCAAACGCGAACTGAAAGCACGCGGCATCACCTATGCCGAGCTGGCCGTACGCATCAATATGTCGGAAGCCAGCGTCAAACGGATGTTTTCGCAACGGAATTTCACATTGCAGCGCCTTGATGAAATCCTGCAAGCGACACAAATTGATTTTCGCGATCTGGCACTGATCAACCATGATGACACGCGGCTGATTTCCGAACTGAGCTATGCACAGGAAAAGGAAATCATCGGTGATATCCGTTTGTTCCTCGTTGCCGTATCGGTGCTGAATCAGCTTTCGCTGGCGCAGATCGTACAGACCTACGACGTGACAGAAGCGGATGTCGTTAAGTGCCTGGTCAGACTGGACAAGATCGGCATCATTGAGCTACTGCCAAACAATCGCGTCAAACTATTGGTATCGCACACTTTCCGCTGGCTTCCACACGGTCCGATCCAAACCCATTTTCAACAGCAGGCCTACAGCGATTATTTAGCGTCGCAATTCGACGGTGAACATGAACTGCTGCGGTTGATGAACGTGATGCTATCCAAGAAATCAATTGCTGCACTGCTAGATCGCATGAAACAAGTGGCACGCGAATTCTCTCAGCAGCACAAGGAAGACGCCCGTTTGCCTTTCGAAGAAAAGCAGGC
Source organism: uncultured Noviherbaspirillum sp. (assembly GCA_965974465.1). Classification (GTDB taxonomy): domain Bacteria; phylum Pseudomonadota; class Gammaproteobacteria; order Burkholderiales; family Burkholderiaceae_D; genus Noviherbaspirillum. The sequence continues at coordinate 9,996 of CBHCMF010000103.1, forward strand.
GATCACTTTCTTGCTAGCGGCTCGTCCCTGGATGCCGAAGGCTTTTCAGGCCTTGCTCCGTGATCAGCCGCCCCCATCAAGAGTGGTTCGCCACAAATAACGAGCGCTACGCACACGTGTCGATTGCGCCCATTGCCTTCGGCCCGCATTGCCGGTTTTTCGGCATAATGAACGAAATTTTCCGGATTTTAGATGCCTACACATTCTTCACACGCGGGTATGCCCGAGTTCGACACGCGCCATTTTCGCAGTGCTTTATCGCAGTTCGCCACCGGCGTGACTATTATTACCACACGTCTGCCCAATGGAACTTTCCTTGGCCTCACTGCCAGTTCGTTCAATTCCGTATCGCTTGATCCGCCGCTCGTCCTATGGAGCTTGTCGGATAATGCAAGCAGCCTTCCGGTTTTTACTGCCAATTCGCACTATGTCATCAACGTACTAAGTGGAAACCAGGCGGCATTGGCGGAGCGTTTTGCGATGCGCATCGACAATCGTTTTGAAGGTGTCGAATTTACCCTGTCACGCACTGGCCTTCCCATCCTCAAAGGCGTCTCTGCTTGGTTTGAATGCCACAACCGTAGCCGCTATCCGGAAGGGGACCATGTGATCTTCGTCGGTGAAGTCGAACGCTGTGACTTCTCGCCGCAATCGGCATTGGTTTTTCACAATGGGCAGTTCGTATCAACCACACCGCCGCAGGAATAACTCTCATCAGGAGCCATGATGACCGCGCATTCAAAAGCACCGTTTCATTGGAACGACCCACTGCTCTTAACCGAGCAGCTAACGGAAGAGGAGCGCATGGTGCGTGATGCCGCCAATGCGTACTGCCAAGATAAGCTGCACCCACGCGTGCTGGAAGCCTTCCGCCACGAAAAAACCGACCCCACGATCTTCCGCGAAATGGGTGATCTTGGCCTCCTCGGCCCCACCATTCCTGCACAGTACGGCGGCCCTGGTCTGAACTATGTTAGCTACGGCCTGATTGCCCGCGAAGTCGAGCGTGTCGATTCCGGCTACCGGTCGATGATGAGCGTGCAATCGTCGTTGGTAATGGTGCCAATCTTCGAATTTGGCACCGAGGCACAGAAGCAAAAGTACCTGCCCAAACTGGCTAATGGGAAATGGATCGGTTGCTTCGGCTTGACTGAGCCGAACCATGGTTCCGACCCCGGCTCGATGGCCACACGTGCGAAGAAAATGCCGGGCGGCTACAGTCTCAGCGGCACCAAAATGTGGATCTCGAACTCGCCCATTGCAGACGTATTTGTAGTCTGGGCCAAAGACGACGCGGGCGACATCCGTGGCTTCGTGCTAGAAAAAGGCATGAAAGGCCTGTCGGCCCCAGCAATTCACGGCAAGGTTGGTCTGCGTACCTCGATCACTGGTGAGATCGTGATGAATGACGTGTTCTGCCCGGAAGAAAATGTATTCCCCGACGTACGCGGGTTGAAAGGCCCGTTCACCTGCTTAAATTCTGCGCGCTATGGCATTGCATGGGGCGCATTAGGCGCAGCGGAGTCATGCTGGCATATCGCACGTCAGTATGTACTTGACCGTAAGCAGTTCGGCAGGCCATTGGCCGCGAATCAGCTCATCCAGAAAAAGCTGGCCGACATGCAGACGGAAATCACCTTGGGTTTGCAAGGCTGCCTACGCTTGGGCCGCATGAAAGATGAAGGCACTGCTGCCCCGGAAATCACTTCCATGATGAAACGCAATTCCTGCGGCAAGGCTTTGGAGGTGGCTCGCATGGCGCGCGATATGCTCGGGGGGAATGGCATTTCGGATGAGTTCGGCGTGATTCGGCACTTAGTGAACCTGGAGGTGGTGAATACCTATGAAGGTACGCACGACATCCATGCTTTGATTCTAGGGCGTGCGCAAACAGGAATCCAAGCATTTCAATAAACATACCTGCCACGCACCCGATGAGCAAAATCGGTCGGGCGTGGCATTCTTGTGTACTGAAGAATTTGCTATGGGCTTGTTTTCAGCAGCGTAGACAATACGCCCTGAGAATCATGGGCTGCACGACGCAAGCGGTCATTCACACCTTGCCAAAGAGGCTCCATAGGCAGGGCCTCTACAACGATGAGCTCAGCACCAACAGCATCCATTGCACGCAATGCAGCGTAAAGATCATGGGCGTAACCTTCAGGCGTCGATGGCAAACAGAGCTGCGCAACAGCATTTGCGACTGGCGCGACAGTGCGGCGAATCAGCGTGACACGCCGCCCAGCAGAGACCAGTTGATTGACCGTATCGGTTAAACGATGCGGATCAATTAAAGCCACCGGTGTAGATGGTGCATAGTGAGCCTCCAACGTACCGGAGGCGCGCGGCGCAGCAGCGTCCGGCATGCACGGCACGGTGCCAATCACTTGAGCGATTTGTGCGGCACTAATATGACCTGGTCGTAACAGAACAGGGCCATGGGTGGCGATACGGGATAAATCGAGAATCGTAGATTCGATGCCAACCTCGCTCTGCCCCCCATCGAGAATGCAGGCAAGCGGGCTACCAACACCCGAACCGAATTCGTCCCGCACATGCTGAGCCATCGTCGGACTAACATGTCCAAACTTGTTGGCCGAAGGCGCAGCGACACCGCCCTTGCCTGCCTTGAACGCTCGCAGCAACGCCTGCGCCACCGGATGCGATGGGCAACGCAAGCCGATTGAATCCTGCCCGCCGGATACCGTATCTGGAATATGCGACGCACGCTTGAGAATCAATGTCAGCGGTCCCGGCCAGAAGGCGCTAATCAGTTTAGCCGCTTCGTCCGGAATCGCATCCGCCCAATACTGGAGATCCGCTCCTGGCGCAAGATGGACAATCACCGGATGATTGGGTGGACGACCTTTGGCCGCATAAATTTTCGCCACGGCTTGCGGGCTTTCGGCATCGGCACCGAGACCGTAAACAGTCTCCGTCGGGAAAGCCACGAGTTCGCCCTCTTCTAGCTTTCGCGCCGCCGCTTGTATTGTCAGCAAGTCCAAAATCACGTCCGCCATGCACACAATTCAAACGGCAATACCAAGAATGCGGCATGCAGCATGCAAGTTGGCCTGCGCCTGTGCCAGCGTTGGCGCAACAAACGTGACATGGCCCATTTTGCGACCGCGCCGTGCATCATCCTTGCCATAGAGATGAAGGTTAGCCCCCGGCAGCGCCAGAATCTTGTCCCATGCAGGTTCACGCGGCTGCTCACTGTCACCGTCAAACCAGATGTCCCCCAAAATGTTCAGCATCACCGCTGGCGAATGCTGGCGCACATCCCCCAAAGGCAAGCGTGCCATCGCACGGGCCTGCTGCGCAAACTGGCTGGTGATACAAGCGTCGATGGTGTAGTGGCCACTATTGTGTGGACGAGGCGCCATTTCATTAACCACCAGAGAGCCGTCCTGCAGCACGAAGAATTCGATACACAACACACCAACGTAACCAAGCTGTGCGATGATCGCGAGCGCCGCATCTTGCGCCTTGCGTGCAGACTCTGCACAAACATTAGGGCCGGGAACCGTCGTGGTGAAGAGAATGCCGTCGCGGTGCACGTTCTCTGCGATTGGGTACACCACCGATTCACCGTCTGCGCCTCGCGCCGTCAGCACCGATATTTCGTAGGCCAGTGGCAGCATCTTTTCCAACACGCAGGGAACGCCCTTCATGCCAGCAAATGCACGGCGAACATCATCACGCGTGTTGACTCGTACCTGCCCCTTGCCGTCATAACCCATGCGGACGGTTTTCAGAATCCCGGGGAATAGCGCATCAGGAAGCACGTCGATATCAGCGTCACTGAGAAGTGCTTGATATGGCGCCGGCATGACGCCGGAGGCCGGCGCGCATTCCGTGAAGAACCGTTTTTCTTCGAGACGATCCTGCGCAATCGATACACACGCCGCAGCAGGCGCAACAAAAGTACGCGACGCCAGAAAGGCAAGGCTTTGCGCTGGCACGTTCTCAAATTCCGTCGTGACGGCAACACATTGGGTCGCAAGTTCTGTCAGCGCTGCCTCGTCGCTGTAATCAGCGCACAGCAAATGGTCCGCGGCATGTCCAGCCGGACAGTCACGTGCCGGTTCCAACACGGCAACCTTGAAACCCATTTTCTGTGCAGCGTGCACAAACATGCGGCCAAGTTGGCCACCGCCCATCACGCCAAGCCAAGTCGCAGGTGAAGCCGAAGGGGTCAGAGGGGAAAACTTGTCACTCATAACGGCAGTGTCATCGCAAGAGCAGCCTGGGTCTGCTTGGCGCGGAATTCCTGCAGACGGTCGGCCAGTTTGCTGTCGGTTATGGCGAGAATGGCGATCGCCGTCAGTGCAGCATTGGCCGCGCCCGCTTCCCCAATGGCGAAGGTCGATACCGGCACGCCTTTCGGCATCTGCACAATGGACAACAGCGAGTCTTCGCCACGCAGATATTTTGATGGTACCGGCACGCCGAGCACCGGAACGATGGTTTTTGCTGCCACCATGCCAGGCAAGTGAGCGGCTCCGCCTGCCCCCGCGATGATGGCGCGCAAACCACGTTGGCGTGCGGACGCAGCGTACTCGAACATCTGGTCCGGCATGCGATGTGCGGAGATAACTTTCGCCTCATGGGGAACGCCGAACTCCTTCAACATCGCAACAGCATGCTGCATCACGTCCCAATCAGATGAGGACCCCATGATAACGCCGACGACCGGCAGATCTGCTTGCACTGCGCTCATATCAGTCCTTTAAGGTTTCGCCCGTCAGACGCTCAAGCGCCTCGCGATATTTAGCGCCTGTTTTTTCAATCACTTCAGCAGGCAACGCCGGTGCAGGTGCCGTCTTATTCCAGTCTTTCAGCGTTTCGAGATAGTCACGCACGAACTGCTTATCGAAGGACGGCGGCGACATACCAGGCGCATACGAATCTGCCGGCCAAAAGCGCGAAGAATCAGCGGTCAATACTTCATCCATCAAGTGCAAGGTGCCGTTGTCATCAAGACCAAATTCGAACTTGGTATCAGCAATAATGATCCCACGTGTAGCAGCGTAATCCGCGGCGGTCTGGTACAACTTGATGCTGACATCGCGCATCTTCGCGGCAAGTTCTTTGCCGATGCGGTTTTCCATTTCAGCAAAGCTGATATTTTCGTCGTGCTCACCAACGTCGGCTTTTGCTGCGGGAGTGAAGATCGGCATAGCCAGCTTGTCGGCCTGACGCAGTCCCTGTGGGAGCGCGATACCGCAAATCGCACCGGTTGACTGATAATCTTTCCAGCCTGAGCCAATGATGTAGCCCCGTACCACGGCCTCGACGAGAATCGGCTTGAGGCGCTTAGCGACAACCGCGCGGCCACGAACCTGATCCACTTCCTCAGCGCTCACTACGGATTCTGGCGCAATGCCTGTCAGGTGATTGGGAACAATATCTCGCAGCTTCTGAAACCAGAAATCCGACATTTGGTTCAGCACCCTGCCTTTGCCGGGAATCGGTTCGTTCATCACGACGTCAAATGCCGACAAGCGATCCGTCGTCACAATCAGGATCTTGTCATCGCCGACTGCGTAGTTGTCGCGCACCTTACCGCGGCCGAGCAGCGGAAGAGACTTGATAGTGGACTGGTAGAGATTGTTCATGAGGCTTTCCAAAAAAGCTAAACCGGCGGGTGCCTGACACGCCGCCGGTTGGTTTGTTTCCGATGCTGAATTTTACTGCACGATCTGGGCCAGTTCGCCTTTTTTGTACTTTTCAGCAATTTTTTCCAACGGAATCGGCTTGATTTTCGGTGCCTGACCTTCGCAGCCGAACGCGATGAAACGCGCCTTACAGATCCCCTTCGCCGCTTCGCGCGCAGGTTTTAAGTATTCGCGCGGGTCAAACTTGGACGGATTTTCGA
>CBHCMF010000104.1:0-15780 GCA_965974465.1 uncultured Noviherbaspirillum sp.
CGAATGCTGAACGCGCCCGGGTACTTCAATGAATGTTGCTATTTTGCGAACGGCGTCAATAGCTTGATCATTTGCGCAAAAATTTTTGGCGTACCAGCAATGACATTGCCTTTGTACAGGTAGTCCGATTCACCGGTAAAGTCTCCAACGATTCCGCCTGCCTCGGTAATAAGCAGTGAGCCCGCAGCCGTATCCCAGGGTTGCAAACCTTTCTCGAAGAAGCCATCAAGACGGCCGGCTGCTACATAGGCTAAGTCAAGGGCCGCAGCGCCTGGGCGGCGCAGTCCGGCGCATTTTTCCGTCATCACCTTGAACATTTTCACGTATTCATCAAGTTCGTCTGTAGAACGAAAGGGGAAGCCGGTGCCAATTAGCGCGTCGGCAATCTTGTCACGGCGGCTGACACGAATACGTTTTTCATTCAGGTAGGCTCCAGCGCCTTTTGTTGCGGTAAACAAGTCATTGCGAGTGGGATCGTAGACCACTGCCTGAGTAATCTGGCCACGCTGTTGCAACGCAATCGATACGCAGTACTGCGGAAAGCCGTGAATGAAGTTGGTTGTTCCGTCAAGCGGATCGATAATCCAGACGTTGTCGTTTTCGTCGTGCAGGTTGGCGGAGGCTCCCGATTCCTCGGCCAGAATGGCATGGTCGGGATAGGCTGTTTTCAGAACCTCAATGATTGCTTGTTCAGCGGCCTGATCGACCTCGGTGACGAAGTCATTCTGCTTTTTCTCGGTGACCTTGATACGGTCGAGATCAAAAGATGCGCGATTGATGATGGAGGCGGCGCGGCGGGCAGCCTTCACCGCCGTGTTCAGCATGGGATGCATAGAGGTTCCGTTAAAATTACGGTACCGTTGCTTGCCGCGTTCGGAACCGTATTAATTTGAATTAATGAGCGATGCGGCAACTTAGACCAAACAGTCTTTCTCCGCGTAATGGCGCTATTTTAAATGAACCAGCCTCAAATCAGTACTTCTCTTTTCAATCGACTACGTTTCGTGCTGATCGAAACTAGCCATCCTGGCAATATCGGGGCGGTCGCGCGCGCGATGAAAACCATGGGATTTTCGCAACTCGTCCTGGTCAATCCGCGTTTTTCAGATGCGCTACAACAGGAAGAGGCCATTGCTTTTGCCAGTGGGGCCCAAGATATCCTGACGTCGGCTCGAGTAGTCAAGACGATCGATGAGGCGCTGGATGGCTGTAACTTTGCTGCTGCATTGAGTGCGCGATTGCGGGAATTCTCGCCGCCGGTGTTGGCGCCGCGCACATTGGCGTCCCGACTTGCCGGCGATGAAGGGTTGAATCCGGCATTGGTATTTGGTAGCGAGCGTTATGGACTGCCTAACGAAATCATTGAAAAGTGTAACGTGCTAATCAATATCCCCGCGAATCAGGATTATTCGTCTCTGAATCTGGCACAGGCGGTTCAGGTTCTGGCATACGAAGCTCGAATGGCAGCTATGGGAAATGCCTTGCCGGAAACAACAATCGGATTCCAAGGGGATATGGCCAGTGTTGCGCAAATTGATGGCATGTATGCCCATTTGGAGGAGGCCTTGATTGCAATTGACTTTCTCGATGCTGAGAATCCGAAGAAACTCATGCCCCGGCTAAGGCGATTGTTTTCGCGAACTCAACTGGAGACTGAGGAGGTGAATATCATCCGCGGGATCGCGCGACAGATAATCGCAAAACTGCCGCGACAGTGAGATATTCAACGATCCTGTACGAGGGTCATTTGGTCCGAGCCTCATAGGCAATGAGGTATTGTGGCGGGCCGTGTTCAACCCCAGGCACGCAATAATCCAACCGCTAAACCCTCGAGTGCGAAATTATCTTCATTTGTATTAACCTGGATCGGTTCAAAATCCGGATTCTCTGGGAGTAATTCGATAACGGGACCTGTTTTACGATACCGCTTAACCGTCACATCATCACCAAGGCGGGCAACAACGATTTGGCCATTTTTGGCTGTCTCAATTTTTTTTACTGCTAGCAGATCACCGTCAAGGATGCCGGCATCGCGCATTGAAAGTCCACGGACCTTTAATAAATAATCAGGCTTGTCGGAAAACAGCGAGGGATCGACACGGTAAGTGGTTTCGACATGCTCTTGTGCCAAAATGGGTGAGCCCGCTGCAACACGGCCAATTAACGGTAGGCTTAGTTGCATCAGCGACGAATGGGGTAATGCCATCTGTCGGGCGCTCAGATGAGAAGAGCCTTTATCCATATTCATATCACGTAAGCGGATGCCGCGTGACGTCCCGGGCGATATTTCGATGGCGCCTTTGCGGGCTAGGGCCTGCAGATGCTCTTCCGCTGCATTAGCCGAACGGAAGCCTAGTTCGGCAGCAATTTCCGCGCGGGTTGGGGGGAAGCCGGTATTTTCGATGGCTTCCCTGATCAGGTTCAGGATCTGCTCCTGGCGGGCGGTAAGTTTGATCATGGTGAGGAGGTTGGTCTGCCTGTTTATAAAGACAGCCTGTATTTTTGTACAGCTTTTTGCGAAATGCAAGCAACTTGGCGTTTTAATTTGTAATTACGATGGAGGTTCTTGCTTAAGCGCTTGAAAGTATTGAGTTTAGCTTGCATTCGGGTTACTATTGCGGGCTTTCCTCTTCCCACACCTGTCTTGACGCCGGGGTGGGCGATTTTTTAATCCGTCCAAAAGGAGATTACATGCGTCATTATGAAATCGTATTTATCGTCCATCCAGATCAAAGCGAGCAAGTGCCTGCAATGATCGAGCGCTACAAAGGCATTGTGACCGCCCGCAATGGCAAGGTTCATCGTGTCGAAGACTGGGGTCGCCGCCAGATGGCGTATATGATTCAGAAGCTCGCTAAAGCGCATTATGTTTGCATGAACATCGAGTGCGACAACGAGACCTTGGCTGAAATCGAAACTGGCTTCAAATTCAACGATGCTGTTCTGCGCCACCTCACCGTCAAGATGAAAAAGGCCGAGACCGCGCCGTCCCCGATGATGAAGGCTGTGCAGAAGGAAGATGCAGCTAAGACCCAACGTGCCGAGGCATCTGCTGCGTAATTGAGCCAGTCGAGGAGCGTGAACCAGCTTCGTCTGATTGCTGTCATCGCGGAGCGCGATGTACTGCGCTACACCCCGGCAGGCATTCCGATTGTGTATGCAAAGCTGCAACACCAGTCGGAGCAGATAGAGGCAAATATCCCGCGTCAGGTTGATCTTGAAATTGCGGCGATCGCTGCAGGCGAAATTTCAGGGAAAATCAGCCGGGCAGAATTAGGGGCAGTGTTTCAGTTCACAGGTTTCCTCGCGCGAAAGAGTCGCAATAGCAGAGGCGTCGTGTTTCACGTTACGGACTTCGAGACCTATACACCAGATCACTAGATACAGGAGCCAAACATGGCATTCGGTAAAAAATTCGATAAAAGCAAACTCAAAAACAAACGTCAACAACAGAACCCGTTGTTCAAGCGCAAGAAATTTTGCCGCTTTACGGCCGCTGGTGTTGAACAAGTGGACTACAAGGACGTTGATACCTTGAAGGACTTTGTTCAGGAAAACGGCAAGATCATGCCGGCGCGCCTGACTGGTACTAAGGCGCACTATCAGCGTCAAGTTGATACTGCGATTAAGCGTGCGCGCTATTTGGCCTTGCTGCCGTACACTGATCTGCACAACGCTTGATTAACGACTAAAGAATAGGAGAAAAACATGCAAGTCATTCTGTTGGAAAAAGTCGTTAATCTTGGCAATCTCGGTGAAGTTGTGCGAGTCAAGGACGGCTATGCACGTAACTTCCTCATTCCGCAGCGTAAGGCGCGTCGTGCTACGGCAGCGGCAGTGGCTGAGTTTGAGGCAAAGCGTGCGGAGCTGGAGAAAGCTGCAGCTGAAAAGTTAGGCGCAGCACAAGCTCAAGGCGAAAAGCTGAGCGGCATGACCGTTCAGATTGCTCAGAAAGCGGGCGTTGATGGTCGTTTATTCGGTTCCGTAACCAATGCGGATATCGCTGAAGCTGTGACCAAACAGGGTTTCCCAGTTGAAAAAGCGCAGATCCGCATGCCGCAAGGCCCCCTGAAAGCAGTGGGCGACTATGCCATCTCCGTTGCTTTGCATACGGACGTTGTTGTGGAAATTACTGTGTCGGTATTGGGCGAGCAAGCGTAAGCAGAGCTTCCTCTGTCGAAAAAAGGCCGGGATTTCCGGCCTTTTTTATTGCATATTGTCATAGTTTAGTTCATGCAAATATTCGCATTATTTGAGAAAAATAATGTCATTTATGTCGCGCGTTGATCTAAAAGGCATATGCTTAACCGAGTATAATTCGCGCCATGAATAACCGAGCTGATCCGCAACTTGAAGCCCTTCGAATCCCACCTCATTCCATTGAAGCAGAACAATCTGTACTAGGCGGTTTGCTTCTCGATAATGCGGCCTGGGATCGGATCGCGGACTTCGTCAATGAAGACGATTTTTATCGTTACGACCACCGCATCATTTTTCAGCACATTGTCAAGCTAATAAACAATACTAGGCCTGCCGATGTTATTACCGTATTCGAGGCATTGAGTACCTCGGGCAAGGCTGAGGAGGTCGGTGGATTGACCTATTTGAATGCCCTAGCGCAAAATACGCCATCGGCGGCGAACATCCGCCGTTATGCAGAGATTGTGCGTGATCGCGGTGTGTTACGTAAGCTGATTACCGTATCGGACGAAATTTCAGGGCAGGCCTTTAATCCACAAGGAAAGGAAGTCAAGCAACTTCTGGACGAAGCCGAATCGAAGATCTTCGCCATCGCAGAAGAGGGGGCGCGTGGCGCCCAAGGTTTTATGGCAATTCAGCCCTTGCTGACGCAGGTTGTTGAACGCATTGACGAATTGTATAACCGAGATAATCAGGGCGACATCACTGGTGTGCCAACCGGCTTTATCGACCTCGACCGCATGACATCCGGTTTGCAGCCTGGTGATCTGATCATTGTCGCAGGTCGTCCATCGATGGGTAAGACCGCCTTTTCATTAAATATCGGTGAGAACGTCGCGATCGACAGTGGTTTGCCCGTCGCAGTCTTTTCGATGGAAATGGGGGGAGCCCAGTTAGCAATGCGTATGCTCGGATCAGTCGGTCGACTAGACCAAAGTCGCCTGCGTATTGGTAAGCTGAATGATGAAGACTGGCCACGCCTGACGCATGCGATTCAGAAGATGAATGATGCGCAACTCTATATTGATGAGACACCGGCGCTGAGTCCGATTGAATTGCGCGCACGCGCCAGGCGCTTGTCGCGCCAATGTGGCCGTCTGGGTCTAATCATCATCGACTATTTGCAGCTGATGTCAGGGAATTCCTCCGGTGAAAACCGAGCAACCGAAATTTCCGAAATTTCGCGTAATTTGAAGGGGTTGGCCAAGGAGCTTCATTGTCCCGTAATTGCATTATCACAGTTGAACCGCTCGCTGGAGCAGCGGCCAAACAAGCGTCCCGTGATGTCCGATCTGCGCGAATCCGGTGCGATCGAACAGGATGCCGACGTGATCTTGTTCATCTATCGCGACCAGGTATACAACCCTGATTCTCAGGATAAGGGCACTGCTGAAATCATCATCGGTAAGCAACGTAATGGCCCCATTGGCACTGTGCGCCTAGCCTTCCTCGGTGAATATACAAAGTTCGATAATTACACTGGCGGCAATGCGATTTTTGATAACGAGTGATGCCTCTAGTAGTGTGAATTGGGCGAATGACTACGGAAAAATGCTTCAACATTAAGAGAGTGTAAATATGTTTGGACGATTGATGCCCAGCGAGGGCAAGTTCTTTGATCTGTTTATTCAGCACGCTGATCTGTGCGTTAAGGGTGCGAAGGAAATGGTCGCATTGATGACCAATTTCGATGACCTTGAAAACCGTGTACACGCTATTGAGAGTGTCGAGAAGCAGGCCGACAAAGTGACTTATGAAACGTTGGATTTGCTGCACAAGACGTTCATCACACCGATCGACCGTGACGATATCCATAAGCTGATTACGAAGATGGACGATATCCTGGATCTGCTAGAGGATGCAGGCCAGACGATATCCTTGTATGACATTAAGGCAATCACGCCCGAAGCTAAACGTTTGGCAGAACTCTGTCTGGCTTGTACGGAAAAAGTGAAGATTTCGGTTGGCTTGTTGCACAACATGGATAATTCTGGCCAGATTCTTTCGGTTTGCGAGGAGATCGATCGTCTGGAGTCGGATGCCGATCATGTGATGCGGGCGGCAATGTCCAAATTGTTCCGTGATGAGCCGGATGTCCGTAATCTGATCAAACTGAAGGCGATCTACGAGATCCTGGAAACAGTCACGGATCGTTGTGAGGACGTCGCCAATATCATTGAAGGCATTATTGTTGAGAATGCCTGAGGTGATGACGCCGTGAAGTCCTGACCGGGCGACTTTTGTCACAGTCGGTCGCCTGCCGATGGAATGGAGGGAGGCATATCCGCGGAGCATAGCGTTCCCGTATGCGTAATTTGGCACCTCAAACACATTAGATAAAACTCATGCAAACCCTCGAAATCAGTATTTACGTTCTCGCCTTTTTGGTCGCACTGGCATTGCTATTCGATTTCATGAATGGCTTTCATGATGCCGCGAACGCGATTGCTACTGTTGTGTCGACCGGCGTGTTGAAACCGCAGCATGCAGTGGCGATGGCGGCACTCTTTAACGTTATCGCTATTTTCTTCTTTCAGCTCAAAGTGGCAACAACGGTAGGCAAAGGCACTATTGAGCCTAGCGTGGTAGACCATTACGTCGTGTTTGGTGCTCTAGTCGGGGCTATCTTCTGGAACGTTTTGACCTGGTACTATGGTATTCCCTCGTCCTCTTCCCACGCTTTGATCGGCGGGCTGATTGGTGCTGCGGTGGCGAAATCCGGCACAGGTGCGCTCATTTCAGCGGGGCTGATCAAGACCATTTCCTTCATCCTACTGTCCCCATTACTGGGTTTCGTGTTCGGTTCGATCATGATGGTCGTGGTTTCCTGGCTATTCGTGCGTTCGACACCGCGACGTGTCGATAAATGGTTCCGCCGCATGCAGCTTATTTCCGCATCAATGTACAGCTTGGGGCATGGCGGGAACGATGCGCAAAAAACCATGGGTATTATCTGGATGTTGCTGATTGCCGCCGGCTATTCCACTTCGAAGGAGCCGTTGCCCATGTGGGTTGTAATCAGCTGCTATGCGGCGATTGGTCTTGGCACGCTGTTTGGTGGTTGGCGCATTGTGAAGACCATGGGCCAGAAGATCACCAAATTGAAACCGGTAGGTGGGTTCTGTGCTGAAACAGGTGGGGCGATCACATTGTTTCTGGCGACAAGTCTGGGTATCCCCGTGTCGACGACGCATACCATTACTGGCGCAATCGTTGGAGTCGGCTCATCCAGGAAGATGTCGGCGGTGCGTTGGGGGGTCGCAGGTAACATTGTGTGGGCTTGGATCTTTACCATTCCAGCATCGGCCTTTGTAGCAGCAATCGCTTGGTGGATAGGAACGAAGATTCTGTAGTCCTGTAATTTTCCGTAAAAAAGCCTGCATCACTGCAGGCTTTTTTATTGGGACTATTTGGCGCAGAGTGAAGCTACAGAACTTCGCTTGCATGGTCTGCCAGACGTGACCGTTCGCCACGGGCTAGCGTTACGTGTCCGCTATGGGACCATCCCTTGAAACGATCGACGACGTATGTCAGGCCGCTTGAACCTTCGGTCAGATAAGGCGTATCAATTTGCGCGATATTGCCCAAACAGACGATTTTTGTGCCCGGACCGGCACGTGTGACTAGCGTCTTGATCTGCTTTGGTGTCAGGTTCTGGGCCTCATCAATGATCAGAAACTTGTTCACGAAGGTGCGGCCGCGCATGAAGTTAAGCGACTTGATTTTGATACGAGAACGAATCAGATCCTGTGTCGCAGCGCGGCCCCAGTCGCCTGCTTCATTGTCGGATTTGTTCAACACTTCAAGATTGTCGTCGAATGCTCCCATCCAAGGGGACATTTTTTCTTCCTCGGTGCCAGGCAGGAAACCGATGTCTTCGCCAACCGGTACGGTCACACGGGTGACGATGATTTCGTTATATAGCTTGGTTTCTAAAACTTGTGCAAGTCCCGCAGCCAATGCCAGTAGCGTTTTGCCTGTGCCTGCTTGGCCGAGCAACGTGACAAAGTCGCATTCCGGATTCATGAGCAGATTGAGCGCGAAGTTCTGTTCGCGATTACGTGCCGTTACACCCCATACGCTATTCTTGCCATGTGCGTAGTCACGTAGCGTTTGGATCACGGCTGTCTTGCCGTTGATTTGTCTAACTTGGCCGTAGAATGGCGCCTCCCCATTGCGCGGCTCCATGAATATGAATTGGTTAACCAGGAATGAGGGTACCAACGGCCCTGTCAAACGGTAGAAGGTATAGCCTGTGCCGTGCTTGTTTTCTTGCCATGACTCCATCCCTTTGCCGTGCTTGTTCCAAAAATCGTCCGGTAATTGCATGATGCCGGAGTAAAGCAGGTCAGTATCTTCCAGCACGTGGTCGTTGAAGTATTCTTCCGCCGGTAAGCCCATTGCGCGCGCCTTGATACGCATATTGATGTCCTTGGACACCAGCACGATGGGGCGGCCAGGATGCTGTGTTTCGAGCGCGCGCACGACACCAAGGATCTGATTGTCAGCCTTACCAATCGGTAGGCCTTCCGGCAGCTCCATGATCTCCAGCCGTGTCTGAAAGAAGAGGCGGCCTTTCGCATCCTTGTTGCCTAATTTGGAAAGAGGAATGCCTTCCTCGATGGCATGCTCTTCCACGCCCGCTACCAGCGCATCAAGCGAACGTGATACCTGACGCGCATTGCGTGCGACTTCGGACATGCCTTTTTTGTGATTGTCCAATTCTTCGAGTGTCATCATGGGGAGATAGACATCATGCTCTTCGAATCGGAACAATGAAGTTGGGTCGTGCATGAGCACGTTAGTGTCCAGCACAAATAATTTGGTGACCCCCAGCTTATCGCCAATACGGCTAGCGCTTGATTTGATCAAGCTTTCTACTTCTTTGGGCTTGGCAGTACGTTTTGTGGCGGGAGTCTTTGCACTGGATTTGGCGCGTGCTTGAGGCGCTGCTTCTGTCGTTTGTGAGGGGGATTCAACCAGCGCCATGACAGGTTTTACCGATTTCTTTTTTTCTGCTTTCGGATAGTCTTGCGGTGAGAGCAATGTCGCTGGTTTTGTCGGCAATTTAGGCAGTGGCATCAGGACCTCAATCGAAAAAATTATTAAATTGACTACTCATGTGAGAGTCGAGCGAAGCCAAACAGTTGCGGAGGGGGAGAACAGTGAGGGGATGAAGTTTGCAAAGCAAAAGGCCGTTTGAGAGGGGGAGGCTCGGCGCCTCTTCCACAAACGGCCTTCGGTATGAAATTTCTTTTAGATTCAATGTGTTCAGCAGCTTACGCAAGAGCTTTCACGAACTCTAGCACGTCATCAACGTGCCCAGGTACTTTCACTCCACGCCATTCTTTCACCAATTTCCCTGAGCCGTCAATCACAAATGTGCTGCGTTCGATGCCGCGCACTTGCTTGCCATACATATTCTTCATTTTCATAACGTTGAACATGACGCACAGCGTTTCGTCTGGGTCGGAAATTAGCTCAAAAGGCATGTCGAGTTTTGCCTTGAATCCTTCATGCGATCGGATGCTGTCACGGCTTACGCCAAAGATCTCAGTATTGCATTGCTGGAATTGTGGATATAAGTCACGGAACTGTATGCTTTCGGTCGTGCAGCCAGGCGTGTTGTCCTTGGGGTAGAAATACAGCACGATCGTCTTGCCCTTGTAGTCAGACAGTTTGAATGTCTGGTTGCCGGTCATTTCCGCGGAAAATTCCGGGACGATCAAGTTTAGTGCGGATGGGCTCTCAGCCACGTCGGTCTCCTGGTCCATGGTCGGTATCGCGCGTGGCGATGGTTACTTACAGTTGCCGGATGATACCCCGCATGCGCCATGTTATCGAATGTTTATGCTATTGGGAATCGGCCAGTCAGTTGAGCAGAAGTGGCGATGCTTGGTGAATTTTCAAGTCCTCACCAGCTGCACTTAAGCAGGTGGCGCATCGAAAATCAATGCTAGTGCGACTTTGCGGCCTTCAGCCATGAGGATGTTGTAGGTGCGGCACGCGGCCCGATTGTCCATGCATTCGACGCCAACGCGGCGTGAAGTTAGCACATTGATGAGGCTTGGATGAATAAATCGCTGCCGAGCTCCGGTGCCAAGAATGACGACGTCGGGTAATGTGGCCTCGATCTGCGCGATATGGTCAACCGATAAGGTTTCGAACGATTGCGGCGGCCAGAAGACTGGGGCCGATTCGGGAAGAACGATCAAACTATGCGAAAAGCGTACTGCATTAATTTCGACGCCGGTATCGTCATAAGCAGTGATGGTTTGGTAATGCTGGGTTTGAGTGGAATGCAATTTCATGATGCTATAGACATGCCAAAAAAGGGAGAATTTCCGGCAATTGGAAGAAAGACATGGCATTGTAGCGTTTTCCAGGTCCAAACATGCCTGCATACATTGATAAAACGAGTTGCTTTCGGCAAAATGAGTATCTTTTGGCGGTGCAGCATTGCATCCCAACTAATGTATTAACTACAAGGGATTCCACCCGTGCGACCGATCCAAAAATCCAAGAAACTTGCAGACGTTTGTTATGACATACGCGGCCCTGTCTTGGAGAAAGCCAAACAGATGGAGGAGGAGGGGCACAAGATCATCAAGCTGAATATTGGTAACCTTGCCGTATTTGGCTTCGATGCGCCCGATGAAATCGTGCATGACATGATTCTCAATATGGGTAATGCAGCCGGCTATACTGACTCTAAGGGCATGTTTGCACCGCGCAAAGCGATCATGCATTACACCCAGGAAAAGCGAATTTCTGGCGTCACCATTGATGACATTTACATTGGTAATGGGGCTTCCGAATTGATCGTGATGGGCATGAATGCATTGCTCAATTCGGGTGACGAAGTGCTGGTGCCTGCGCCGGATTATCCGCTTTGGACTGCGGCAGTCAGCTTGTCGGGCGGTAAGCCGGTGCATTATGTCTGCGATGAGGAATCGGGCTGGCTTCCAGACATCGAGGACATCAAGAAGAAAATCACACCAAGCACCAAGGCAATCGTCGTCATCAATCCGAACAATCCGACAGGTGCCTTGTATCCAGTCGAAGTTTTGCAACAGATCGTCGACGTCGCCCGACAGCACCAATTGATCGTATTCGCTGACGAGATCTATGACAAGACATTGTATGATGGCGAAGCCCATACTTCGATCGCGTCGTTGGCGGATGATGTCTTGTTCCTGACCTTGAATGGACTGTCTAAGAATTACCGTTCTTGCGGTTACCGTGCCGGTTGGATGGTGGTGTCCGGAGATAAGCGGCCGGCTAAGGATTACATTGAAGGTCTGAACATGCTCGCATCAATGCGTCTATGTGCAAATGCACCGGGTCAGTATGCGATCCAGACTGCCTTAGGCGGCTACCAGAGTATCAATGACTTGGTCGGGCCTGGAGGTCGACTGCTGAAACAGCGTGATTTGGCGCACAAGTTGTTGACCGACATTCCAGGCGTTACTTGCGTAAAGCCGAAGTCGGCGCTGTATATGTTTCCGAAGCTCGACCCAAAGATCTATCCGATCAAGGATGACCAGCAGTTTGCGTACGAATTGTTAGCGGAAGAAAAGGTGCTGATTGTGCAAGGCACTGGCTTTAACTGGATCGCGCCCGACCATTTCCGCGTGGTCTTCTTGCCGAATTCGGATGATCTTGCAGAGGCGATCGGGCGTATTGCCCGCTTTTTGGAGGGGTATCGCAAGCGCCATACGGTTGCATAAGGCACTATCATTGCGTATTTATTTGTTCCGGCGGATGCCGGAAGTCAGCAGCATTTAAATTTTTGAAAATCATGACACCCATCAAAGTAGGCCTGTTAGGCATCGGTACCGTCGGGGCCGGCACGTTCAATGTATTGAAACGCAACCAGGAGGAAATCACCCGGCGTGCTGGTCGTGGCATTGAGATCACGATGGTGGCTGATCTGAATATCGCGCGCGCAAAGGAATTGACCAACGGTGAATGCGAAGTCGTCAGCGACGCGAACCAGGTGGTGAACAATCCGGAAATCGACATCATCATCGAACTGATTGGCGGATATGGTATTGCCAAGGATCTGGTAATGAAGGCAATTGCCAATGGTAAACATGTGGTGACCGCCAACAAGGCGCTGCTGGCCATTCATGGTAATGAGATCTTCAAGGCAGCGCAGGAGAAGGGCGTGATGGTTGCCTTTGAAGCGGCTGTTGCCGGCGGCATCCCAATCATCAAGGCGTTGCGTGAGGGGTTGACGGCAAACCGCATCCAGTGGATCGCCGGTATCATCAACGGTACTACTAACTTCATCTTGTCCGAAATGCGGGACAAGGGACTCGACTTCGACGTCGTGCTGAAAGAGGCGCAGCGGCTTGGTTACGCCGAAGCAGATCCGACCTTCGATATCGAAGGTGTGGATGCGGGACACAAGGCAACCATCATGTCGGCGATTGCGTTCGGTATCCCGGTACAGTTCGACAAGGCGCATGTAGAAGGGATTACCAAGCTGCAGGCAACCGATATTCAATATGCAGAACAATTGGGCTATCGCATCAAATTGCTTGGCATAGCGAGACGTACCCCGAATGGTATCGAACTGCGTGTACATCCGACATTAATTCCGGCAAAGCGCTTAATTGCGAATGTTGAAGGCGCGATGAATGCGGTGCTGGTGCAGGCTGATGCAGTGGGGGCCACGCTCTATTACGGCAAAGGGGCGGGCTCTGAGCCCACCGCTTCAGCGGTGATCGCTGACTTAGTCGATATCACTCGCTTGGCCACTGCCGATCCGGAGCACCGCGTGCCGCACTTGGCGTTCCAACCTGATGCGATGACCGATATCCCGATTTTACCGATGTCGGAAGTGACAACGAGCTACTACCTGCGCATGAAGGTGGAAGATCTGCCGGGTGTGTTGGCCGACGTGACGCGTATTCTCGCTGATTTAGGTATTTCGATTGACGCCATGCTGCAAAAGGAGCCGGCGGAAGGTGAAACCAAGACGGACATTATTATGTTGACGCATCAGACGCAAGAAAAGAATGTCATGGCGGCGATTACCAAGATTGAAGCTTTGTCGACGGTGATCGGTGAAGTCACCAAGATTCGTCTGGAACAGTTGAGTTAATTTTCTCGTACGATGCGCGGCCCGCATCCGGGGGCCATGCGAAGTAGAAAAGGCACCCGAGCATGGGGTGCCTTTTTTATTTGTTGATTTATTTATTTCTTTATCTTTATGCAACCAATCAGGATAGGCTTGTTAGGCAGTGGTACCGTCGGTACTGGCACATACAATGTGCTCAAGCGCAATGAGGCGGTAATTAGTGGTAGGGCAGGGCGTACCCTTGAAGTGGCGATGGTCGCAGCGCGCAATATTGAGCGTGCCCGAAAACGCATCGGCGACGGCGTGAAGATCGTGAGCGATCCGATGGCAGTGGTGAATCATCCGGAAATCGACATCGTGGTCGAAGTCATTGGTGGTTGCACTGTCGCCAAGGATCTAGTGCTGCAAGCGATTGCTAATGGCAAGCATGTTGTGACCGCTAACAAGGCCTTGCTGGCGATGCATGGTAATGAGATTTTTTCTGCGGCTCGCGAAAAGGGTGTGGCGGTTGCTTTTGAGGGGGCTGTTGCGGTAAGTATTCCGATCATCAAAGCCTTGCGTGAGGGGTTGACTGCGAATCGTATCGAATGGGTGGCGGGTATCATCAACGGGACAACGAATTTCATCCTGTCCGAGATGCGTGACAAAGGATTGAGCTTTGATGTGGTGCTAAAAGAAGCTCAGCGCTTAGGCTATGCGGAAGCTGATCCAACCTTCGACATCGAAGGCGTGGATGCGGCGCATAAGATCACAATAATGTCCGCGCTTGCATTCGGTATTCCGGTGCAATTCGACAAGGCGCATGTCGAAGGGATTACTAAACTGGAAGCGAGCGATATTACCTATGCGGAAAGCCTGGGGTATCGCATTAAGCTCTTAGGTATCGCCAAGCGAACACCAAAGGGGATCGAACTGCGCGTGCATCCTGCCCTGGTACCAGCCGAGTGTTTGATCGCTAACGTTGAGGGATCAATGAATGGCATCATGGTGCGCAGCGATGCCGCCGGCATAACTATGTATTACGGCGCCGGTGCTGGTTCCGAAGAAACGGCATCTGCAGTTATTGCGGACTTGATCGACATTAGTCGGCTTGCGACTGCTGATCCGGCGCAACGCGTGCCTTATCTTGCATTCCAACCGGACGCAATTACCGATATCCCCATCCTTCCGATGGCGGAAGTGAGGACAAGTTATTATCTGCGCGTGCAAGTCACGGACCAGACGGGTGTGTTGGCGAACATCACACGCATTCTGGCCGACTCGACGATTTCAATTGAGGCTCTGCGGCAAAGAGAGGCGGTAGAGGGGGAGTCCAAGACGGACATCATCATGCTGACACATGAGACACATGAGAAGAATGTCAGGGGCGCAATTGCGCAGATTGAGGCGCTGGCAACAGTCATTGGCCGTGTCACCATGATCCGCGTCGAGCAGTTGCGCTGAACGGCAGGATCGCGGGCTGAGATTCCACATTGCTTATTTGTGGATGACCACCAAGAAGGCTTTCGTTTCTGACTTGCTCAAGTTCCGGATGGCATGATTTCTATCAGCCTGATAGCGGGCTGTCCCGCCGGTCTTGAGCTTTTTCTTCACACCATCCACCTCGACTTCCGCAGTGCCATGCACCAAGGTCAAATATTCCATCGTTCCTGGATCATGCGGATTTGAGACCAATGCCCCGTCTGGTGCCAAGGTTAATTCGTACCACTCATATTTTCCTGCTAGCTCCATCGGCCCCAATATTCTCAGTACGTAGCCAGCATGGGTGCCAGGAAGGGTCGGCGTTTCGTGCGGTTCCAGCACATGGATTGCTTCAGTGTCGGGCGTTTCGCTCGATAGCAGTTCCTCAATACCAATCCCCAAGGCATTTGCCAGTCGCCAAGTAACGGCGATGGTTGGATTGGCCTTTTCCCGTTCGATCTGTGACAGCATTGATTTCGATACGCCGGCTGCGCGCGACAGGTCATCCAGGGTTAGCCCGCGTTTCAGGCGCAATTTTTGTAACGTGGCGCCGACTTCTGGGGGGGAACTGGGGGGACTAAGTTTTTTCATAAGAGAGAGACTTGCAAAGTTCAATATGGCTCTTTAATATTCAATATATTGAACTTTGGTTCTGGATAGTGAATTTTATGCGATGTGGCGAAATTGCATCGTAACAGATGCCATGAGCCATGGATACCACCATGATTGATACATGCTCCGGTCCCGAATTTCCCAATCCAGCCTGAACAAAATAACGGAGATTGTAATGAATGCAACAAATTCCAAGGAAAGTTTCTATGTCGGTCTGGGCCAGAATTTGGCTGTGTTGCGCGAGCAAGGGCTTTATAAACCAGAGCGCGTGATTGCATCGCGCCAGGGCGCCGAAGTGATTTGTGACGATGGCAAAACACTGATTAACTTGTGCGCCAATAACTATTTGGGGCTCTCTGGTGACGAAAGCATGGTGAAAGCAGCAGTCGAGGCGACGGAACAATATGGTTATGGCTTGT
>CBHCMF010000105.1:0-15773 GCA_965974465.1 uncultured Noviherbaspirillum sp.
GCTGAATCGCTGCTCCACAATTTGGACATACCCAATTTTTCATCTGCTCTCTAACTGAATATTTAACAGGCTTGGCCCGTCCGTTATGCATGGGGACGAGCCGTTATGCACTGACACTGGCCAGCCGCCAAGTCACACGGAGCCTGGCTTCCGCTGAATCGCCCGATTTAACAGGAACATAAAAATCCGTGAAAGACGCACAGGAGCAGCTACGTCCCGATTTCGATTCAGTGTAGAGAAGAATTTCCCTTAAGGCAATATAGCGGCAGTGTTTGCGACGCCGTACGGCTGCTTTCCGGTCGAAGCGTGACCGTCTGAAATTGGCCGATTGTAAGCTTTCACGGAAAAAATGGAAGGACCGCTCTCGCTGTATGGCAACCCATCAAATGGAGCCGTTCAATGTCTGCTCCAGGGGAAACGCGGAAGTTCGCTATCTGACACATCGTGTCAGATCACGCTACAACTTATACAATTGATATATGACATGGTGGGTAGGAATCAAACCCACGCCACCTTGGTTTCAGTACGCAGAACGTCTCCTACGCTTGCTCCGCTCTCCAACAATCAAAAGATTATTGATTGTTGAACTTGTTCTGCGGGCACACCTTGACCGCTGTTATGCGCATCCTCATGGCTCTTCGCCTCTTCCTCAATTTAAGGGGTAATCCGTTCCATTTCATCCGGCCGCATATTCGACTGGCCCTGGGGCGATGTCGTGCGAGGCGGCCGCGCATGACGAGGAGCGGGTTCCGACTGGGGATTTTTCCAGTCGAACAGCCCCGCTACCTTGTCAATGAGTGATCCAAAGAACGAGTCTGGTGGCACCGGAAAACGTGCGCCGGAATCGATGAGCCGGGCGCGCAACGTTCGCCGTGTGAAGTCGCCCACGAGCGGCAGGGCAGTGTGGGCGCCTTGCCCCCAGTGGTTGCTGCGCATGGTGACGCGTGCATCATTAAAACCGACCCATGCGCCTGTCACCAAGCGCGGGTGCATGAGAATGAACCAACCGTCCGTGTTGTTTTGCGTCGTTCCAGTTTTGCCTGCGACATCGACACGGGTGCCGATATGCGATTTGATGGCACTCCCCGTGCCCTGGTCGATCGCAGCCCGCAGCATGTCGGTCAGATCATGCGCCGTCTCTTCGGAGATGACGCGCTTGCCGTCGCTAGTGAATGTCTCCAGCACCTTGCCGCCCTTGTCGACAATGTGACTGACCAGGATCGGCTTACGGAATTCGCCTCCGCTGGCAATAGTGCTGTAGGCGGACACCATTTCAAGCAGCGTGACCGGACTGCTCCCGAGTGCCAGCGCGGGAACAGGATCGAGTACGCTTTGATTGACGCCCAGTTTGCGCGCAAAGCTGGCGACCTTCTTTGGGCCAATTTCCTGCATCACCTGGGCCGTGATGGTGTTCTTTGAATAGGCCAGACCTTCGCGCAGTGTCATTTGCCGCCCGCTGGGAGCAGACATGTCGGTTGGTTTCCATACGCTGCCGTTTTCCATCGGGATTTCGACTTCCATGTCGGTAAAGCGTATATCCGGCGACATGCCTCGCTCCAGTGCAGCGCCATACACAAACGACTTGAACGTTGATCCCGGCTGGCGTCTGGCCTGCGCTACATGGTCATACTGGTCGACTGCAAAATCGCGGCTGCCGACCCATGCCTTCACATGACTATTGGTCGGATCGATCGCGACAAATCCCGTTTCCAGACGTGTCTTATCGGCGAGCAGTTGCGCCATGAAGGCAGCGTTTTCTTTAAGCTGTTTCAGTGCAAGCTCGGGTGCCGTCCCCTCTTCGACCGCCTTGCGATAGGCGGCCGACTCGCGCACAAATGCGTCGAGTAGGTCGCTTCGTGTTTTCCAGAAATAGTCGAACGGCCGCACCTGATGACGCAAGTCGAGATAGGTATAGGGGTTGGTCGAAATCAAGCGGTTAGTGCCGAGTCCCCACTCGACATCGGACACCGCCTGCAACACTTGCAACTGGCGGGACACAGCCCGTTCTGCGAACGCCTGCATTCGTGAATCAATGGTGGAAACCACCACCAGCCCGTCAGAATACAGGTTGTAGTCGTTGCGGTCGGCCCAGTCGATCAACCATTTGCGCACTTGCGCAGCGAGATGGGGCGCCATGCCGACCGGCTCGGGCTGACGCTCAAAGTCGAGGCGGATCGGGCGCTTTTTCAACCTGTTGAATTCGGCCTTGCTTAACACGTCGCGCTTGACCATTTGGGACAGGACGAGGTTACGGCGCTCAAGTGCGCGCTCGGGGCGAAGTACTGGGTTGTAATAACTGGTGCCCTTCAACATGCCGACCAGGGTGGCGCTTTCGAGCACATTCAGCTCTGCGGCGGATTTGTCGAAGTAGGTGCGGGCGCCCATTTCAATGCCGAAAGCGTTGTACAAAAACGGCATGGTATTCAGGTAAGTAAGCAGGATCTCCTTTTTGGAGTAGGCGTACTCGATTTTCAGCGCGGTGATCAATTCCTTGAGCTTGCGAGTAATGGAGCGCTTGCGCCCGATCTCTTCCGGATAAAGATTGCGGGCAAGTTGCTGCGTCAGCGTGGAGCCGCCTTCTGGATTGCCCTGCAAGGTGCGCAGGATGCCGGCCGCGGTGCGCTTCAGGTCGACACCGTGGTGTTCGTAGAAGCGATGGTCTTCGGTGGCGATCAGCGCATTGATCACATGCGGGGAGATCTCGTCCAGTTCGACCCACTCGCGGTTCATGCGCTTGAAGACGGCCAGCTCTTTGCCGTCTTCGGACATCAGGACGCTCGGCGTTTCCGCCTTGGCTTTACGCAGGTCTGCGATGCTGGGCGTGAAAGGAATCAGGATGATCGTATAGGCGAGTAGCAGCACGACGCATATTGCGCCGCTGGCCATTGCCGCCTTTATCAAGGATGTCAATCTGGCCGACCAGCCTAGGGTAGGCTCGAGGACCGATTTGAAATAACCTGCAATACGAGCGAAGATCCGCAACTGGCGTTCGCGCGGCTTGATGTCTGCTTCCAAAGTGGCTTCCTACGTTCTGGCGATCACTGCGTTACAGGATACACCCTTGCTGCAAGGAATTATTCTACTGCGATTATTGCCAGTCACCTTACATGCCGCTGTGGTGCGAGCCAACCACGAATATATGAAGGTATCTCCGGCTTGAACAAACTACCGATAAAACAAGCTGTAACCATCGGTCTCTGCCTCTGACACGACTAAGCAGCTCCGGAAAAGTTTTTTGACATAGACTGTATTCATGGCCTTCAGCGACATATGGGGAGGCAGCCATGAATGCAAGACGATTGAGTGGTGCCCGTCTGAAGCAGATGCAGACAATGCTGCGGGAGACGGATGATGCTCGGCTTTGCCGACGCCTGTTGGCGATACTGGAGTACGACCGCGGCATGTCAGTGAACGACGTCGCCGAGTTGTTAGGCGTAAGCCGACAGAGCGTCTACAACTGGATTGCGCGCGCCCGCGAAGGAGATAGTGGCGACGAACTGCGAGATGCGCCTCGTTCGGGCCGTCCAACCAAGGCTGGCGAAGTATTCGATGCGCTGCTGAGAACGTTGCTGATACTGCCACCGGAACGATTTGGTTATCGCGCAACGCACTGGACAGTTCCATTGTTGCGAGAGCAACTGGAGAAGAACACAGGAGAGCAATATTCTGCCGATACAGTGAGGTGCGGCTTGCATCGCCTTGGCTATGCCTGGAAACGTCCGCGCTATGTATTGATGCCGGACCCGGAGCGAGAGAAAAAAACACGAAATTCTCCGCCTCCTATCTGGCTTGCCAAGGCGTAGTGTCCTGCTGGCGGAAGATGAAACGGATTTGCTGCTGTTTCCGCCGTTGCGGGCAATGTGGGCGCCCAAGGGCGAGGCGGCGCGTGTTCTGCTCAGTGGCCGGAATGCCCGTCAAGTGGTATTTGATTGCATGAATTTGATGACGGGTCACCGGATATTTTTGGTGCGGGAGCATCAGCGCGCGACGGACTTCCAGGCCTTTTTGCGGGAAGTCCGTCGGGGCTATCGTGGCTGGCATGTCGCAATGCTGCTGGACGGTGACAGCAGCCATACGGCAACCGCTTCGCCGGACTTGGCCGATCAATTGGAAATCAAGCTGATCTGGCTTCCCGAGCGAGCACCGGAACTCAATCCGATGGATACGCTGTGGGGGCAAGGCAAGGATGCAATCAGCGTCAACAAGCAATACGCCACGCTGGATGAGCAGGTCGGATCGTTCGTCGCGCATTTGGATGGATTGTCGAATAAGGAGGCGCTGCAAACCTCGGGCATCATGTCCGAGAACTTTTGGTTGAGGATGGTTTTGTCAAAAAACTTTTCCTGACCTGCTTAGAGAAAGTATCGTTTTTTTCATATTTGCTGTCCCAAAGGAAGAATGAAGAAGGATTTGCAGGCGCACGGCAGACACTAAAAAAGCACTGCAGCGCATAAAGCGCTTTACTTTATTATCACTCAGAAGTTAGAAACGAAGACGGCACATTGCACGCCGTATCGACCGACACACTTGTGCGTCAGCGTTGAACCACAATTGAAAATCCATCGACTTTGTGAAATTCTTTTGCCCAAAACACCCCATCTCTAGAATAGGACGAGGCGTACTCAACTTCATATTTCTTGTCCTCCCACTGTTGATCCGAAATATCGGTGACGATGCATTCACAACCCAAAGGCGCCGGTAAGGTAAATTCTTCAGATGCACCAGTCCCCACTTCCGTAAATTCTATCCATTGCCCATCGAGACACATAAGGACTCTGCTAATGCGCCCAAAGCGTTCGTCTATCTCCACATATACCTTGGACAGCTTTCCTTTTGCCACTATCGTCATATAAGAATTCAACAAAGATGGCAGCAGATCATCAAAAGCACAGCTTTTGATGATCCGTTGGCCAAATAATTAGCCTTTACTTGCCAGCAGCAAGCTGGGTTTCCATTACCCCTTTCTTGCCTTCTTCCTCGCTGACGAGATGCAGTTTAGTGCGGGCATAAAGGACCCCCATCTTCACCTCCTGCCATACGTAATAAAGCTTGCCCGCTACGGTATCAATCTCGAGGTTGTCCGTATTCTCCGCTTTAGAGATGATCGTATGCTTTCCTGGGGCGAGTTCCGTATAGAAATAAGTCTTGGCTGCGGTTTGTCCCAAAGGCTTCCCGTCAACCTCGACATCCATACGAACAGCAGCCCCCATGGATTCGTTGCGATAGACATAGAGACCAGCCACTGCTGGCTTCGCCGAAAAAGACTTAAGCTCGGCATCCTTCTTGGGGTCGCCCATTGGAACGGATGCACAACCCACCAAGCTAGCAGCGAGGATGGCGGCTGCGACAAATTTTTGAATCATAACTTCTCCCTTTTCCTTTGTTGTTAAATAGAACCACATTTCTAGGTGCATATAACTTGCGTCATACAATTAGCTTGATATATGCAACCTAGCTTCAATGTTCGGCATGAGATTAGACCACCTCCCTACCAGAACTTGAACTTTGACGACTTCCTCTTGAAACGAGCAAGAGGAACCACTTCGGGCTCGAGGAGCGATGGGTCGACATAGCCCTCGAGTTGGTACCCAAAGAACTCGCGTAGCGCTGCATCCCCAAGCTCAAGGGGGTGAAACGGAAATGGATAAGGGGAATCTCCCTCGTCTTCGTCTTCAGGATCGATCGCTGGATGCTGGCCGGACCAATAGGGGTGTTCAAAGAACATTCGTTGCCCTATGTCCTCCAGCACGCCATCGTCCGGCGACAAACTCAACGATCGTTCCAGCTTACCAGCACGCCACACTGCAAACGCAAACCAATCAACCACGCTGTGCATCGCATGTAAGTACACGAATTGCGCTCCTGTCCCTGCCAAAAAATTTGGTCTCAGCTTTGAGGGGCAATCAATCGCGAACTCCTTGGCTGCAACGACGGAGAGCCCAGGAAAACAGCCAATGTGGATCTCATCGTCCGGTGGGCTGGTGTACGACAAATCAACATCGTCAAGTGGTACGAGCCGGTCCTCTGGGAACAGTTGAGCAGCTAGCCTGAATGTGGCGTCACGGTCCAGTTTGGGACATGCGGCGAGTAATTCACGTGCGTTGCGGTCCGCATAAACGAGCATCCAGGTTTTCGCTCCCATATCCTCAAGTCCTCCTCATGAATTCTTTCATTGCTCCAAGTTAGCGCTTCGATAGGTGCTTTGAAAAAGTCAGTACTGCATATTTCAATGAAATGCTCCCGTAGATTGTAGATGGCGCTTCTCATCATTGGACGACTTGCCGATACCGCCTTTTATAGGAAAAGGCTTATTTTCGACCAGCAGGAGCCTAACAGAATCTTCATCAAAGTATGTCCCGCCTTACTGTCCCTTTCGATCACTACAGTATCAATTGGTCGCAATCACCTGACGCATACGCTCGATATAATCCGGCGATGTAGCCTGCGCGTTGTTCGGACAGCCTCCCGCTACATTGCATGCCACCGCGTTGATGCGGTAGACCCGTACCGTCTGCGCCACGCCTGGCGACGATTCGCCTTCGTTGTAGGCAGTCGAAGTACAGCTCACTGTGACCCAGAATCCGGAGTCGGCGGACAAGTCCAGTGTCGTCGATGTCCCGCTACAGGTCTGCCATATGCCCGTCGGTTGCAAGGCCTGAAAGAGGCCCCACTCGGTGCCGGCCTTCGCTGCCTGCCAAGCCCTTGCCGATTGAACATCCTGAGCGGAACTGAGTTGCTGGCTGACGCCGATTCTTGTTATCGCCGCTGCGAGCGTGGCCAGGATGACGAGAATGAATATCGCCATGATGGCGCCGAAGCCGGTTTGTCTGCGTTGTTTGGTCATGGCGTATTGTCCACATGGGCACCAAACGAGAGCGACACGGTCTCGTTGCGTTCAGTCAATTCCAACTGCATCCACACGTAGCCGTTTTGCTGCGTGTTTCCGGTTGTGGGGCTATACACAAAATTGCAAGTCTTGACGTTTTTGGCCAGAATCGAGGCCCCGGTCGTTGCAGGGCAAGCAGTCGGATACGTCGCATTAAAGGCGCGGTTCAGACGGAATAAGGTGCCCTTGCCGTTGCCCGAGGCATCGAGCGTGCCGTCGGCCCCGGAACAACTATAAAACACGGTAACCGCACCACCATTATTGGCAACGATGGAGAAACGACCGCCGTCATAACCGGCAGGGAACTGTGTACTGGCCAACGTCAGGCGATGCTGTCCGAAATTGGAACTCGACACGGCCATAATGGCAGCACGATTGGTCCCCGCATAGACATCATTACCATTCTGATTATCGATCACCACCCAGTCACGCACAGCCGGTGTGGCAGACAGCGGCGAAAGGATGTCCAGCGTGGTCGTAGAGGTGGACGTATCGAGCCATGCGCTACACGTTGCCGATGGTGTGCAGCCCACAGCATTATCATTGACCGTATCCGGCCCCATGCGATACCGCCCGCCAGTGAGCGTAGGGACCAGTTCGAAGCATTGATTATTGGGTGTCCGAATGGAATTGGGCACGGCCAATTGCACGTCGCGCCGCATCCGGCGCAATGCGGTATCCGCGGTGTCGGTCATCCCTGCGCGGCGCTTTGCAGCAATATAGCTATTCACCGCTGGCATAAAAAAAGTCACCAGCGATACGGCAAGAACAGCAGTGATGACGATCACCACCACCAGCTCAATCAATGTGAATCCCTTGGACCTATGCTTGCTCATGTCGCGTAATTGGTTCGCCAGCCTACGAGTTGCACACTCTCCGTGCCGTACGTGACGGTCACGGTAATCTTCTTCACGCTGCCGCCAGAGAGCGTTCCCAATGTCGCAGCAGCGTCTACAGTGACCTGAAGGCTATACGCTGAAAGCTCGGTGATGGCGTCGCCATCGATATTGCAGATGCCGGTGGTCTGATATCCGTGGAAATCCGTGACGTCATCAAAAGCAGCGCGCGGGGCGATGCCCGTGCCGGTCGTACTGCAATTCTTCAAGGTATTAGCGGGCGCCGTGCCGCTCACGGCGAAAGGCTTGAGCGCGATTTCCTCCATCATTTCCTCGGCGAGAGTTAACATCTGTTTGTGGATCAAGGGGTCGGCACTGCCCTTAACCACGGTCGAGAACGTCAGCAATACACCGGCTAAGCCCACGCCAATGATGACGATGGCAACCACCAGCTCGATCAACGTCATCCCAGGCTGGCGCCTCGCCTTTCTATGGGTGCAATGCGCTCTAATAAACATATCCGGTAGCCCCCACGACGGTAATCGACGATGCCCCCGTAACACCAATGGTGGTGTTGGCGACAATGGTTCCCGCACCATTCGAGGTCACGGTGCCAGAGGGTTGAAAATAGAGAGGCCCCACCGAAGACGCAATGAGATCCGAAGAAGCGCTTGCGTAGGCATTGTTTCCATCCGGTCCTTTCAGCGCCGTGTCACATGCGGTTGCCCCATTCGCGCTGGCGATGGTCAGAGAGACGGTTTTTGTGGTGAACGTTGCGCATACCAGGCGCCGATGACTGACCGCTGACTTTTGGGCATAGCGTAAAGCGGCCATGACTTCACTTTGGAAAGCATCACTCTGAAAAACCGAGCTGTTCGAGAATCGCGGCAGCACCATGACAGCAAGGATACCGAGAATGACCACCGTCATGACCAATTCAACAAGCGTGAAACCCTTTTCCTGATGCGCGAAGGCTGGCAGAAAGGCGGGGCGGAAGAGGACGGTAGGTGACATGTTCCGAAGTGCCTCGCTCAAAAGAGTTCACGCACGTGTATGGTCTTTTTCGTCTCCGGCGAATACACGCCGAAGGTGGCCCGGGCCGATGGATCATTGTCAAAACTGGTTCCCGGCGCCCACTTCCCCTGCAGATAAGACATAGCGGCGGACGTCGCCGCACAGGAGACACCGCCGGCCGGATCGGTGCCAAGATCGACACAGACGTTAACGCTGCCGGTACCGGCGGCCGGGGTTTTGCTCAGCACGATAGAGCCTTGCCCGTTCACCAGATTCGACACAGTGCCCGCACTCACCGTCCACGCCGTCGTTGTCACACCCTGATGGTTCACATAGCCAGACTTGGCCACTGCTGTTGCAGGGATCGGCGTGCAACTATCGGCACTATTCAGGAGCCAGGACTTGCCCGTCCAGTACTGTGCCTGCACCGGTACGCTGAGGCTGGACGATGCGGAGCCGAAGGCATTGAACAGCTTAAGGCGTCCGAATCGCACGCTGGTTCCGGCAGCATTCAGCAATACCCGTTCGGCGGTGCCGCTGCTATCGGCGTCAAGACTCAATCCGGTGGTTTTGACATTGTCCGTATCCTGCGGCGCAACGCCGATCCTTAGCGCTTCATAGGGGCCCGTGGGTAGACCACTGGTGGTTGCCCGGGTCAGTTTCACGTTGGCCGTGATGGTATTGCTGCCGTTGACCCAACCCGTTTCGCTGGCAGTGCCGCTCAAGGAGAGCCGTGTCGACAGGTTCTCTGTGCCGTTGATGGCACCCAGCCCAAACGACCCCGCTGTTCCTAGTCCGGTCGATGTCCAGGAAGCCGAAGTAGGGTTAAGAAAAGCAAGTGAGCCTTGATAATTTTGCGTCGTCGCATTGCTTGCGTTCTGCGCCGTGAGCGTGAACTGGATTTGAAATGGCTCATCCATGTAGGTGAAACTCGAATTCGTACAGGCCGTCAGATCGGCGCGCGTAGCCAGGCTAGGTGCGCTCAACGCGAAATGATCTGGGATGAAGCGGCCAATCACATCGTCACTGAGGAGAGGGACATTGACACTGCTTGCACCAAGGTAGTTGGTCACGGCATATGTCCCAGTCGCATCACCGCCACCGATGCGGATACTGCCCACCTCGTTATAGCTAAGTTGATTGCTGCCGATCGAGCCGGAAGTGAGCGTCAAGGTAGTCGGTGAGAGGGAACCGAGGACGCCGCCACTCGGGGTCACTTTGATCGGTGCAAGGGCGACCACACCCGCATTATTGGTTGTTCCGCTAAAGCGGGTAGTCAGCCCCGGATTGGCATTGGTTATCGTCGCGGCAGTAACGCCGGTATCCGGCAAGCCATCGTTTCCGACATCGGCGCTGGCCAGCCAGCGCCAGGCTTTGAAGCTTCCCGTGAACGATTTGCCTGCGGCCGTAAACGCATTGGTTCCGGCGCCTGGTCCATTGGATGCATCGTTCAGGAAACCTGATGCCGTAATGACAAACGGCCGCACGGTGAAATCTGGTGAGACACCCGTCACACTTGTCGTACCATTGCCTTTGGGGACATTGTTCAAAGTGAGACTGAGCGCATATTGCCCGACATCGGTCGTGCACAGATAGAACGTTGATACGCCGGCAACCACGTTGAGGCTGATCGGTGTGCCTGAAGCGCTGAGCGTGGGCGCCACACTACCCGGACACGATGCGCTAGTGCTGATGGTCGGCGCATCCGCGCCCGTCGGATGGTTCAGTCCAGGGAGGTAATAGATCGTGCCGCTATACGTTCCGCTGACAGTGGAGGCGGTGATGCCGCAATTTGAAAGGGTCGCCTTAACCGCGTGGGGACGCGCCGCCACCGCACCATAGCCGGGACTCACCACATCGGCATCCGTCAAGGCAAGGCCAACCGAATCGCTACTGAACGTGATACTGCCGGATGATCCCTGCATTACATTCGGCGAAAAGGTGGTGGCATCGATCGCGGAAACAGTGAACGTCTCCGCCACGGTGTCGGTGAGATACAGTGTCGCCGTTCCATTCACAAACGTCACTGTATTGCCGGATAGGGCGGTCCCGGAACTGGTGTACCACTTGGGATTCGGGCTCGATGCCGTCAGCGTGGCGGTACCGTTATAGGAGGTCAATGGCGTTCCACTGCCATTGGCAGCACTCATGGCTGTGATGACGACTTTGGGCCCGCGCAGAGCGGAGGTACATGTGGTGGACGAGGTAGGGCTGACCGTAATCGCAAAGCTTGGCGTATTGGGCGAACCGATGGTGATATTAGCGAAGTCGGTCTGGTTTGAAATAAGGCCGGCTGTGGTTTGCGCGGTATTGGTGTAGCTGTATCCGACCGTGGCATCCGACGGCACTTGCATCTTGATATGCAATTTGGATGTCGTTCCCGCAGCCACCGCCGCAGGCGCCCAGGATACAGTGGTGGCCGTCGCCGCTGCGCCGGTATTTGGGTCCGTGGTGGAATAGGTGCCGGTCGTCACAGCCGGATCAGACACATTGGTCGGCGTGGCGGAAATATAGGTCAAGGCCGGCGGGAGGAAATCGGTGATCTGCACGCCCGACAAGGAAGAACTGCCGGTGTTGGCCAGGTTGAGCGTGAACGTGACCGTCGACCCCGGGGTCGGCGTCGCATTGTCGACGGTTTTGGTGAAATTGGTGTTGTTGCTAACGCACTGCGTGTAGGTGGTGCCTGTGCCGGTATTGCTGGTCAGGTCCCATTTTGAGCCGCCGTCGGGATCACGAGCCATATCCTTGTTGCCGTAACTCGGCAGAACCAACATGTTGGCCTGCTTTGCCGTCGTGCTGGAATTGCCCGCTTGCGTCTGAAGCGCCGTTGCCAGCGCCGGGCAACCGCTCGTGCTATCGGCCAAACCCGGAAACCAACTGCTGGCAGCGGCACCTGGCCATGGCGCGGGAGGCGAGGAGTTATCGAACACAAACGCGTCCACGTATTTGCCTTCGTTGTCCTTGAGTATCACCAAGGCATTTTGCTGGCGCAATCCTGCGGGCACAGCAGCGGTCAGCCACGTCTTGCTGACGACACTACATGCTGTCGCGGTCGCATTGGTAAACGGATAGGTGGTTTTGGTATTCGCCGCGGAATACACATCGATGCTCCAGTTTTGCCAACTCGCGGGGAAGCTGTTCGCCGTGGAATAAATCTCCAGAAAATTGGGCGGTGCGCTACCGCCTGAGCCAAAGAAATATTCGTTCAGCCACACCTTCTGTGGAGAGCGCCAGCTTGAACAATTGTCCGCATAGCTCGCCACGGCAAACAGGCAAAAAAAGAGCCCCGCCAGCCAGAAAGCCAACCGTGACATCCATGCGGCCTGTCTCGACGTCTTCGGACAAAAAAAAGCGGCGTTTGCAATGCCCATAGGGATGGATCAAGAAGGGGGGTATTTCCACTAAGTATAACTAAGCCCTTGATATACGGAAACATTTGATCCGCTTACACAGGAATAAGGAGGGAAAAAAGAAAGCCACCCTCTCTTGTGAGAAGTCAAATAGCCCCTGCCACAGCTCGACTAGCTTTATCCTTGCTTTCTCGCACAAGAACCACGGAATCCAACATTGCTCAAAATGCATCTGCATTGCGGTAAGCAAGAGGAAAGCGCCCACATTCGGGAGGACGGTCGCTTCATTGACGGAGCTTTCCGGAAGTGCTCTTCTGGATTTCAACAAGGGCGATACATTGTTACTGATCGCCACGATATCCAGTGCCTGCCACATCGTCATGATGGGAACACTCGCTCAGGATTCCGATCCGGTCTTTTTCAATACGATACAAGCTGTTGTGGATGTCACTTTCATTTCGCCCTTGCATGGACAGATGAATCCACAACTGCATGCCGTATCTCTGCAAACATTGCTGATCGCATTCATCACCGGCTTCTACGCGATTGGCATTCTTTTCGACACAGTGTGCCGGGCTTCATTGAATTGTTTGGCCTGCCGAGCCATATTTGGGGGAAGTGAAACTTGGCACGCCACGTGAGAGTGCTGCCGAAACCACTGCCCCTCCTCATGGGGGCCGCTGTCCGTGGCGAGATGGGAGTGGTCTCTCGGAATAGAGGTGGGCCACGGCCGGTGACATAGCGGTTTTTCTGTCAATGTCGAGGCCAAAGTTGTGCCTACGGTGCTGGCGTGCTATTTGTATGCCAAGCACCCAGTCGTTCCATCAAAATTCATTACCACCATAGCAAATTGACCTCACTTCACTGCATTCCTGGCTCATACACGAAGCGCCAATCCGAGTAGGTATTTGCGTTCTCAAAAGCGCTATCCTTCTTAGAGAAGAGCATGTTTTTGATCGGCCTGTCTGTAGACAAGCTATACACCCCCATGATGCCTCCATCGGGCGCTCGGACGATGCCCCATTGCGGACTTAATGTCAATGGATCGCTATAGATTCGTCGTAGGTGCCTGACGGTCGCCAAATGGCGATCATCTCTGACAAGGTCTTCAAGCTTGATCGGATACCGCTTGACTGCGCCCGGCGTCCGTTGGTAGTAGCTTTCAATCGCTGTTCTAAACTGATTTCCCACATAGAGCAGTTCCGCCTCTTTCTCTCGACGCTGTGTGGT
Source organism: uncultured Noviherbaspirillum sp. (assembly GCA_965974465.1). Lineage (GTDB taxonomy): Bacteria > Pseudomonadota > Gammaproteobacteria > Burkholderiales > Burkholderiaceae_D > Noviherbaspirillum. The sequence continues at coordinate 13,317 of CBHCMF010000105.1, forward strand.
CGACCAAACGACGCCCGTGGCCGCGAGGCCAACTCCTGCAACAGCCACCAAGAAAAGTAACGCTAAATAAGTGAAACCTGCTTGCTTCGTATTTCCGCTCATAACTACCAATCACGGTAATGAGAACCATCCCGAGCACGTCCGGTAGCACCACTACGAATGTCAAAGACAGCACCTTTTTCCGGATCAGAAGGAGGGATCAAAATCCAGCTCTGATTAGAGTCCGTAATAGGATCCTCGGGAATTTTCCTCAGATATCCTCGTGCCACAAGTTCATCAAGGGCTGCAGGATATTTGCCTGTGTCAGCATAATGCTTATCCAACACATCCCTCACCGTGGCGAGATTTTCGCGAAGCACCGCCTCCTTCGCTTTATCAACATTGCCGATATACCGAGGCGCTGCAATGCTCAACAAGGTAGCAATAATTGCCATCACAACGAGCAGCTCAACTAAAGTAAAGCCCCGCGTGGAACGAAGAACCGGCATCACCATTCTTTATATGCTATCCCGTTCAAGCCTGAGCCCTCGGAAAGTGAATAGATGTCATACACATCGGCTCCTTCTTTCGGTTCTTCCGGACCGGACGCATAACTACGCTTTCCCCAACTTTTCGAAGGAGGAACGCTTACGTCGGCAAAAAATGGATCGCGTGGGAGACGTCTCAGAAAGTATATTTTCCTGCCCGAGGGACTCTTCGCGTCGACCACCCCCTCCACAAGGGACTCCAGTGTATGAGGATAACCGGATTCCTCGGGCTTTTTCATAATTCTTCCTTCGTCGCTAGCTTGCTTGTACGCGTCCAACGCTTGTCGCACTTGCCGTAAGCTCCGGCGGAGCTCCTCCTCCTTACTACGCCGAACCGCCAAATGCGCCATTGGAAAAACCGCACTCGCCAGTATCGACACGATGAGTATCGTCACTAGCAATTCAACGATCGTAAAACCGCGCTGCCTATTCCTAAGCATTCGCGAAAATGGAATCGCCCCCATGCCAGCTCAATGCACGATATTGATCGTAAAGGGAGGTGGCGGCAGTGGCACGATGGATTTATCCCCCACAACAACCGAAGACGAAGAGAGCAACTTAATTTCCGTCCCGGCTTTTTCCGATACCGCGCGGAACGTAAATACAGCGACGTCCCCTTCACCCTTCGCGCCCCCCGTCCCTGACTGGACAACACTCACAAATGCTTTTCCAGAAGAGGCATCAATGTTCGTCGAAATACTGGATTTGCCACCGTTTTGTTTAAAGAAACCACCCTCTACAATATCGACCACTTGCAATGCCGCTGCATCGAAACCGACCTGAAACGGCAAACTACGCACCCCTCCATCCGCTGTCATTTTCAGGGCAACCTTGAACTGCTCCCCTGCCTTCACTTGTTCAGGCCCATGCCAGCTTAAGGTAATCTTGGTTGGCTCCCCCATTGCGTCTGAAGTCCCGGCACGGTTACTTACCCCAGCGTTATTGTCCGCATTCCTGGCGCCTTCGGCTGAAGCTTCATTACCCGGTCCGTTCCCTCTCTGTACTGTCTGTAATCTCAAGGGCAACGTTCGCAGAGACGCCTCTGTCCCAGACCAAAACTCGCTTGCCGGCGCGTTCGGGCGCTCAATATTGCGAATCAGCCGCGGCGTAATGGACAGAACAATCTCGGTTTTCTGACGGTCGTCCTTTTGGCTGGAGAACAACCGCCCCAGAACCGGAATATCGCCAATCCCCGGTACGCGGCTGGCAGCAGTACGGTCCTCATCGCTAATCAGTCCAGCCAATACTTGCGTTTCGCCGTCCTTCAAACGCAATACGGTAGAGGCAGACCGTGTGCCAATCTGGTATGCCAAAGATCCTCCGGGTGTACGAATTTCCCGAACAATAGAACTGACTTCGAGACCCGCTTTAATGGCAACTTCGTCCTGCAAATAGATATTCGGCTCAACCTCCAGCTTCAGACCAACATCCAGATATTGCACGTTTTCGGAAACCACGTTAGCAGTTGCATTCGACGTTACCACAGGTACCTTATCCCCAATCATGATCTTAGCCTTTTCACGATTGCGCGCGCGGATCCTTGGATTAGCCAGAATATTCACGTCGCCAATCTCGCGCCGCAGATTGACAGTAGCGCTGGGTACCGTTGCTGCAATTCGATCCGAATTCAGGTTTCTCAGATCGGATAACGTTGTCGTCCCCCCCGTACCAATTGGCGAAAGAGTAAGCTGGTTCGGCCATTTCACCCCCAGCTCAAGCAATCTGGACCGCTGCACTTCCAATACTTCGACTTCCAGCATGACTTCCGGCTCAGAAAGATCGTGCATCGCAATAAGTTTTTCGGCCAAGCGAATCGATTCAGGCGTATCCCGCATGACGAGGAGATTCAACTTTTCATCAATAAACATATCCTTGGTTTTCAGCAGGCCCTTGATCATTGCTTGCGTCTGTTTGACATCAGCATTGGCAA
>CBHCMF010000106.1:0-15646 GCA_965974465.1 uncultured Noviherbaspirillum sp.
CCGACTGCCAGGAAAAAGACCCTGCCCTGTGCGAGCTTTACATCGTCGAGGGTGATTCCGCAGGCGGCTCCGCCAAGCAAGGCCGTGACCGTAAGTTCCAGGCCATCCTGCCGCTGCGCGGTAAGGTACTCAACGTCGAAAAAGCGCGCTTCGAAAAGATGCTGTCTTCCGAGCAGATCACCACGTTGATCGCTACGCTAGGCACCAGCATTGGCCCGGATGAATTCAATATCGACAAGCTGCGCTACCACCGCATCATCATCATGACGGATGCGGACGTTGACGGCGCGCACATTCGTACCTTGCTGCTGACCTTGTTGTACCGTCAGATGCCAGCCCTGGTCGAGCGCGGTCACGTCTACATCGCCAATCCGCCTCTTTTCAAGGTGAAGGCCGGTCGTGATGAGCGTTACTTACAGGACAAAGCAGAAGAAGCGAACTACATGATGCAGCTCGCGCTGCATGACGCGGCGATCATTCCGCATGAGAATGCGCAGCCGATTATTGGCGATACGCTGTCTGAACTGGTTCGCCAGTACAACACCGTTAATGCCATCATCGAGCGTCTGTCGCGCGCAATCGATGGCGTAGCGCTCTCCGCCATCATGAATGGCGTCACGCTCAATTTGGACACTGTCGCTGATGCGGAAACATCGGCTCAGACACTGGTCAAGGCGATGAATGATCCATCGGTCGAAGTCGTTGTTAAATCTGACGAATTGTCAGACAAACACATGCTGCGTATTCAGCGCCGCCGCCACGGCAATCTCAAGGTCAGTGTTATCGACGCCGACTTCGTCGCCGGCCCGGACTACCAAGCGTTGTCTTCTGCTGCTGCCACTTTTAAGGGACTGATTGGTAGTGGCGCATTGGTGCGCCGTGGCCAAGGTGATAAGGCAAAGGAAATTGCGATTAACGACTTCCATCAGGCGATGAATTGGTTGCGCGACGAAGCCGAGCGTGGCGTGTCCAAGCAGCGTTATAAAGGACTCGGTGAAATGAACCCGGAACAGCTGTGGGAAACAACGATGGACCCAACAGTGCGCCGATTGTCGAAAGTGCAGATCGAAGACGCGATTGCAGCGGATCAGATTTTCACCACGCTGATGGGGGATGATGTGGAGCCGCGTAGGGCGTTTATTGAATTGAATGCGCTGCAGGCGGGGAATATTGACGTTTGATCTGCGACGCTGCATATGAAAAAGGCTCCTTCGGGAGCCTTTTTTAATTGCCAGTCTATGCTGATCAGGAGAGGATAAGCTGTTCCTGGTATAGGAGAATTTTTCGCGAATGCTAAAAGGAGGCTTTAGATGCGCATTGAAGGCGTGATTAGAGATGCACAATCCTCCCTCCAAAAAGAGCCTGCTTGCGGATACTTCGCCATTCAGACGCTCACGACATAGTGAAAGTATTGACACCGCCGTTCGGGTGCAGATAGGCGAGGCCGAACCAGGGAAAGTATTTTCCCCTCTCGACTTCATTCATTTAGGTAGTCGCGCTGCAGTCGACAAAGTACTTTCTCACATAGTCGCTAGCGGGGTGCTGCGCCGAATCGGATGAGGTCTTTATGACCGTTCACAAAAGCCCCCGCTTTTTGGGGAGATCTTGCCATCAGCCGACGAGATTGCACGCGCGGTGGCTGGAAAAGGAAATTTGCGCATTTAGCTTTCAGGGTGCGTATGCGGCAGATTTACTTGGCCTGTCCGAACAGGTGCCGCTAAAACTTCAATTTCTCACCGATGGTGCATCCCGTACCGTCCAAATCGACAATCAAACAATCGCCCTCAAGCACGCCACGCCGAAGAACATGGTAACTGCAGGACGGATCAGCGGATTCGTCATCTAAGCGCTACGTCATCTAAAGCAGCCCAATGTAGAGGATCAGGTCATCGTGCGGATACGCCAACGCTTATCCAATGAAGACAAAGACGTTCTAATGACTGACGGCGCTCATACCTGCATGGATCGCGGACATATGCGCCGAATCGCGAATGAAGAAAGCTAAGCAATGCAAACTTTCCTCACACTTGCGCCCGATGAGCAGAAATTGGCAATTGAACAAACAGTGGCGCGCAAAGGAGGGGCAGCACCAAGCGTCGAAAAAGATTTCTGGGTCTGCTGGGTGCTGCGAGCGTTGTTTGCAATGCCCGACCTCGCACCATATCTCACTTTCAAAGGCGGCACATCGTTGTCCAAAGTGTGGAACAAGCCGAGCCTGTCGGAGACCAGGTGAAGGAGCTTTCATTTAAGAAAATATAATGCATAAGAAATATATTGCGATTATTCTCAAAAGAGAATAATTTAAAATTATGCATTCTAAGGAATAAAAATAATTTATTCCAAAAAGAGAATATTTGGAGCGCTCGCCATGTCTTCCACACCAATTCGCACGACGGGCCAATTAGGCCCCTACCTAAAATCCCTGCGCCGAGCGCGGGGCTGGTCGCAGGAACAGCTCGGCAACAGGATCGGTTTGTCGCAGGAGCGCATTGCGAAGATTGAGAGCGCGCCTGAAAAAGTACGTTTCGATGCTCTCCTGACCCTCATGATGGCTTTGGGGGCGGAATTTCATGTCGTCGATCACGGCGATTTGGGCGTGGCGCCGCATGATACCGCCGCAGCCGGATCCTCGACGAATAACAACGAAGACGTGTGGTAATGGCTGGCCGTCCTTCAACAAAACGCGTTCTCGATGTCTGGATGAACGGCGAGCTGGTCGGCAAATGGACGCTTGCGCCGCACGCCGGCGAGAGCTTCGTGTATGACACATCCTGGCTCGCGAGCTCGAACAGGCGCCCACTGTCGTTATCCATGCCGCTGCTCAGCGGCCCGGCCGTGTTTACCGGTCCGGTTGTGGCCAACTATTTTGACAATCTCCTGCCCGACAGTGCCGAGATCCGCAGGCGCGTTGCGCAGAAATTCGGCGCCGCATCGGCCGGCACGTTCGACGTGCTGGAGAAGATCGGACGAGACTGCGTCGGGGCGGTCATGCTCCTGCCAACCGGATCGACGCCGCCGGACGTGCGCAGGATTGACGCGGAGCCTCTCATGGAAGAGCAGGTCGAACGCTTGCTCGATGCGACGATTTCGCCGCGCGCACCAGGAAACCCCGAGGACGACGAACTACGCATCTCGATTGCCGGCGCCCAAGAAAAGACCGCGTTGTTGTGGCATGACGGGCGGTGGTGCAAGCCGCACAGGGCGACGCCGACGACGCACATCCTGAAGCTGCCACTCGGCACAGTTGGAACGGCGCAGGCGGACTTCTCGACATCGGTCGAGAATGAATGGCTGTGCGGGAGGATCGCAAAGGCATTTGGTCTGCCGGCCGCCGACAGTGAGATCTGTACCTTCGGCCGCCACAAGGTCCTGGCCGTCAAGCGCTTTGATCGCGTCATCCGGGAGGACTGGATCATCCGGTTGCCGCAGGAAGACTTCTGCCAGGTGCTTGGCCAGCCCCCGGCAAGCAAGTACGAGAGCCTGGGTGGTCCCGGCATGGCAGCGATTCTCGACCGGCTGCGCGGTAGTGCAAATGCGCTCGAAGACCGCCGAAACTTCCTTGCCACGCAACTGCTCTTTTGGCTTCTCGCTGCGCCGGACGGCCACGCCAAGAATTTCAGCATCTTTCTCGAACGTGGCAGCGTCTATCGCATGACGCCGCTCTACGACATCCTGTCAGCATGGCCTGTGATTGGGAACGGTCCGAACATGTTCCAGTGGCGGAAAGTCAAGCTGGCGATGGCAGTGCGCGCCGGCAATGCACACTACAAGATGGGTGAGATCCGCCGGCGACACTGGAACATGGCCGCGAAAGCCAATGCCTTGGGCGCAGACTTCGAGACGACGCTGCAGCATTTCATCGAGCGGGCTCCAAGAGTCGTCGACGAGGTTGCCGCACAGCTGCCGACGGGCTTTCCGGCCAACGTCGCTGAGCCGATCTTCGAAGGTCTTTGTGCGCAGGCGAGGGCGCTCGAAGCTCAGGAAGCGGATGTTGCTGGCGGCGTTGAATAGGCTGCTGTGCCCCCAGCTGCATACAGCCGATAGCACCGAATTCTGGCTCCACCGGCCCGCGCAAAAAAGCGGGGAAAGTTTGCTGGCTTACTCTCAAACGCTCGCCTTTAGGTACTCAACTGCTCCTTCCCATCCCTGCAGGTGGATGACGCCACTTGGAAACGATGCTGTTTTCTGCGGCCCGAATAGGAAACGATGTGTCACAACGCCACGCAGATAGTTCAGGACATCCAGCCTATCGTCAATGAAGTGCGTGATGCCTAACTCGCGGCAATGGTCCGCTTTCTGTGGCCGCTCCAGGCAAAACCGAAGGTTCCCCTGCGGTATCCCCGTGCGTTTGAAGAAGCTATGGTGCTGTAGCCAGAGACGAGTCTTTTCCTGAACCCGTGTGCCAGCCTTGGAAACCAGCCAGACCTGTCCTTCGAACAGTTCAACCAGCTTTGGCACGGCATCGAACATGCCGTCATAAGGAGGGGTGTTCAATGCATCTTGTATTGAGCCGCCGATGAACGATGTATCGCTGCCGCTACCTGCTGGATCGGGGCTGATCAGTACCCGTCCGATATCTATTCCTAATCTCATGTTGTTCTCCTTGTTGATGTTTGGAACTGGCGAGATGGTAGATACCGAGATACTATAAGAGAATTATTATGTTTCTATTTACTATAGAAAATAGTTATACATGGATCAGCCTCCTCGAATCAATCTCGATGCGTTGCAATCATTTGCTGTCTTTTCGGAAAGCATGAACTTCAGTATCGCCGCCGAGACTCTTCATATCAGTCAGCCTGCGTTGCATGTCAAGATCCGCAAGCTTGGGGAGCAGCTGGAGGTGCCTTTGTACTGCCGTAACGGCAGAAAGTTGGAACTTACTAGCCACGGCGTAGCCGTTGCGAGATATGGGCGGGAGTTGCTGGCGCGGACACGGGGTTTCATGCACACCCTGCACACGGGTGAGGATGGTCGGCCTATTGTCATGGCGGCAGGCGAGGGGGCCTACCTCTATCTGCTAGGACCGGCGATCCAGCGCTTTGTTGAGAAAGGCAAGGTTTCTCTCAAGTTGTTGACTTTGGATCGGGATGGCACGGTGGAAGCAGTGCGGTCAGGTAAGGCACAGATTGCTGTCGCTCCGCTGGAGCACATTGCTGCCGATTTCGAGGCAATGCCGTTGACTAGTGTCGGCCAGGTATTGGTCGTGCCAAGCAGCCATTTGCTGGCACGGAGAAAATCGCTCAAGCTCAAGGATCTGACTGGATGCAGAATGGTTGTTCCTCCTACAGGACGGCCACATCGGGAAATGCTCGCCCGTATGCTGCAGTCGGCCGGAGTCGAGTGGGAGGTGGCTGTCGAGGCAAGTGGGTGGGAATTGATGATTCAGTTCGTCAGGATGGGCGTGGGGGTGGCGGTGGTGAATGAATACTGTCGGTTGCCTAAGGGCTTGGTAGGGATTCCGTTGCCGGAGCTCCCGGGGCTGAAGTTTCATGTGTTTCACCTACGTGGGCAGACTGTTGAGGGGGAATACGTGAGGTTCCGGAAGTTGTTGATCGACTCGGGCAATGCCTGGAAAAAGGGCGGACGATGAATCACAAGCAGTTGGTGCAGCTCAGCAAACATTTGTCTTGGATTTTGCGACACCAAGCGGAGCAATTGCAGCTCGATGTTGACCCGGAGGGATTCGTGCCGCTCGATGAGGTGCTGGCCTTGTTACAGCGTTCTGTACCTGGTGTGTCGGAGCAATTGATTCGAGCAGTGGTGGAAACGGTTGAGCCACAAAAGCAGCGGTTCTCAATTGTGGACCGCCATATCAGGGCAAACTATGGTCACTCGTTGGCGACGCCGATCGCCTACCAATCGGAGCGGCCGCCTGCCGTGCTGTATCACGGTACCACGATAGACGCCAGGCAGCAGATACTGCGAGAAGGGCTGCGGCCGATGAAGCGGCAGTTCGTTCATCTCACCGTCGAAGTGGCATTGGCAAGGCAGATAGGGGAAAGACACGGTAAGTCTTACATCATGACCATCGACGCGAGACGGGCGCACGGTGATGGAGTGGTCTTTCACAACGCTAATCGCGGTTTCTGGCTAGTGGCGGCATTGCCGCCGCAGTATCTTGGTGACGAGACCCTGTGATGAATGCGTCAGCAAGTAGCGTCTGGCGTGTGGTGAAACGAATTCTAATTCTGGGGCAAACAACCGGGCTCCTCGTCTGGCGACATTGTTGATGCGTTGTTGTCCATGTGCGGCTCGATGGCGGCTTCGGTCGTTACGCCGGGATCTTCGCCGCCGTCATGGTCTCGCTGCGGGCCGTGCGCACACGCATGGTGGTATTCGATACGCAGGTCGCCGACCTCACCGATGAAGCACAAGATCCAGTTGATCTGCTGGTTGGCGTGCCACTGGGCGGCGGCACCGACATCAATCTCGCGCTGGGCTACTGCCAGCAGATTATCGACCGGTCGGAAAATCCATTCTAGTGTGGATCACCGATCTCTCCGAAGGCGGCAATGCTGCCGAGATGCTTTTCCTAAGTAAACAGTATTGAGTAAGGTCATGCACTTGCAAACGGCATCAGCTGTTGCGCCGCTGCCTCGATCACATGTTCCGATAATGCGCGTGTCAGCGGGGTCTGGATATTCCATGCATGCCACATCAGCAGCACATCCAGACCGTCGCCGGCGTTGATATCGACCAGATCGCCGGCGGCAAGCGCATCCTGCACCTGTAGATGCGGCACCATGCCATAGGCGAAACCGGCCCGGATGAATTGGACAAAGGCTTCGCAAGAAGCCATCGCATGATGCGGATATTGTCCTAGCCATCCCAAACGCTGCTTGAGATAGCGCTCGTGCAGCGTATCTTTCTGATTGAAGACCACGGCCGGCGCGCGCATCACCGCATCGATCGTAAAGCCGTCAGCGAACCACCGGGCGGCAAAAGCGGGAGCGGCGACGCAGACATAACGCATCACGCCTAAAGGTGTCGTGGTGGTGCCGGCCACCGTTTCCGTCGCACTGGTTACGCATGCGAATACGCTACCCGTCCGCAGCAGATGCAGCGTATGGGCCTGATCGTCGACGCATATTTGCACCAGGCACCTGGGCGGTGTCAGCAACGGCGCCAATGCACCGAGAAACCATGTCGCAAGGCTGTCTCCATTCACCGCGACGGGTATTTCCGGCAACTCCCCAATCTGCGCGAGTTCGGCGTCTAATCCTGCCTCCATCAATTTGACTTGTCGATAGTGCGCAATCATGCGTTGCCCCAGATCGGTTGGCATGGCCGGCTGGCTGCGAACGACCAGCAAGCGACCGACCGCCTCCTCCAGTGTGCGGATGCGTTGAGACACGGCGGATTGGCTGATGGCAAGTGCAACGGCGGCTTTATCAAAGCTGCCATATGCGGCGACTGCATCGAGCGCCGCGAGTCCACGATAGTCGAGGCTTCTCATAAGAAAAACTTATCAAATATTAAAAACATGCGTTGTACTTATATTTTGGCATGCAATAGACTCCACGTCGTCAATGCATTGCGGTATGCCACTAAAAAAGTGGGACATTCGCTTACCAATTTCGATAGGAATCTACATGACTTCATTGACCACCTCATCCAGTTTCCCCACCCCGAAAGGGTTTGCAACCGCAGTCGCCAATGTCGGCATCAAGGATGCAAGCGACGATTTCGTTTGTATTGTTTCCAATGTGCCCTGTACCGTTGCCGGTGTTTTTACACAAAGCCGCTTTGCCGGGCCGAGCGTGCAACTGAGCCGTGAAAATATTCGGTACGGTCAGAGCCGCGCCATTGTTGCGATTTCCAAGAACGCGAATGTGGCAACAGGGGCACAAGGGGAACAGGATGCGTGTGACATTGCATCCGGTATCGCAAATGCGCTTGGCATTGATCCGCGAGAAGTGCTGCTTGCCTCGACCGGTGTCATCGGTCGGCGCTATCCAATGGACAAGATCATGCCGCAAGTGCGCCGTGTGAAAGAACACCTGCGCGATGCCGATTTCAAGGCAGCGGCGCGCGGCATCATGACCACTGACCTGGTACCGAAGATAGCCGTCATCACGGTCGGCGATGCGGTGTTGGTGGGTATCGCCAAAGGCGTAGGCATGATGGAGCCGAACATGGCGACGCTACTTGCATTTTTCATGACCGATGCGGCTATTGATCAGGTGACGCTGGATAAAATATTTCGCACAGTGATGGACAAGAGTTTCAATTGTCTTAGTATCGATACCGACACTTCAACCAGCGATACGGCGCTCATCCTTGCAAACGGACTAGCCGGTCCGGTCGACCCGACCGACTTCGAAGCGGCGCTATTGCAGATCTCACTTCAGCTGGTGAAGGCCATTGCGGGCGACGGCGAAGGCGCGACGAAAATCATCGAGGTCACGGTCGATCGCGCACGCGACGCGCGGCAAGCGAAACGCGTCGCGAAAGCCGTCGTCAATTCCCCGCTCGTCAAGACCGCCATCCATGGTGCCGACGCCAACTGGGGACGTGTGGCAATGGCGATAGGAAAATGCGAAGACGAAATGGATATTGCACCGGACAAGGTAACAATTCGTTTTGGCGACATGGAAGTGTACCCACAGCCTCTGGACGAGCACGGCCTTGCACGCCTGACCCAAATGCTGCAGGAGGAGGAAATACTCATTCATATTAGCCTTGGCACGGGCCCGGCTTCGGCCACGGTATGGGGTTGCGATTTGTCGGCAGAGTATGTGCGGATCAACGGCGAGTACACAACTTGATCGTCAATGGCAAGCATGGGCGAAAGACGTGCAACTTTCTGCCGCACGGGATGCACAATGACGCCGATGGATATGACACATGGGCGCGCACCTCCACAACAAAGCTAACACGATTCGCGACTTCATCGCGTGTGCCGAGTACCTGATGCGGGAAGGCTATGCGTCATCGGAAAAGCTGGCCAGTTGATTAATGAAATCCGATACCGCATCGATTGCATGTATCGAAAAAAAGCCCCGCGAAGCATAGGCCTGCAGGGCATAAATCCGTCCTTGGGAGAAAGGAAGAGACGTTTTTACGCGGCATTCATGCAATTCGGTTTGTAGCTGACCGTGAGGCCATTTTTGGCACTGGCGCAAAGTGAAGCGTCCGAAAAAACAAGTGCGGATCAACTTAGCCGCGCGATGCCAGCAGGCGCAGTCCTGCCGCCAGGATTGCTTGTGTCGTATCAAGCTCGTTGGCCATACGATTGAGCATCAACATGCTGTACATCCTATTGTGGCAGTTGCGCTATCCCAGCGATTGGCGCGGTTTCAAAATCAATAGTGCGGCGCGCAACAAACCCATTGCGAGTGGTTTGAATACCAGTAACAGGGAAAGTGGTACCGCCAACTGTTCGAGGTTGCGGCAAAACTGGCCTGTGAGAGTAGTCGCGGACGCCTCAGGCTGCGCCCCGGTCAAGCGCAGAAACGCTCCGTTCAAACCCTATAAGCGACCTCGCCTCGCTTCGCCGAAACTGACTTTACGTCGAAAATTAAACCACCTTAAACCACCGAATTTTCCTAAGTGAACAGTATTGTGACCTGACCTCCCTTGCACGCATAGGCAAACCGTTCTAGTCAGGGCAAGCTAGGCATCCACTTTGCTTTGCTTGCTTTCGGCGGAAGAGACGCGCAATGAATTGCGCAATGGCATGTAACGTAGATCAGGGCATTAGTTAGTGCGTAAGCGTACTGGCCTCCTTGCCTGGAATTGGCGCTACTCCCTTCGTGCTTGCTGAATTCAGGAGAGAGGGTAATTTTTACGTGCCTGGGTGTATTACTCCAGAAGGTTGGCGGCGCGCTCACCTTAGTAGGAGGGATTGCTGGAATGAAAAAGGAACAGTCATGATCACGATCATTGGCATTGTCGGTAGCGTGCGCATTGCTTCCCTCAATGGCGCATTGCTGCGCGCGGCTGCGCAGTTCATGCCGCCCGGCTCACAACTCAAGATTGCCACCATCAAAGACATTCCACTGTACGACGGCGATCTGGAGGCGGCGGAAGGAATCCCGCCATCAGTGGCGGCATTGAAAGACCAGATTGTCCGCGCCGACGGCTTGCTGCTGGGGACCCCGGAGTATAACAACAGTATTCCCGGCGTCTTCAAGAATGCTATTGATTGGCTGTCGCGTCCCCCCAGCAGATATCCCACGAGTCTTCCATCATCACCCCGTTGCAGTCATTGGCGCTTCTCCTGGTGGATTTGGCACTATTCTGGCTCAGAATGCTTGGCTGCTGCCTGTCCTACATACGCTCGGGTCCCGGCCTTAGTCTGGAGGACGGTTATTGGTATCGCGCGCCAGCTCGGTATTCGATGCAACGGGCGAACTTACGGATGAGAAGATCAAAGGACAGTCGCAGCAGTTCCTGCAGGGGTTCGTCGCATTTACGCAAAAAATGTAGTAATGCAGTCAAGTGGGCAATGAAGGAGATGGCCGTCAGAACTCGTGGCTCGCAGCAATCACTCCAGCATGTAATCGGAATTACTCCACAGCAGATCGTTACGGAGGCGCAATGAGTATCGACAATGCAGATACTTCGCTGGCAGTGGCCGTGGTGCCGCGTACGCGTGATCTGGGAGACGGATTTGACGTGCGTCGCGCACTGCCTACCACGCAGCGCCGCATGGTTGGACCATTCGTTTTTCTTGATCAAATGGGGCCTCACCGCTTTGCTGTAGGGGCAGGGCTGGATGTCCGTCCGCATCCGCATATTGGCCTAGCAACGGTCACTTATCTGTTTGACGGTGAAATTCTTCATCGTGACAGTTTGGGAACGGTCCAGCCTATTCGTCCAGGAGAAGTGAATTGGATGACCGCTGGGCAAGGCATTGTGCATTCCGAACGGACCGCACCCGAGATTAGGCAGCAAGAGTCAAATCTGTTTGGGCTCCAATGTTGGGTAGCACTGCCTCGGGCGTATGAAGAAATTGCACCGTCGTTTGTACACACGAAGTCCGATCAATTACCCGTTGAAGAAGGGGAAGGTGTTGTGGCCAAGGTAATTGCCGGGCGCTATTTCGGTCTACAGTCTCCCATACCGACCCTTTCCGATCTGTTCTATGTCGACGTACAACTGCAACCCCGGGCTCGGCTAGTGGTACCACCGGAACACGAAGAGCAGGCGATCTATATCGTTTCCGGACAGGTGGACCTGGGCTATGACGGCGTATTTAATGCAGGACAATTATTGGTGCTCAAGCCGGGTAAAAGCGTGACGGTGACGGCCCTCGATGCGGTCACCCGAATCATGCTGCTAGGAGGCGAGCCCTTGGATGGACCGCGCGCAGTCGTTTGGAATTTTGTGGCGAGTTCCGAAGAGCGGCTTAGGCAGGCCAAAGATGACTGGGAAAATCAACGGTTTCCCCGGATTGTAGGAGAGTCTGAATGGATTCCGTTTCCCGATGTAACGGGTAAGCCCGTGTTTTATCCGTAATGTCAGGAATCGATTTGCTCCTGAATTACCTGGAGGTTGTGAAGGGAAGGCGACGGTGCGATGTTCTTTCACTGACTGCTGTTTCTCTCAACGCGTCTATCGGGGATAAACCAGGCTATTGCGACAAGAAGATAGAGGCCAAAACCCAGCCAGGGATGAACAAAAGAAAGCGCGATTCCGAGTGCATATGCGGCAATCGAGATCACGCCCTTCACATCCCGTCCGAAGGCTTTTGCAAACGCCGATGCCTCTCCATGGTGCCGAATTAATGCCGTGGTGAGCAAATGGTACGCAACGGCAGCCATGAACAAGACGCCTCCATAGAGGGCGGTCGGCAAAGCGGATGTCGCGTTCTCCCCCATCCATGCGGTTACAAACGGAATCAGCGATAGCCAGAACAGCAGATGAAGATTGCTCCAAAGGATTCGACCATTGATATGGTGAGCGGCGTGTAACAGATGGTGATGGTTATTCCAATAGATACCGAGATACATATAACTGAGGACATAGCTGAGGAATACGGGGAACAGCGGACGCAATGCCTCCAGGTCCGTGCTATGGGGCGGTTTCATCTCCAGCACCATGATCGTAATAATGATGGCAAGCACGCCATCGCTAAACGCTTCCATTCGACCTTTCCCCATTTACAGACTCCTTTCGCTAGCAACCGGTATGCTCTCTTAGCATGCCAGTGGATAGAGCGGCACAAGGCTTTGTCTGAACGCAGATTCGTTTTGCTCAAATAAAAGAGGGAAGAATTTGCTGATTCTTCATTGAAAATCTCGCCGACTCTTGTATCGGTGGAGCAGGCTCTTCTGTTTTAAGTGTGAGGACGTTGATAGGTGACGAGACCCTGCGATGAACGCAGCAGCAAGTAGGGTCTGGGGTGTGGTGAAACGCGTTCTTATTCTGGCGCACAGTAGAGCCTCTGCTTTTACGATCTGGCGTACACAAAAAATGTCTTGGCGTAGTGCGCTCGGGAAAATTGCAAAATGTTACACTTTAGCCCTAGAGAAAAAGCAGGTGGACTGGCGCCAATAACCGGGCTCATCGTGTGGAGGCATGGTTGTACATTGTTGTCCCCATTACAGGCCGGCGGCGATATCCACTCGCGTTCAAGCGATCATCCAAGCTTCCCTTATCCGACTCTGCGATGCAACTTACCGAGCAACAAGTCCTTGCCCTCGCACCCGATAGCAGTTCGGCCAACAATGGCAAGAAACTGGCTCAGAGTAAACAGTGGCCGGTGCTAGGCCAGAGCGCACGCGCTGTGTGGGGGGAATGCCAAGGTAGCGGTTCCAAGCCCTATCAGGTCCGCGTCGATCTGGCCGATTTCGCCAGCAAGTGTTCTTGCCCTAGTTTCAAATTTCCCTGTAAGCATGCTATTGGATTGCTTATGCTGGCCGCGAATCAGCCGGCAGCGTTGAGCATTGCTAACGAGCCCGAATGGGTCGGTGAGTGGTTGGACAAGCGTGCCGATACCGCTGCCAAGAAGGAAGCACGTGCTGTCGCCAAGGCCGAAGCGCCTGTGGACGAAGAGGCCCAGCGCAAACGCGCGGAAAAGCGAGATAGCCGGGTGCGCAATGGTGTCGCGGGCCTGCAGCGATGGCTGGAGGATCTTGTGCGCAATGGCCTTGCGCGTCTGCCTGGCGAAGGCGCGGGGCTATGGGAGCAGCAAGCCGCTAGATTGGTGGACGCGCAAGCTACCGGCTTAGGTGCGCGCGTGCGGGCTTTGGCCGATCTGCCGGGCAGTGGCGATGAATGGCCGTCTCACTTACTGGCCGAAATGGGCCGGTTGTCGCTGGCTGCGCGTGCGTATGAGCGAATCGAGCAACTGGCGCCTGAGCTGCAACAGACACTGAGGCAATTCATCGGTTTCAACCTGCGGGAAGAGGAGGTGCTGGCCACTGGCGATGTCCAGCGCGATCGATGGCAGGTGATCGGTCAATGTACCGATATGGATGAGCGTGTGCGCATTCGGCGCACTTGGCTCGCCGGCGAGGCAAGTGGACGCAGCGCCTTGCTGTTGCAGTTTGCAGCAGGCGCACAGCCATTTGCCGCCTCCTGGCTGCCCGGCACTGCCTTCGAGGGTGAACTGGCCTTCTATCCTGGTACCGGCATGCGACGCGCGCTGCTCAAGGGTTCCGTTTCGCCGTTGCCGTCACCTACATCCTTTTCTCAGTCATGGCGCATTGCGCAACTGCTGGATGATGAAGCGTCGATGCTGGCCGCGAATCCGTGGCACGAGCGGACGGCAACCGTGTTGAAGGCGGTCGTGCCGATAATTCGTGATGGACATTGGTATTTCATCGACGGTGCAGGCCATTGTTTGCCGCTGACGCGCGGCGATCACTGGCTATGGTTGGCAGTATCGGGAGGCCATCCGCATGATGTGGCCATCGAGTGGGACGGCAAGACCGCTCGCCCGCTCGGGCTGTTTGCCGACGGCTATTACCATGTCTTGACGGAGCTTGCCTGATGCAAGAACTCGTACGTATTGCTCTTGTCGGCACCGCCAACGAAACTGTCGATGCGCCCTGTCTGCCTGCGATCGATGCGCTTATCGCCGCAGGCAGCCGCGAGCAGCGATTGCTGTGGCAAGCTGGTGCGCAGGCCGTCTACCGTGCGGCAGGCCGCAAACCCGGTCAGGCCACCTTGCCGGCCTCGGCACCAGACGAAACGTTGCCCGAAATCCCCAGATCGCTGACGCCGATCGTGGCTGCTGCCATCGCCGGTGAGCTGGGCGAATTCCCCGAGTGGCTGGCGCCGCGCATTGCCCGCGCCGGGTATCGCCTGCCTCCTTCACTTCTGCCTGCAGTTTTCGCCAAGCCCGCCACGATGGCGGCCTGGCAGGCGGTCATCGGCAAGCGTGGCCATTGGTTGGCGGCGCAAAATCCCAAGTGGCTGGCCCAGCTGCAAACGCTAGCCCCCACGGAACCGGACGAGGCCGCGCTGCTGCGTGACTGGGAGGAGGGCAATGCTATCCAGCGTGAAAATGCATTGGCGGCTCTGCGCCTGCGCGATCCCGCTAAAGGCCGCGCATGGCTGGTGACCGCACTGCCCAAGGAGAAAGCCGATCAGCGTCAGGCGCTTGCCGGGACGCTCGCTACGGGTCTTTCCATCGACGACGAGGCACTGCTGGAAAGCTTGCTTGATGACCGCAGCCAAGGTGTGCGCCAAGTCGCCGCGGGCCTGCTGGCACGCCTGCCCGGTTCGGCCTTTCTGCACCGCATGCGGACGAGGGCGGACGCCTGTGTGCGTTGGCAGGCGGCAGCCAAGCCGCAGGGCATGATGGCGAAAATGAGTTCTCTGCTCGGCGGAAAAATGGGACCGACGCTGGTCGTGGAGATTCCGCAGGCGCTTCCTAAGGATTGGGAGCGCGATGGCATTATCGCCAACCCGACTACAGGCCAAGGCAAGCGTGCGTTCTGGCTGCGTCAGTTGGTCGCCATGGTGCCACCGGCATACTGGACGGAACAGGCCGGTGCAGAGCCCGAGGTACTAGTGCCGCTGATGGAAGCAGACGAATGGGCCGACGCTCTGTTGATCGGCTGTGCCGAAGCAAGCTGCCGTTATGCCGATGCGCACTGGAGCGTCGTGCTGCTCAACCGATCCATGGACACCAATGCATCGCTGACGCCTTTTCAGGACAGACTCTGGCCGATACTTACCCCTGATGCACGCGCTGCGTTGCTGTGCCGCGAGCTACAACTCGGTCATGTCAGCACGGCGCTATGGTGTCTGCGCGAGTTGCACGGCCCGTGGCCAAGTGTGCTCGTTGAAACGCTCTCTCGCACTGTGTTGGCCGACGATGGCGGGAAGCGCTCGCCCGAAGAGCTGATGCAACGGGGCGACCTTGCTGACATGGTCGAACTGGCGATCTTGCGCGCCGCGGACGCCGACTTGCAGAAGCTCGCGCCGCTGGTGGACATCTATGCGGCTAAGCTGGGCGAAGGCCAGGGTGGGCAGGATCGTATATTCAATCGGGCCCGGCAGATCGTTGTCCTGGCCCAGGCAAAACAAACAGTTATTAAGGAGATACCGCTGTGAATGTCAATCTGAACGCGGTGCTGCGCCAGCACGCCGAACAGCAATATGCCGAAGAACTGGCCGAGCTGGCCCGTCATGATAAGCATCCGCGTCCGGCCAACTGGCAACTGTCGCCTTGGGCGGTGAAAAC
>CBHCMF010000107.1:0-15289 GCA_965974465.1 uncultured Noviherbaspirillum sp.
TCCTAGGGGCATTCCTTTATTGAAGTTCGTCCAGCTCGGACAGCAAATTGGCAAGTGCATCCTGATCCAGACCCGCAGTCGGAAAATCGGCGGCGGACAGGCCCATGTCGCTCGCCGTCGCGCAGTGTTCGGCAAGCGCAGTCAAGTGTTGGGCGAAACGGGTAGCCACCTGTTGCAAGCGTTCTACCGTGGTGTGG
Source organism: uncultured Noviherbaspirillum sp. (assembly GCA_965974465.1). Classification (GTDB taxonomy): domain Bacteria; phylum Pseudomonadota; class Gammaproteobacteria; order Burkholderiales; family Burkholderiaceae_D; genus Noviherbaspirillum. The sequence goes on from CBHCMF010000107.1 coordinate 198, forward strand.
CGGCTATCGGCTGACCAGGAAAGCGTCAATGCATGGGGCATAACAGTCACCGTCAATTGCAGTGGTGCTTGTGCCCGGTAGAGGGCATCCTGGGGAAGAGCGCTGGAGCGCACTTCTATGCTCACCTCCGGTGCCGCGTCACCAAAATCAGCGCCTTGGCGCAATGCCGCCTTGGCGGACTGCAACAGGGATGTCCATTCGTTGATATCGCAGACAAACGCATGTCGGGTTCCATACTGGAACGAGTCCGCATTCGCTTCGCCGCTGCCGGCGCGGATGCGCAGCAATCTGAGGGTTCCTGACGACGCAAGCAAAGACCGGCTCAGCACGGCGGCAATCACTTCATCGATTTCCATACGATAGCGTTCCGCCGCAAGCTGTAGTGCATTACTTCCCTGGTCGGTCACGCTGTGCATCCAACCGATATCTGCCATGTAGTGGGAAACGGCTTGCCACTCGGCGACCTGGGCGATTTTTTCGATGGTCTGCTGCTCGAAAATCTGCTTGGCCGTCAAGCGGATGCCGCGACGGTCTGCGCGCGTCACAACTTGCAGGCTCAGAATCGAATCGCCACCAATCTGGAAAAAATTGTCCAATACGCCAACCTGCGGCAGACGCAGCACCTCGGCGCACACTTGTGCCAGTTGTGCCTCGATGTCATTGCGCGGCGCGACATACTGCAAACGTTGCTGCGCGCTGGTATCGGGATCGGGCAAAGCATGCAAATCCAGCTTGCCATTTGGCGTGCGTGGGAACTTGTCTATGACAACGAATGCGCTAGGCAGCATGTACGCTGGCAAGCGTTCTGCCAGATAATCGCGTAGCGCGCCGGCCGCCGGGGGATAGCCGTGGCTGCCGGTGACATACGCAACCAGCCGCTTGTCGCCGCCATGGTCCTGCGCGACCACCACGGCTTCGCCGATGTCGCCGTGCGTCAGCAGCTGACGTTCGATTTCGCTGAGTTCGACGCGGTAGCCACGTATCTTGACTTGATGATCACGCCGCCCCAAAAAGCGCAATCTGCCGTCCAAGCCCCACCGCGCCAAGTCCCCAGTTTTATAGATACGCTCGCCGTTGGCTGCGGCAGGATGGATGATGAAGGCTTCCGCTGTTTGTTGTGGCTTGCCGCGGTAACCACGGGCAAGCTGCGGACCGCCCAAATGGATTTCGCCCGGTTCCCCGAGCGCAGCGGGGGCCCCGTGTTCATTCAGCAACCAGAGGGACATGGTCGGAATAGGGCGGCCAATACTAATGTCGTTATCGACCGTATCGAGCACTTCGGCTGTCGCCCACACCGTTGCCTCAGTCGGGCCGTATTCGTTGACCAGACGAACCTGGGGCAATTTGTCATGGTGCTGGCGCACCACCGATGTTTTGCACGCCTCACCCGCGACGATCCAGGTATCCAGACTTGCCAACTGTTGCACAGGAACATGGTCGAGTAGGGCCGCATACAGCGAGGGCAGCGACAGGCTGTGACTAACGCCATGCATTTGGATTAATTGGCCCAGCTTGTCGAGTACGAGCTCTTCTCCATTGGCCGGTAATACCAGCTTGCCGCCTTGGACCAGCGTCCAGAAAATGCCCGCGACCGAACTATCGAACGCGAAGGAGGACAGCAGCAAATAGGCGCGTACCGGTGTCGGATAATAGGCGATGCGGATCTGGGTCGAATGGCTCAGGTTACGGTGACTGATTTCGACCGCTTTCGGTTGCCCGGTCGAGCCTGAGGTGTAGATCAGATAAGCAGGTTGTTGCGGGTCAAGCGAAAGGGCGAGATTCTCACTCGACAACGCCATCAATGCATCGCTGAGATGATCAAGCGGGATCGAGATACGGGGCAACAAGCCGGACAGGCTGCTGTACCCAATCACATGGCGCACCTCGCTATCTTCCACCATATAGGCGAGCCGATCTGCTGGATAGCTGGGGTCAAGCGGCAGATAGGCGGCCCCGGCCTTAAGCGCGGCCAAAATCGCAACCACCATGTCATTGCAGCGCGGCAGCAGAATGCCGACGATGTCACCCGCTTGCACCCCCTGCGCGACGAGCCAGCGTGCCAAGCGATTGGCTTGCCGGTTCAAGTCCTCATAACTGAGCATGGCGTCGTTGTCCCCGACAGCGGGGGCGTTTGGCTGCGCCTGCACTTGCCGTTCGATCAGCGTGACGATGTCGGCAGTATCGATGGCCGGCATGGCCGCCAACGGCGCAATCAGCTTACGTTGCACCTCCCCGGCCAAACCGATGCCACCAATCGGTTGATCGTTATTTTGCGCAAGGCCGCGCAGCAGCAGTTGCCATTGTTCCGCAACGCAAGCGATTGCCACCTCGCTGAATACGTGACGGTCGTAAGCAAAACGGCAGCGCAACTGTCCTCGGGGGGACTCGCATTCCAGGCGCAGCTTGAAGCGGTGCGTAATGCAGCTTTCATGCAGAACGGTGAGCTTGTGCCCCTCTGAGGCTGGAAATGCCGCCTCCGGATGGAAGGCGAATGCATAGTCTAGCGCGGCGCCGCCATCGTTATAGTCGCGCCAACCCAATGCTTGCTGGTACGTTGCTGACCATGTTTGCCATTGCGTGCGCAGTGAGGCGGCAGGGTCAATGTGCATGCGCAACGGCACGGTCTGCTCGAACAACCCGATCGCATCGTCAAGTCCTTCTCCCCGACCATCGTCTAGGCAGGCAACCTCCAGCGAGGCTTGTCCGCTCAGACGTGACAATAGAACCAGCCAACCAACGGACAGTAGTTCCGCCATCGAGCAATGTAAGGTATCGGCAAGCTGCGCAAGTGCGGCGCTCTGCTCACTAGAGAGCGGTACTTCGGCATACGCAGGTTGGAAAGCATCGGTGCCGGCAGCGGCTTCGAGGCCCAGATAGGGCTGCGCAAGAGGATCGGCTTGCTGCTGGCGCCAGAATGCCAGGCCAGGATGCTGGAGATCGGACTCCAGCAGGCTGTTCTTCCATTCCGCATAATCGGCATATTGCAAGCTGTCGCCATCCGACAGGCCGGCGAGCAGACGAGAGGCCAATAAGCGCAGGCTGCGGCGGTCAGCATGGCAGGCCGATGCGCTCAAAGTGAGGACATACCGGGTTGTTGCGATGTGCGACACGGTGGCACGCAAGGCCATGCCGAATTGCGGCAAGGCAGTGTGTTCACGCAAGCGCTGTTCCTGCATGGGCGCCGGCATGTCACATAAATCTTCGTGGTGCAGTTCGGCCAGGGCGCTATCCTCAATCTGCTGGATCGGCAGCTGCATGCCGGGCAGCGACTGCAGACGAGTGCGCAGAATTTCTTCCTGGGCCGATAGAATTTGAAAGCGGCTCGACAGCACCGCCAGATCGAGCGGTCGATCGATTTGCAATTGCAGGCAAGCATGGTAAGGGGAAGTCGCGGCTTCCTGAGACAAGCGCCAACAGGCAGCTTGCTGCGGAGAGAGGCGGAATCCGGTAACGGCGGTCATCTCATCGGTCCTTGTTATTGATCCAAATCTTTGCTGTACAGTGCTTCCGCCATGCCGGTCAGGATGGCGCGCTTGCCGGTAAACGGTTCTCTGCCATGGACAGACAGCATGTTGTCAATGAAAAGCACATCGCCTTGCTGCCACGGGAACATCACCAGCGACTGCAGATAAGCGGCGCGCAATATTTCCAGGACCTCCGGTTCAATCGGACTGCCATCCCCATAGAAGGTATTGGTCGGCAAATCGTATTCACCAAAATTAGCCAACAGCGAGTCACGGATGGACGGCGGCAGGGTGCTGACGTGAAAGAACGTCGCATGGTTGAACCAAACTTCTTCGCCGGTGCGCGGGTGGCGCATGATGGCCGGACCTTGCTGCGTGGTGCGCAGTCGATTGCCGGGCTTCCATTCCACGTTGATACCAACCGAGGCGCAATACGCTTCCACTTCACTGCGGTCTTCGGTCTGGAACACCGTGGGCCACGATAGACCGAAGCCATCGCCGTAATTGCGCACGTAAAGCACTTTCTTCTCGCGAAATTTTTCCCGGATGTCGGCAGGGATGTGCTGCATCACTTCACGTGTCGAACCGATCGGCGTTTCGCCGCGCGTGTCCGAGGGCTGATGACAGTAGAAAAACAGCTTCAGCGGAAATTTGGGCGAATAGGAATGCTCGTTATGCGGAAAGATCATCTGATCCGCCGGATAATCGGTCGACGTGTAAATGTTGCCGCCGACCCGGGTGCGCGGCGAAGCACGGAATTGGTATTCGAGCGCCCCTGGAGACAATGCGGCGATCACCTGTTCGAACTGTTCGATCGCCTGCAGCCCGAAGTTGCGGAACAAGATGGCGCCATGCGTCAGCAGCTTTTGCTCCAGCGTGGCGCGATGCTTGCCGGCCCAATCGATCAGATTGATACCGGTAACAGAAGGCTCGATGACTAGTGGCAGCGGTCGTTCTGGATCGAGCATGCGTTCGGTGACCAGCGTTTGCTCTGACACCGTAAGGGCTTTGCGGCGCATCGCGCCAAGGGCGGGGGGAGTTGGTGCGTGAATGGTCATGGCGTTTTCCTGTTATGCGCTTACCGCGCGGCGTTTGACAAAGGCGAGTTGCGCACGGCTGTGGGCCGTTTGCGTCTTCTGCAATTCCAGTTGCAGCGCCGTATCCCAATCCTGCATTTGCCGGCGGATTACACTTAAGGGTTGATCAAGAAGGGCATCACATCCCGACAGCAGCTTCTCCAATAGATGCTGAATACGCACGGCATCGCCTGCGCTAAAAATCTGGGTGTTGTATTTCAAATTGGCAGCAATGCTTTCCAAGCCGTGGGTCAGATCGAGTACCAGATCGAAGCCGGCGATATCTTGTTCGATAAGGAACTCCTCGACCCGCACATCGCCCAGAGCAAAATCGCCGGTGCGATCCTTCTGATAATTGAGCTTGACCTGGAACAGCGGCGTCTGGCTGCTTGAGCGTTGCGGCGCCAAAGCCGAAACCAGTACGTCAAATGGCATCTCCTGATGCGCATATGCCTGCTGTGCGTCGGTACCAAGCCGCTCGAACAGGACGCGCAGCGATGGATCGCCGGATAGATCACAACGGATCGGCAACTGATTAATGAAAAAGCCGATTAAGCCATCAAGCTGCGGGTGCGTTCGGCCTGCCACGTCCGTACCGACAATAAAGCGTGTTTGACCGCTCTGCATGTAAACAACAAGGCTGTACAGCGTAAGCAGCCCCATGAAGAGGGTAAGGTTGTGGTTACGGCAGAATTGCTCGAAGTGACTGTATTGCGCGTGGCGCAAAGCAAACCGATACTGCACAGCGGACGGCCCGCTCACCACAGCCGGCTCACCCGTGAAGGTGATGGTGTGCGGCATGTCGTGCAAATAGCTGCGCCAGAAACGGAGCGTTTCCTCGATGTATGTGGGCGTGAAACGCTCGTTCTCCCATTCTGCGAAATCACTGTATTGCAACGCCAGATCGGGCAGGCTGGGGGTACGGCCCTGGCAGAACGTTTCGTAAAAACGGCTCAGTTCGTCAAGAAAGATTTCTGCCGAACGGCCATCGAAAGCAATGTGATGCAGGCCAAGCAGCAGCGTGTAGCTGTCTGGACCACACGTTGTCAAATGTGCTCGCAACACCTGCCCATGTTGGAGATCGAAAGGCTTGTGTCGTTCGTTGTGCAACTGGTTGGCGAGATACTGGCGTTGTATATCGGCGGGAAGCGGGGAAAAGTCATACTGATGCAAGCTCGGTGCAAACACCGGCTCGATAATCTGTTCCGCCCCTTGTGTGCCATTGCGGTAACGTGTGTGCAGAACCGCATGCCGCGCCACGAGTGCAAGCAGACTGCGCTCAAGTGCCGGTATGTCGAGGGCGCCGCGCAAGCCGATACGAACCGCGATATTGTGCTGGCAGCTCTTGGGATCAAGCTGATTCAGGAACCACAGACGTCGCTGCGCATACGATTGCCGCGCAATGCGGCGCTCCTTGCACGCAACAATCGCCATCGATACGTCCGATGCCGGCTGTGTTAACTGCTGCTGCAAGGCGGCCGCAAGTGCAGCCAAGGTACGGTCGCCGAACAACTGCACCAGCAGGGGGCTCCACCCCAGCTCCATGCGCAGCATGCCGTGCAAGGCGCTAATGGAAATCGAGTCCAGACCGAGGGCAATCAAAGAAGCATCGGCATCAATCCGTGCATCCGGACGTAAGCGGCGGATGCACTGCCCAAGATAAGTCAGGCAGAGCGCTAGGACATCGTTCCCCTTCGCCACATGGGTGCGTAGCATATCGGCTGTGACCGGCATCTCCTCGGACGCCTCCACGGCAGACGCGGCGCTGGTGGCGATCATGCTGAGCGTATTGTTCAGATATTGTTGCCGGGCGCTGCTGCGGCTGATTTTCCCACTGGTGGTCATTGGGATCGTGCCAGCCTCGATCAGCACGATGCAATCAATCGCGCAATCGGCAGCTTCATGCACCGCTTGCTGCATCCCGGCGAACAGCTTCGCATGGTGCGCGGCATCGACGAATTTACGATGCGGCTCAGCGACCACCACCAGTTTTTCGCGGCCATGGTAAACATCCGTAACGGAAAAGGCGGCAATGCGGCCTGCGCGTATCCCGGGTTCGGTGTTGGTGATCGCGAATTCGATATCGTTCGGATAGAGATTGCGTCCATTCAGGATAATCAAATCCTTCAAGCGCCCGCAAACGACGAGCTGTCCTTGGTAGAAAAATCCCAGATCCCCTGAGCGCAGATACCGCGTATCGTCACCGGTCGCATGTGCGTGGAAGGTGTGTTGGCTGGCCTCGGGCTTTTGCCAATAGGTATCGGCATTACTCGGCCCGCTGAGCCAGATCTCACCGATCTCATTCTCTGCGCAATGCGCAAAGGTCTGTGGATGCACAATCGCCACCCGATGCCCAGGCTGCGGATAGCCGCAGGCGACAAACTCAGCAGCGTCTGCGGCCTTATCCGTCAGAACAACGCGTCCCTCTTGCAACGCCGCTTTATCGATACGGACCGTCACCGGCAACGCGGCACGGGGTGTCGCACTGACGCACAACGTTGCCTCCGCCTGACCGTACCCGGGGCTAAGCGCCTCGGGCCGGAATCCCGCTACCGCAAAGCGCTCGCAAAATTCGCTCATCGTGCTTGCATGAATTGGTTCGGCACCATTGATGGCGTGCGCCCAATGACGCAAGTCAAACTGCCGGATCATGTCGTCGTCCACTGTGCGATTGCACAAGCCATAAGCGAAGTTCGGTGCGAAGCTCGCCGTACCGCGATACTGGCTCAGCGCCTGCAGCCACAGCCATGGCGCCTTGACAAAAGTTTGCGAAGACATCAGGTAGCAAGTCATGCCGCTGTAGATCGGCTCCAGCAATCCGCCGATCAAACCCATGTCGTGATACAGCGGCAGCCAGTTGACCATGCGGTCCTGCTCATCAAAGCCATAGGCGTGCCGCATCAGTTCAAGATTGGCGAGTAGATTGCGATGTCTGACCATGACACCCTTGGGCGTGCCGGTGGAACCTGAGGTGTACTGCAGAAACGCTACGGCATTTCCATCGGAGGCAGGCCGCTGCCAACTTGCGGCCGCCGGTTGTGCCAGCCGCAAGTCTTCCACGGTCAAAATATCGGTTTCGATATGCAGTGCATCGACTAACTCACGCAATACCTCGTGCATGGGCGCTTCGCACAGGATCAGACTGGGAGCCGCATCGGCTACGACATTGCGGACCCGGTCGAGATGCCGCGGCTTGCGTGACGGCGGCGGAAACATCGGTACCGCAATCAGGTCGGCATAAAGGCAGGCGCAGAATGTCTGCACATAATCGATACCGGTCGGGAGCATCAGCAATACCCGCGCTTGCGGGACGTAACGGTGCTGCAGCGTTGAAGCGAACGTCTGGGCGCGTTCATGCAGCTGGCCGAATGTCACCGTGTCGCTGATAGCGCGACCATCGGCAAGGAAATGAACAGCCGCCTTGTCGCCAAAGCGCTGCGCATTGGCCTCCAACAAATCAACAAAATAATGAAACTCAGAAGAAGCAGTCATAGCAGATCGATGCAAGACAGAAGAATCAAGCCATGGCGACGATGACTTTTCTATCGCCAGTGAAGGGATTGCGGCCATGCGCCACGAGATAGTTGTCCAACATCAGCACATCGCCTGCTTGCCACGGGAACGCCACAGCGGTATCGCGATATACAGCGCGGATCGTGTCGAGTTGCGCATCGGCGATTGGTGAACCGTCACCAAAATAGACGTTGCGCGGCAAGTTTTCTTCACCGAGTACCTGCAACATGCTGTTGCGCGCTTCCGTTTCGACACTGGAAATATGGAACAAATGGGCCTGGTTGAACCATACCCATTCCCCCGTCACGGGACGCTGTAGCACCGCTTGGCAGCGCTGACGCGTGCGCAATTCACCGTCGGCTTTCCATTCGTACTCGATGCCTTGCGCCGTGCAATAACGTTCCACCTCTGCGCGCTCTTCCGTGTTGAACACCTGTTGCCAGGGGAGATCCAATGCGGCGCTGTAATTGCGCACATACAACAGTTCCTTGCGCGCGAACTCTTCGCGCAATGCCTCTGGAATGCGCTGGAATACCAAACGGCTATCGGCGATCGGCGTCTCGCCACCAGTGACACTCGGCTTCATGCAATGGAACCAGATACGCGACGGCCACTGTCTCGTATACGACTGTTCGTTGTGTAAAGGAATGCTTTGGTGCGCCGGATATTCTGTCGAACTGTAAATGCCCGGGAAAACCTTGCTACGCGGTGTCGAGCCAAATTCGTAACTGGCCAGCGGCAGGCCAAAACTGGCAGCGAATTTCTTAAAGTCGACTGGACTGGCGACACGGAAGCCACGAAATAAAACCGCGCCAATACGCTGGAGCGTCTCGATCAAGCTTTGCTTCCGGTCGTCATCAATCGCATGAATCGACTCCGCATGCTGCGCGGTAACGATGACGGGCATGCCTGTTCCCTCATGCGTCGGATTGAGTGAGGAAGACGTCTGCGCAGCTGACGCGGGAAGGGGATTAAAAGCTTCGGCCAGACCTGGATGGAAATGCTGCATGGGTTGTTATTCCTTCTTTTGATTGGCCGGCATATGGAAATGAAAACACTTGCCGGCACGCCAATGCCTGCGAGGAGGTTGCCTATGTGGCTACATTTTTATGATAATGGAACTCAAATAGAAATGTAAACGTAAATGAGAACAATTATCATTAATATTTACATGTTGAATGAATGTCGGTAAGATGCAGTGAATGCAACGAGTCTTGGCGCAAGAGCAAAGAGGCGTGCCGAAGTGAGGTCTGATTTTTGTTTAAGGGAGTGACTGCTGTATGAATACAGTGAAGTTCAAAAAGAAAAAATTGGTGATGGCAGTCAGTTCGGCTTTGCTGGCATCGCTTTCCGGCACTGCCGCCGCAGACGAGACTGTACTGAATGCGATCGTGGTCAAGGGCGAGAAGATCGAGCGCAAGCTGGAAGATACGTTATCGAGCGTCGTCGTCACGACTGCTAAAGATATCCGCGAGCACGGCGATACCACGCTCACCGACATCATGGCCCGCACGCCAGGCGTCTATACGCAGTCGGGCAACGAAAACTGGGGGATCCGCGGCGTACCGGTTTCCGGTTTCGACGACCAAGGACCCGCCACAACCAACGGCGCCGTTTCCGTCTATGTCGATGGCGCGCTGCAACCTCATCGCATGCTGACCCTAAGCCCTCTGCCACTGTGGGACGTGGAGCAAGTGGAGGTGTATCGCGGGCCGCAATCGACGAACCAGGGGCGCAATGCCCTGGCTGGCTCTGTCATTCTCCAAACCAAGAACCCGACCTATAAGCCCAGTTTTGCTGCGCAGACCAATGTCGGCTCTTACGGCGAACGTGGCGCATCGCTGGCAGTCGGCGGCGGCATCGTGCCGGGCAAAGTCGCAGGCCGCTTCGCAGTCGATGTTCAGGATGCCGACGGTTACATCCACAATGAGGCCTTGGATAAGGATGCTAATCCTCTACACAATGTAAATATGCGCGGCAAACTGCTGATCCAGCCTATGGACAAACTGGATATCCTGCTCACGCTCGCGCACACCAAACATCGTCGCGGCATTCAGGCGGTCAATGCCGATAACGGCCGGCCGAGGTATTACCAGGTGAATTACAACACCGAGGAATTCGACGAGATCGAGCAGAATACAGCGACAGCCAAGCTGGATTACTACTTGAACGATGCCTGGACACTGACCAGCATTACTTCCGGCTCAGAGGGGACTTACGATGCGCTACTGGACTTCGACCAAGAGGCAACTTCCACGGACGAAGTCATCCGCGTGCACAAAAACAGATTGTTCAATCAGGAAGTCCGATTGGGGTACAAGGCAGCTACCTTGCGAGGCCAGATGGGTCTCTATTACGGCAGAACCAAGAACAATCTGAATGACAGGCTGGACTTCAGCGGCACACCGTTTGGAAGCGTGCTCGGTAATACCCGCATCACCAATCGTGCCATCTTCGGCGAAGTGAATTGGGATTTCCTGCCGCGCTGGCAAATGATCGCCGGCCTGCGTTACGACCGTGAACGCAATACCACCGTGTTCGAAGATGATTTTGCGAGCACTTCCTCTAGCGTACAGTCCAAGGACTTCAGTGCTGTCCTGCCGAAAGTCGGCCTAAGCTATCAGCTTGCGCAAGATCAACTCATCGGTGCGGTCGTGCAGCGCGGCTATCGCAGCGGCGGTGTCAACGTCAGAGCAGGCACCAGCCATGTTCCTTATGACCCGGAATACACCACCAACTATGAGCTGTCGTATCGCGGTAGTTGGTTGGACAAGAAGCTGCGCACTTATGCCAATTTGTATTACACCAACTGGAAAGATCAACAAGTATCCCGCGAGGATGTCAACGGCGATCTGCAAGTTTCCAACGCTGCGCGCAGCCGCATGAAGGGGCTGGAACTGTGGGGCGACTATGACGTGACGCGTGCGTTTCGCTTAAGCGCAAGTGCCGCATACGGTAAGACCAGGTACATCGATTTTGTCACGACCGACGGCGAAAATCTGAGCGGCCAATCTTTTCTCTACGCACCCAAACTCAAGCTGAGCCTGGGCGGCACCTACCGCTTCGAAAATCGGTTTACCGTCAATCTTGATGTGGTCTATCAACAGGGTAGCCCTTCTCAATACATCACCAATGCCAGCGGCCAGGTAACGGACGTGCGTCGCAGCGACAGCGCCACGCTGGTGAACGTGACGGCCGGCTACAAAATTGGCGGCGCCAGCTTCAACGCCTATGTCAAAAACTTGTTCGACAAGAAGTACATCACGAACAACCAGTCCGACACGATCTTAGACGTTGGTGCGCCTAGAACGATTGGTGTCGCTGTGCGCTACGACCTGTAGCAAACGCTCGCCGATGCGCTTATCCGGCGCATCGGCCAATACCAAAGCTGACATCATCTCCTGAAGAAAAACAGAAAGGTTCCAGCAATGAATGCGCCTAACAAATCTTTGGATGTAGCAGAGCACCTGCGACAGCAGCATACCGGCTTAGTGGAACGATACTGCCTCGACAGCACACCGTTGCTGGAGCGTCAGAGCCGGCAGGAGTCGAATGCCCGCAGCTATCCCCGCCGCATTCCACTGGTCTTGGAGCGCGCTCACGGAATCTACGTCCAAGACAGTCGTGGTCAGGTATTCATCGACTGCCTTGCGGGTGCAGGCACCCTCGCGCTGGGACACAATCATCCGGTCATCGTCAAAGCAATCAGCGACGCGCTATCGTCCGGTTTGCCCATGCATACGCTGGATTTGACCACGCCTGTCAAAGACGCCTTCGTGCAAGAGATTTTCAGCATCCTGCCGGCACAATTTGCCGACAATGCACGCATCCAATTCTGCGGCCCGACAGGCGCCGACGCCGTCGAGGCAGCACTCAAACTGACCCGGACCGCCACCGGACGACAGAACTTCCTCGCCTTCCAGGGCGCCTATCACGGCATGACATTGGGCACGATGTCCATCAGCGGTAATCTAGCCCCCAAGAGCACGCTCGGAAGCTTGTTATCTGGCGCTCACATGCTGCCTTACCCCCATGATTACCGGTGCCCATTTGGCGCCGGAGGAGAACAAGGCATCGATCTCAACCTGCATTACCTCGAACATCTCCTAAGCGATCCTGAAAGCGGAATCACACCGCCAGCCGCGATGATCCTCGAACCCGTGCAAGGCGAGGGAGGCGTGATAGCAGCGCCGGAGCGTTGGCTGCAAGGCATCCGACGCATCACGCAGGAACGGAAAATCCCCTTGATCACCGACGAAATCCAGTGCGGCATCGGGCGCACTGGAAGAATGTTCGCATTCGAGCATGCAGGTATCCAGCCCGATGTCATCACCTTATCCAAGGCAATCGGCGGCGGTCTACCTTTATCCGTCGTGGTATACCACCGCGATCTGGATCTCTGGCAGCCCGGTGCCCATGCCGGCACGTTCCGCGGCAATCAACTGGCAATGGCCGCGGGAACTGCCGTATTGCGTTTCATGAAAACAGAACATGTCACCGAGCACGTATCAGTTGCAGGTGCCCGTCTGCGCGACCATCTATTGAAGCTCAAAAACGAATTCACATGGATTGGCGACGTACGCGGCAAAGGCCTAATGCTGGGCATGGAAATCGTTGATCCGTCTAGACCAAGTGACGCGCAAGGACATTCTCCCGCAGACGGAGCACAAGCAAAACGCTTCCAGCAAGCTTGCTTACGGCACGGCTTGATACTTGAATTGGGCGGACGACATGGTGCAACCGTGCGGCTTTTACCGCCGCTAATCATCACTGAGTCGGAAATTGATTTCGTTGCAGATATTCTTTATGAAGCTGCTTTTTCCTTGCAGCGTATGGAGTTCGCCAAACGCTCTTCCAGCTAACTCTGGTGCAGGACCTGCGCAAGGCGTCCATATATCGAGAGGGGCAGTGCATTGATTTTGATCAGCAGAAATATTTCCTTGTACATCAAATACTTATAATCAATACACTGCTTTATCCACAGACTTAGCCACAGTTTTTGTGGGAAAGTAAGCGGATTTCAGTTCGGTCTCCAATCAGTTCTTCAATACGCTGGGATCTGCCCATCCGGCTCCTTTGCGTGGGCAGAAAATCGGCACAAGAGTAAATGCCCCATCTTTTGCGTCCTCCCATTTCCATTCCGGCGCGGTCAGTACATAGCATTCATCGCCCTTTTTCAGCGTGAATGACTTTTGAAACTTTTCTATCTCTGTGTAAACCCACGAGCTCGACAATGAAGAATCAAGATCCTCTTTGATGACAATGCTGATGCTGTAAATGGCTTTTTCCAAGGAGGGGTTTCCTTACTCTCAATGTAAAAATAGGTACGTTGAGTGAGTCAGATTTGATCTTGCTAGACGTGTCATTTCATGATGACTTGTCACATGGCTGAAGGACCGAGTTCGGCCCAGACCGTGTAAAAACGTGTTCCTTCACTTAGCAAAGCACAATCTATGCGAGGAAAGTGAAGACGCACCTCTACATGTCGTGATGTCTTTTCGCACTTCGCACGTTTTTACACAGCCTGGGCCAAAAGCGGACAATGCATCATTCCGGCAGGCCGGGCCTTTAGATGGCGCTGGCAGTTATACTGTGCGTCTTGTTTTTTATCGGTGCTTCGCCATGCTGACCTTTACGCAATTCTTCGGCTTTCTTATTGCCGCCATTCTGATTACTGCATCTCCAGGTCCTGACAATTTGATGGTTCTTGGCATGGGAATCTCCAAGGGGCGCAAACAAGGCATTGTCTTCGGATTGGGTTGCGCTCTAGGTTGCCTGAGCCATACGATACTTGCTGTTGTCGGCGTGAGCGCAATGATTGCGGCCTCGCCAGCGGCATTTACCGCGCTGAAGGTAGCGGGCGGCCTCTATCTCATCTGGTTAGGTGTGAATGCGTTGCGCAGTCGTGGCGGTGCCAAGGTTGAGACGGTCGAAGCTGACGAGCAAGGGCTGAGCAGACTATTCTTCAAAGGAGTCTTTGCCAACGCCATCAATCCCAAGGTAGTCTTGTTCTTTCTGTCGTTCCTCCCCCAGTTCATCATCCCGGCCAATGGCCACGTCGGTTGGCAAATGGCGGCTTTAGGCGTGACCTTCACTGCACAAGCCGCTGTGCTGTTTGGACTGCTTGGATACTTCTCCGGATCAATCGGGCAATGGCTCAATTCCAAACCGAAAGCAGGCGTGATCCTTGACCGCATTGCCGGCACTGTCTTTGTCGCCTTGGGACTGCGCTTAATTATTTCGCGCTAAAGGCTGTTGACCGCTGTAAGGGGGGGCAAATGACGGGGTTGGGGCGCGTCCTGCATGTCGCCATGAATAGCTAAGGTCTAGAAGGTGGCCGATAACGGCCGGCGACACGATTCCGGCAAGGGCGGCCTGCGGCCAGAAGCAGTCAGTCCAGCATCCCTTCTATTCAGTATTGTTTTGCCAACTTTTGGTTAGCAGCATTTCTCCATTTCTGCGCAAGTCCAGTACTCTGGCGCTTGCTTGATTGCTTAGCAGTGATTTCGCTTTTGCGTCGTTTTCCTCTACTGGTCATTACTGCGTCCATTGCGATGCAGGGCAATATTCCTTTAACCGCAAATGCTCAGGCTGCATCGTTAAGCGGCGAGGAAGAAAAGAAGCCGCGCGTCATGCGCCCAAAGAAGCAAATGCGATTGAGTAAAGCGGCAAGCAGCGAGAGGCGTTGGCTGCGCGAATATTGAATTGGGAGGCGCCCGCTAACACGCCACTCCCAATTGTGACCAAACCGAATCCGAAAACACCCGATTCGAGATGGAATCCCCTCAAGAGCTAGTGTTACAGTTCATGACGGAAGAAGAGGCAGATTTTCTTTCTCGTGATGGGCAAGGTAGGACGCCGCACGATCGAGGCGTCGTTCGATGACAGGGAGCTCAGCAGTGACGCGAGTGTCTTGCTGTTGCAGCGGCCGATGAGCGAATGTGTCTCACGCGTGCCGCGGCCGACGTGTTTGACGACGCGCATTGCTGCCAGCGTCACCCATGGAGCCCACTTTAAGGTCCATGGATCACCTGCCGAT